>NC_013851.1:750833-1068750 GCF_000025485.1 Allochromatium vinosum DSM 180 | reverse complement strand
ATCGGTCTCGGTCAGGATGCCCAGCACGCGCTGCTGCCCGTCCGCCACCGGCAGCGATTTCAGCCCCTGGCGCACGAAGCTCGGGATGGCCTCGGCGAGCGGTGTCTCGGGCGTCAGCGGGCTGACTTCGCGGCGCATCAGCCGTCCGGCGGTGATCCCGCTGAACAGCCGGTCGATCGCGTGACGATGGGCCAGACGGTAGACGGCGCGGAAATCCATGGTGGTGATGTCGAGATAGCCGGGGATCTCGCGCATCGCCTCCAGGATGTCGTCGTCGGTGAGCTCGATCTCGGCGAGGGCGTCCTGAGCGGACGACGGCTCCGACGACTCGAGGGACGGGCGCTGGGTCATGGCCAAAATCCTCCAGGGCGATGGGTTCGCCAGTTGGCTCATTGCACCCGCGCACGGCGTTTGACGCCTTGATGCAGATCAAATCCAGGGGCACGTCAGGCGTTGCCGGCCATGGAGTGCGAAGCGAAGGACCGTTCCTTAAGTGCGCTGCCGCACCGAGCGGAGGCGTCGTGGGCTGTATGGTGGGAACTATGACATGGAATATCTCATTCCATGTTCATGTCACGACACACCACAGTCTCTGAAGACACCAATGCCTCAAGAATACGTCAAAGACCGCACTGAATGTCAAGGAAGCGCAGCACGTCTGCCGGCTACGGCCATCAGGTGTTGATGAATTCAATGATGTGTCTGTTTCTCATTCATTCAAATGATTTTTGGAGACGAATATGAACTACACAGAGCGCGATACCTATGGCATGTACAAGCGCGAATCCCATGCAGATGCAGATTCCAGTGCCGGGCCGGGGCCAGAGTTGATGGGGGCCGATACCCTCGTGGGCAATGACGTCCATAACCAAAGCGACGAAAAGCTCGGCGACATCAAAGAGATCATGTTGAACATGCGCAATGGCCAGGTCGCGTATGCGGTCATGTCCTTCGGTGGGTTTCTCGGTATGGGAGAAAAACTCTTCGCCGTGCCCTGGAGCGCCTTGACGCTCGATACCGAGAACAAGTGCTTTGTGCTGAATGTCGACAAGGAACACCTGGAAAACGCCCCCGGATTTGACAAGGATCAGTGGCCCGACATGGCCGATCCGGAATGGGAGAAAGACATCCATGCCTATTACGGTACGGAACGCGCAGCGGATGTAGCGCGCCTCTAACGCACGTTTTCCACGGCCTCATCCAAGCACTGTTTCGGCTTGGATGAGGCCGTGCGCTTTTCGGTGGCTGTCGGCTGAATGGCAGCCCCCTGTGACATCTCCAGGAGTCCAAACATGAGCACGCGATTATCAACGAGCGATTCATCTGAGCCGGCGCTGCCGGGTGCGCACCCGGTGGGCGCCGGCGGTGAAGTACAGGATCTTCCGCCTTCGTCCAGGTTGCAGATCATCGGCAAGATGAAGGACAGCCTCGCCGGGCGGGTGGTCGGCATCCTGATGGCCGATGGCTCCGACCCCGCCGCCGTCGAGACGTTGATGATGGCAGCGAAAGCAGCCGGCATGAGCGTCAAGCTCATTGCGCCCAAGGTCGGCGCCGCCAAGCTGGCCGATGGCGTACTGCTGGCGGTTGACGGTCAGCTCGCGGGTATGCCCTCGGTGATGTTCGACGCCGTGGCGATTCTGCTCTCGGAGGACGGCGCCAAGCGACTGTCGACCGAGTCGGCCGCCATCGATTTCGTGCGCGACGCCTTCTGGCACATCAAGGCGTTGGCGGTTGATCGCGGCGGGCAGGTGCTCATCCAGGCCGCCGGCATTCGACCTGATACGGGCGTGGTGGCCGCCGATGACGTCGACGCCTTTCTCGCGGCGGCCAAGACCCGGCAGTGGGAACGCGAGAAGACGGTGCGGACGTTGGCTTGACCTGAACCTACAGGTGCAAACCTGATTGGATCCACCGCATCCAATGGGGGGCGAGCACATGCGACCATGGCGCTGCCGCCGTGTCGGGGCCTGTGCGCGGGCGATCTTGCTCGCCTCCCTGTGCTGTGGAGTGATAAACCCGGTCGTGGCACAGGAACCCGTCGACGAGGGCGACGCGCCGCAGAAACTCATCACCCCCACCAGGGAAGAGCTGTCCCCGGTCGCCGCCAAGGTGGACGTCGCACCCGTCGCGCAGGACGAACAAATCCGCCGGCGACTTCAGACCGTGCTGCACGCGACCGACTGGTTCACCGACCCGCAGGTCAGGGTCGAGGAAGGCGTCGTCTTTCTCAATGGTCTGGTGGAGTCCGATGAGCTGAAACAATGGGCGGGCGATCTCGCGCGCAATACTCAGGACGTCGTCGCCGTTGCCAACCGACTCGAAGTACCGGAACCCTCGGTCTGGGATTTTCGCCAGGCCTCCAGCGGACTCTCCGCACTCTGGCGCGACTTCATCCGCGCCATGCCGTTCGTGCTGTTCGGGCTGCTGATCCTGGCGCTGTCGGTGGGGGCGGCGCTGTTGGCGATACGAATCGTCCGTGTCCTGCTCCGTCACAGGATTCAGACGAAACTGCTGCAAACGGTGATCGCGCGGGCGGCCGGCGGACTCGTTGTCCTCTCCGGCGTCTATCTGATTCTGCGGGTCTCCGGCCTGACGCAACTCGCCTTGACGCTGGTCGGCGGTACCGGTCTGATCGGCCTGATCCTGGGTATCGCCTTTCGCGATATCACCGAGAACTTTCTGTCCAGCATCTTTCTGAGCATCCAGCAGCCGTTCGAGACCGGCGATCTGGTCGAGATCTCCGGCGTGACCGGCTATGTGCAGCAGCTCAACATGCGCACCACCGTCCTGATGACGCTCGACGGCACTCTTGCGCAGATTCCAAACGCCACCGTTTACAAGGCCATCGTCAGCAACTTCACGACCAGTCCCAACCGGCGCGCCGACTTTATGGTCGGCATCGGCTACGACGACGCGATCGCCGAGGCCCAGGAGATTGCACGCAAGGTTCTGTCGGACCATCCAGCCGTCCTGAACGATCCGGAGCCATCGGTCCTGGCCGACAGCCTCGGCGGCGCCACCGTCAACCTGCGCCTCTACTTTTGGCTCAATGGACGCGAGCACAGTTTGCAGAAGGTACGCTCCTCGGTCATCCGGCTGGTGAAGCGCGCGTTTCAGAACCAGGGCATCTCGATGCCCGACGAGGCCCGCGAGGTGGTCTTCCCGCAAGGCATCCCCGTCACCGTGCTCCCCCGGAAAGCGACGGATGTGCCAAGCCCCTCGCTGGAAAAACGGCTACCCGCGGAATCGCGGCACGCCGAGCTGGAAGTCGTGTCGACAAAAGCGGAAGCGGGTTTATACAGCGAATCGATCGTCATCGAGGAGCAGGCACGCGAGGCCGGGCCGCTCAAGGACGGGGAAAATCTGTTGCCGGTGACGACGTCCGACACGGCGGACTCCGGGGCGCGAAGGCATCAACCGACCTAGCGCATGACTCAGCGCCGGATCGCTCCCGTGTGCCGGCGTCTGAATTTTCATCCTGCCTCCCCGGCTATTTGCTGTACTGCTTTTGGGCCTCGTCCTCACAGTGCTCCTGGTCACCGCTTTCCAGAACCTTGCAGTCGTCCTTTGCCATCTCGTAATTTGTATCGCGTGTTTGACCGAGTGCTTCCTGGCTCGCTTGCCTTTCTGCGGATCGCTCCATCCCGCCGGCGACCGTCGGTGCTGTCGTGGTCTCCGATAGGGCTTGCGCGCTGATGCAGGCACTGAAAATCAGGCCGATTGAAGCGGCGATCACCGTCACGTTGAGAGGATTCATATTCTGTTCCTTGATGGCGATGGGGGAAGGTGTCACGGCTGATTGATGTCGAACGCCGAAAATCCAGCGGATCTATTCGGTGCGGCAATCCGGTTTCACTGTAGACCGGCGCGCCGAATCGTTCTGTACGCTGCCGCGCATTCATGACGCACCGAATGTGCGGTACCGTACCGACGCCGGCGGCTGGGGCGACCAAGCTAGGTCTATTCCAACTTGGAGTCCGCCCCCATGCCGCTTGGTCTCATCGAACTGCCCTGGTGGGGATACGTGCTGGTCATCCTGGCCTTGACCCATGTGACCATCGTTTCCGTCACCATCTACCTGCACCGTCATCAGGCGCACCATGCTCTGGATCTGCATCCGCTCGCCGGCCATTTCTTCCGTGCCTGGCTGTGGCTCACCACGGGACTCATCACGCGCGAATGGGTCGCTATCCATCGTAAACATCATGCCAAGTGCGAGACCCCGGACGATCCGCACAGCCCGCAGGTCTACGGGATCAACAAAGTCCTGTTCGATGGCGTCGATCTCTATCGCCGCGAAGCCGCCGTGACGGATACGCTGGAGCGCTACGGGCGCGGCGTACCCAACGATGCACTCGAGCGTCACCTCTATGCGCGGCACAGCGGACTTGGCGTCGCGCTGATGCTGATGATCGATCTGATCCTGTTCGGTCCCATCGGGATCACCATCTGGGCGGTCCAGATGCTATGGGTTCCGTTCTTCGCCGCCGGGGTCATCAATGGCATCGGCCATTACTGGGGCTATCGCCGCTTTGCGCCCAATGACGCCTCCAGGAACATCGTGCCCTGGGGCATCCTGATCGGCGGCGAGGAGTTGCACAACAACCATCATGCCTACGCCACCTCGGCGAGGCTCTCGAACGAATGGTGGGAAATCGATATCGGCTGGCTGTATATCCGCCTGCTGGAAGCACTCGGACTGGCCAGGGTTCGGCGGGTGGCGCCCAGGATGCGCTGAGATCGCTACATCGCCACCATGTTTCCAACTCCCGCCAAACCCTGCCCAAACCTCAGACGTTGAACCGGAAGTGGATGACATCGCCATCCTGGACGACATACTCCTTGCCTTCCGAGCGCAGCTTGCCGGCCTCTTTGGCCCCCTGCTCGCCCTTGCAGGCAACGAAGTCCTCATAGGCGATCACCTCGGCGCGGATGAAGCCGCGCTCGAAGTCGGAGTGGATGACGCCGGCCGCTTGCGGCGCCCTGGACTGCTTGGGGATGGTCCAGGCGCGCACCTCCTTGGGACCGGCGGTGAAATAGGTCTCCAGACCCAGTAGCCGATAACCGGCCCGCACCACGCGGTTCAAACCCGGCTCCTCCAGCCCGAGATCGGCCAGGAACTCATCGCGCGCCTCATCGTCGAGTTCGAGGATCTCGGCTTCGATCGCCGCGCACACCGGCACCACCACGGCCCCCTCGGATTCGGCCAGCGCCCGCACCCGGTCGAGCAGCGGGTTGTTCTCGAACCCGTCCTCGGACACATTGGCGATGTACATGGTCGGCTTGGCGGTCAGAAGGAACAGATCGCGCAGTTCGTCCAGTTCGTCTTCATCAAGACCCAGGGCGCGCACCGGCTGACCGGCGTCGAGCTGGGCCTGCGCGCGTTCCAGGATCTCCTTGCGCTTGAGGATCTGCTTGTCGCCGGTCCTGGCCGCACGTTGAGCGCGGTCGAGCGCCTTGCCGACCGATTCGAGATCGGCCAGCGCCAGCTCGGTGTTGATGACCTCGATGTCGCCGAGCGGATCGACCTTGCCGGCCACATGCACCACGTCATCGTTCTCGAAGCAGCGCACTACATGGGCGATGGCATCGGTCTCGCGGATGTTGGCCAGAAACTTGTTGCCCAGCCCCTCGCCCTTGGACGCGCCGGCCACCAGTCCGGCGATGTCGACGAACTGCATCGAGGTCGGCAGCACCTTCTGCGGCTTGGTGATGCTGGCGATGACATCGAGCCGGGGGTCGGGCAGCGGCACCACGCCGACATTGGGATCGATGGTGCAGAAAGGGTAGTTCTCGGCCGCGATGGCCGCCTTGGTCAGGGCATTGAAGAGAGTCGACTTGCCGACGTTGGGCAGGCCGACGATGCCGCATTTGAATCCCATGATTGAAACCGCGTTGTGAAGTGGTGATGAAGAGCGGGAGACGCTGAGCGCCTCAACAGGTTTTGTCGGTCGGGTGCGGCTCGACCGGATCGCGATTGTAGCGATCCTCGAAGCGCACGATATCGTCCTCGCCCAGATAGCTGCCGGACTGGACCTCGATCAGTTCGAGCGGGATGCGGCCCGGATTTTCCAGCCGATGCGTGGTGCCGACCGGGATATAGGTCGACTGGTTCTCAGTGAGCAGAAAGCTCTTGTCGTCACAGGTCACGCGCGCGGTGCCGGAGACGACGATCCAGTGCTCAGCGCGATGATGATGCATCTGCAACGACAGCGACTCGCCCGGCTTCACGGTCAGGCGCTTGACCTGATAGCGCGATCCCCGCCCGATCGACTCATAGGCCCCCCAAGGTCGATGCACGCGCTGATGATGGATGTATTCGTCGCGCTGCTCGCGCTGGAGGAACTGAGTGACGGCCTTGACGTCCTGCGCCGCCTCCTTGGTCGCGACCAGCACGGCGTCCGGGGTTTCGACCACGATCAGGTTATCGACACCGATGGCCGCCACCATGCGGTGCTTGGCCACCAGCAGATTGTCATGGGCATTGTGGACGAAGGCATCGCCATCGAGCACATTGCCGCTGGCGTCCTGCTCGCGCACCTCCCACAGCGCCGACCAGGCGCCGACATCCGACCAGCCGACGTTGAGCGGAATCACGATCGCCGGCGGCAGATCGCTCGCCTCCCCGCTGCGGGCCGCGCGCGCCAGCGCCTCCATGACCGCGTAGTCGATCGAATCGCTCGGGCAGGCCGCAAACAGCGCGCTGTCGAGACGCAGGAAGTCGCCATCGCTCGCGGCACTCTCGAATGCCAGGGTCACGGCCTGAGCGATGTCGGGCCGGAAGCGTTCGATGAGGGTCAGCCAGACCGAGGCGCGCAGCACGAAGAGGCCGCTGTTCCACAGATAGTCGCCCGAGGCCAGATAACGCTGGGCGGTCTCGCCATCGGGTTTCTCGACGAAGCCGTCGAGTGCGTAAGCCGCACCATGCAGATCGGCCGGCTCGCAGGGCGCACCCTGACGGATGTAGCCATAGCCGGTCTCGGGCTTGCTCGGCACGATGCCGAAGGTGACAACGGCACCGTCGCGCGCCAGCGCATGGGCATCGGCGACAGCGGTGCGAAAACCGGGTTCGTCGCGGATGTTGTGATCGGCCGGCATCACCAGCATCACCGGATCCGCGTCCGACTGATTGGCCACAAGCGCGGCCAGCGTCAGCGCCGGTGCGGTGTTGCGCCCCTTGGGTTCGAGCACGATGGCGGCGGCCCGTCGCCCCATCAGCCGCAACTGCTCGGCGACCAGGAAGCGATGCGCATCGTTACAGACCACCAGCGGATCGCGCACGGCGATGGCCTGGCGCGGATGCTCCTCGGCCAGACCGTCGAGCCGACCGACCGTCTCCTGCAGCATGGTATGCTGACTGGTGAGCGGCAGGAACTGCTTGGGATAGGCTTCACGCGAGAGCGGCCACAGTCGCGTACCGGATCCACCGGAGAGAATGACGGGTTGTAAGGGCATCGCGACAGGCTCCATATCTTGGAATCGAGAAACGAAAACGTGAATTAAAGCGCGTCCGGCGCGCGATGTGTAGAGCACCTGACCCAATAGGCCCGCGAACGATGACAGCCGAACCGACCCACCTCGCCCGTCTGCTACGCGACACGGCCGCGACCGCCATCCTGCCCAACTGGCATGGAATAGCGGCGAGCCACAAGGCCGACGGCAGCTTCGTCACCGAGTCCGACCTAGCGGCCCAACGCTACCTCTCTGAAGCGCTCGCGCGCGATTTCCCCGGCATCCCGCTGCTCGGTGAGGAAATGACATCCGCCGAGCAGGAGCGAATGCTCCAAAACGCCGACAGCGCCCTGTGGGTGGTCGACCCGCTGGACGGCACCAGCAACTATGCGGCCGGCTTTCCGGCCTTCTCGATCTCGCTGGCGCTGATCGAGAGCGGGCGACCGGTACTCGGCGCTATCCTCGACCCGGTGCGCGACGAGTGCTTCGTCGCTGCCCGAGGCCAGGGGGCTTGGCTGAACGACCAGCCGATTCAGCCTTTCGCGCCAAGTCGATCGATCCGCGACTGTCTGGCGATGGTCGATCTCAAGCGGCTCCCGCCCGAACTGCTGCGAGCCGTCACCCGCCAGACCTGTTTCAGCTCGCAGCGCTATCTCGGGTCGGTCGCGCTCGAATGGTGCTGGCTGGCGGCCGGACGCTTTCAGCTCTATCTGCACGGCGGCCAGAAGCTGTGGGACTATGCCGCCGGACGCCTGATCGCCGATGAGGCCGGCGCGGCGGCCATGCATCTGATCCCGGACAGTCTCGAACCCAGTCCGGCGATCACTCTGGAACCCCGGCTGGCCATCGCCGCCGCCAATGCCGAGCTACTCGACGCCTGGCGCGCCTGTCTGAAACTGGATGTAGCCGCCAGTTAGCGCAGGACCGCGCGCAACCGCATCAGGATGCGGTCGGCGGCCTCGACCGCGAAGTCATCATAGATCATCGCCTGTTCGAGCTGTTTGCCCAGCACCTCGACGTCCGGGTTGTCGAAGGTGCGGGTCAGGTCGAGCGTCTGGCGCGGCACTCGGGTCTGGCCGTCCGATCCGACGGCATCGAAGTCGACCAGATAATGCAGCTCATAGGCGAGCGTCTTGCCGTTCAGGTCGACCGCCGCCACCCGCTCAGAGCGGTTCTCCGACAGGATGCGCAGCGTCAGCCTGGCCTCGGCCGGGTTGGCCGTCAGCCGGACCTGACTGCCGACCAGCAGGTCGCGCATGGCACGCTCGACCGCTGAACCACTAGGCGCCTGAATCAGCATCGGGTTGTATTCGGGCGGGATCTCGACGCTGCCGCGCAGCCGAAAACCGCAACCGACCTGAAGCACCAGAACCAGCGCCAGCAGCCCACACAAGGCCATTCGCGTCCACGCCATATCGATCGACCTCCAGGCTCTCGCCTCAAACGACCAGATTGAGCAGCTTGCCCGGCACCAGGATCGCCTTGCGGATCGGCTTACCGTCGATGAACTTGGCGATCTGTTCGTTAGCCAATGCGGCGGCCTGAACCGTCGCCTGATCGGCGTCGGCGGGTACCTTGACGCTGCCGCGCACCTTGCCGTTGACCTGGACCACGTAGTCGAGGCTGTCCTGCTTGAGCGCGTCCTCGTCGACCCGAGGCCAGTCGGCGTTCAGGATGTCGTCACCGAAGCCCAGTTCGCGCCACAGATGATGGGTCACATGGGGCGCAATGGGCGCGAGCAACCGCAGTACGATGCCGACGCCCTCGCGGATCACCGCCGCCCGCGCGGTCGAGGACTCCAGCCGGTAGAGCGTGTTGACCATGGTCATGCAGCCCGAGACCACGGTGTTGAACTGCTGGCGTTCGTAATCGTAGAGCGCCTTTTTGAGCGCGCCGTGGATCTCGCGGCGGGCGGTCTGGGCCGGTTCGTCCAGTTCGTCCGGCATGGATGCGGCACGGATCGCCTCGGCCTCAGTGACTGCCAAGGCCCACAGCCGGCGAATGAAGCGAAACGCCCCTTCGACACCCTCGTCGTTCCATTCGAGCGACTGATCCGGCGGCGAGGTGAACATGGTGTAGAGGCGCACCGTGTCGGCGCCGTAGCGCTCGGTCAGGGCCTGCGGGTCGACGCCGTTGTTCTTGGACTTGGACATCTTCTCGATGCCGCCGAACCGGACCGGCTGACCGTCGGACTTGAGCCGGCCGCCGATCAGCTTGCCCTTGGCGTCGCGCTCGACCTCCACGTCCGCCGGGTTGAACCACTGCTTGCGGCCCTCGGCGTCCTCGCGATACCAGGTCTCGGCGACCACCATGCCCTGGGTGAGCAGATTGGTGAAAGGCTCGTCACAGTCGACCAGCCCCTCGTCGCGCATCAACTTGTGGAAGAAGCGCGCATAGAGCAGATGCAGGATGGCGTGCTCGATGCCGCCGATGTACTGATCGACCGGCAGCCAGTAGCGGGCGCGCTCGTCGAGCATGGCCGTGTCGCAGTCGGGCGAGCAGTAGCGGGCGTAATACCAGCTCGACTCGAAGAAGGTGTCGAAGGTGTCGGTCTCGCGCGTCTCGCCGCCGGCGAGCTGGTAGAACTCGGGCATCTTCTTGAGCGGCGAGCCGGAACCGTCGACGACGAGATCCTCGGGCAGCCGCACGGGCAGATCGGTCTCGGGACGGATGCCGCCATCGGCAGTCTGGACCATCGGGATCGGACAGCCCCAGTAGCGCTGACGCGACACGCCCCAGTCGCGCAGACGGAAGTTGACGGTCTTCTCGCCCTTGCCGCGCTCGGCGAGCCAGTCGGCGATGGCGTCGAAGGCTTGCTCCGAGGTCAGGCCATCGAAGGGACCGGAGTCGAAGAGCACGCCCTTCTCGGTGTAGGCCGCCTGCTCGATGCCACACGGACTGCCGTCGGACGAGCGGATGACGGCCTTTCTGGCGATGCCGTAACGCTCGGCGAACTCCCAGTCACGCTGATCGTGCGCCGGCACCGCCATCACCGCGCCTGTGCCATAGCCCATGAGCACGAAGTTGGCGGCATAGATGGGCACGGCCTCGCCGGTGATCGGATGGATGGCGTCGAGACCGAGCGGATGGCCCTTCTTCTCCATCGTTTCCAGCTCGGCCTCAGTGGTGCCGCCTTTGCGACACTCATCAATGAAGGCCGCAAGCGCCGGATTGTTCTCGGCCGCGCGGTGCGCGAGCGGATGCTCGGCAGCCACCGCGACATAGGTCACGCCCATGACGGTATCGGGACGGGTGGTGTAGATGCCGAGCGTCTCGTCGGAGCCGGCCACGCCGAACTCCATGTGCACGCCCTCGGAGCGCCCGATCCAGTTGCGCTGCATGGTGCGCACGCGCTCCGGCCAGCCGTCCAGTCCGTCGAGCGCGTCCAGCAGTTCCTGCGCGTAATCGGTGATGCGCACCGACCACTGTTCGATCTCGCGCTTCTCGACCAGCGCGCCCGAACGCCAGCCGCGTCCGTCGATGACCTGCTCGTTGGCCAGCACCGTCTGATCGATGGGATCCCAGTTGACCGTCGCCTTGGCGCGATAGGCCAGCCCCTTCTCCACCATGCGCGTGAACAGCCACTGCTCCCAGCGGTAGTAATCCGGATCGCAGGTCGCCAGCTCGCGCTCCCAGTCATAGCCGAAGCCCAGGCTCTTGAGCTGGCCCTTCATGTATTCGATGTTGGAGCGCGTCCACTGCGAGGGCGGAATGCCGTGCTGGATGGCCGCGTTCTCAGCCGGCAGACCGAAGGCGTCCCAACCCATCGGCTGGAGCACGTTCTTGCCAAGCATCCGCTGATAGCGCGCGATCACATCCCCGATGGTGTAGTTGCGCACATGCCCCATGTGCAGCCGACCCGAGGGATAGGGGAACATGGAGAGACAGTAGAACTTCTCGCGGGACGGATCCTCGACGGCCTTGAAGGATCGATGGTCTTCCCAATAGCCTTGGGCCGCCGCCTCGATGGCGCGCGGATCATAGTCGGTCTGCATGGGTGCTGATGGTCCTGACGAAGAGGGTGAAGGTTCGAAACCAAAGATTGGAATCCGAAGGACGCCAAACGCCCTGCGGATTCGATCGCGCAAGGATACCGCATGGGCTTTTGCTATCCTAATTCCGAGCACGTCAACATTCCCCAAGCCAACGAAGAGCCACGCCATGAGCGAAGAACACAAGCACGACACCACCGACAAGCTGGTCGACGCCTATGAGCGCATGCTCAAACAGACCCACGAGGCGATCGAGAAGGCGCAGCAGGAATCGGCCCCCCTGTTTCGCGAGATCGTCGACAAGACGCGCGAGCGCATGGTCGAGCTCGGCGAGCTGACGCGCGAGGAAGCCGAGAAGGTTTCGGACTACGTCAAGCGCGACATCGAGGACGCGGCCAAGTACATCGCCGACACCGGGCAGGACATCCGCGACTGGTGGCGCTTCGATCTGGAGCTGATGGAAAAGCGCATGTTCGACATGTTCAAGCTGGTCGCCGACCAGACCAGCCTGCAACTGGCCCAGTGGGCCGAGACCGCGCGTCAGATGAGCCTCTATCAGGCTGGCGAGATCACCGGCCCCGGCACCCTGGTCTGCGACCAGTGCGGCGCCGAAACCCATTTCGTCAAGGCCGGACGCATCCCGCCCTGCGCCGACTGCGGCAGTACCCGGTTTCGCCGCCGTACCGAAGACAAGAGCTGACGGCGCGCGCGGCCTTGAGCGACGCCGGCCGCACCCGCCGCTCCGCCAGGGCGAATCGCCTCGCGGGACGACTGGTAATCCGGCCGGCTCGCGCTTATAGTGCCGGCTTCGTGTCATGTCCCGTGGGAGAGACCGGCCGCCCGGCCGGCGCCGAAGGCGCAACACCGCCCGGAATCGCTCAGGCAGAAGGACCGCGGGAATAACGACCGACTCTGGAGAGCGGCGCGGATCGAGATCCGCGCCCACCGACGGGGCCGCCCGGATGTCACACATCCGGGCGCAAACTCTCAGGTCTAGGACAGAGGGGCGACGAGCGGGGATCACACATTCTCGCCGTTGTCGTGTTGCCTGTGCCGTCTGGCCAAGGCAGCCCCTGCATTCTACGAGGAGAGCCGCATGGCCCTGCGTACCCCACTCTATGCTGAGCATGCGCGTCTTGGCGCGCGGCTCGTGCCCTTCGGCGGCTGGGACATGCCGCTGCACTATGGCTCCCAGATCGAGGAACACGACGCCGTGCGCGAGCACGCCGGGATGTTCGACGTCTCGCACATGTGCCCGGTCGACATCGAGGGACCGGACGCCCAAGCCTTTCTGCGCCGCCTGCTCGCCAACGACGTGGCCAAACTCAAGACCGTCGGCAAGGCGCTCTATTCCTGCATGCTCAACGACTCGGGCGGCGTGGTCGACGATCTCATCGTCTATCTGCGCGGACCCGCCGGGCACTATCGGCTGGTGGTCAATGCCGGCACGGCCGACAAGGATCTGACCTGGCTGGAGAGCCACCGCACCGGCTTCGACGTCGAGATTCGCCGCCGCGACGATCTGGCCATGATCGCGGTGCAAGGCCCTCAGGCGCGTGAGCTGACCGCGACCTGTCTGCCGCGCGAGATGGCCGACTCCGCCCTGGAACTGGCGCCCTTCCACGCCACCGAATGCGGCGGCTGGTTCATCGCCCGCACCGGCTATACCGGCGAAGACGGCTTCGAGATCCTGTTGCCCGCCGATCACGCCGTCGATCTCTGGTCGGTGCTGCTGGACGCCGGTGTCCGGCCCTGCGGTCTGGGCGCGCGCGACACCCTGCGCCTGGAGGCCGGGATGAATCTCTATGGCCAGGACATGGGCGAGGACGTCGGTCCGCTCGAATCCGGCCTGGAGTGGACCATCGCCTGGGAACCGGTCGAACGCGATTTCATCGGCCGCGCCGCGTTGGACGAGTTGCGCGCGAGTCCCGAGCGGCGCGAATTCGTCGGTCTGCTGCTGACCGGGCGCGGCGTGATCCGCGCTCACCAGACCGTGCTCAGCAACGGGCGCGAAGTCGGCGAAATCACCTCCGGCGGCTTCTCGCCGACACTGCAACGCTCGATCGCGCTGGCGCGCGTGGCGCCCGGTCTCGGCGAAACCTGCGAGGTCGAGATCCGCGGCAAGCCCGTGCCGGCGCGGATCGTCAAGCCGCCGTTCGTCCGGCATGGCCGCATTCTGATCGAACCCTGAACCTGATCCATCCTGAATTCGAGGACGCTTTCCATGAGCAACCTGCCCGCTGACCTGAAATACACCAAGACTCACGAATGGGTGCGCGACAACGGTGACGGCACCGTCACCGTCGGCATCACCGACCACGCTCAGGACGCACTCGGCGATATCGTGTTCGTCGAGGTACCCGAGAACGGGCGCACCGTCGCCGCCGAGGACGCCTGCGCCGTGGTCGAGTCGGTCAAGGCCGCCTCCGACATCTACTCGCCCATCGCCGGCGAGATCGTCGAGGGCAACGCGGCACTGGCCGACACGCCGGACGCCATCAACACCAGCCCCTACGGGGACGGCTGGATCTTCCGTCTGACCCCGGCCGACATGGGCGTGCTCGACGGTCTGCTGGATGCCGCCGCCTACGAGCAGGTCGTCGCCGACGAGTCCTGATTCCGACCCCAACCGCCCTCAGCGTCCAACCCAAGCGGTCGAACTCGCATGCCTTTCATTCCTCACACGCCAGACGACATCGCCGCGATGCTCGCGACCATCGGGGTCGACTCCATCGAGGCCCTCTTCGACGAGATCCCGGCCGGGCTGCGCGTCGGCGCGCAGGCGCTCGACGCCATTCCGGGCGCCCTCTCCGAAATGGAGATCACGCGCCTGATGCAGTCGCGCGCGCGCGCCGACGGCCGGCCGCTGTGCTTCATCGGCGCCGGCGCCTACGAGCACCACATCCCGGCCGCCGTCTGGCAGATCGCCACCCGTGGCGAGTTCTACAGCGCCTATACGCCCTATCAGGCCGAGGCCAGCCAGGGCACGCTCCAGTTGCTCTATGAGTTCCAGTCGATGATGACGGCGCTCACTGGGCTGGACGTCTCCAATGCCTCGCTCTACGACGGCGCCTCGGCGCTGGCCGAGGCGGTGCTGATGGCGGTGCGCGCCAATCGTCAGACCAAGTCGCAGCGCGTCCTGGTGCCGCGCGCGCTGCATCCGGCCTATCGGCGCACGCTGCGCGCGATCGTCGAGCCGCAGGGCATCGAGCTGGTGGACGTGGATTTCGATCCGCGCGGCGGGTACACGCCGATCGAGCGGCTGGAGGCGGCGATTGGCGCCGGGGAGTGCGCCGCCGTCGTCATCAATCAGCCCAACTTCTTCGGTATCCTGGAAACCGTCGATGAACTGACCGACTGGGCGCACGCGCACAAGGCGCTGGCGATCGCCGTGGTCAATCCGGTCGCGCTCGCTCTGCTCTCCCCGCCGGGCGAGTGGGGTGCGAAGGGCGTCGACATTGCCTGTGGCGAGGCCCAGCCGCTGGGGATGCCGCTATCCTCGGGCGGTCCCTATGCCGGTTTTCTGTGCTGCAAGCAGGAGCATGTGCGCCAGCTCCCCGGCCGCATCGTTGGGCGGACGCTGGATCTGGACGGCAAGCCGGGCTTCACGCTCACGCTCCAGGCGCGCGAGCAGCACATCCGGCGCGGCAAGGCGACCTCCAACATCTGCACCAACCAGGGACTGCTGGTGACGGCGGCGACCATCCACATGGCTTTGCTGGGGGCCGAGGGACTGGAGCGGGTGGCGGCGAGCTGTCATGCCAACACGCGCCGGCTGGGCGAGTTGCTCGGCGCCATCTCCGGAGTCGAGCCGCTGTTCGAGCGTCCGGTCTTCCATGAACTGGCGCTGCGTCTGCCGGCGCCGACGGCCGATCTGCTGCGTTCGCTGGCCACCGAGGATATTCTGGGCGGCTTCGATCTCGGGCCGGACTATCCGGAACTCGCCCCGGCGCTGCTGGTCTGCGCAACCGAAGTGCGTACCGAGGACGAACTGCGCCGTTATGCCGACACCCTGGCACGGCTCATCGCCACGTCGGCCAACTGAGATTTTGGCCAACCGCCACGACAGACGACCTCATCCACACACCTGGAGACCCAAGAGATGGCTCAAACCGCACTGCAAGGCAATCCCGTCACCCTCAGCGGCGAACTGCCGGCCGTCGGCAGCGTTGCGCCCGACTTCCAGCTCGTCGACAAGGATCTGGCCGACCGCTCGCTGGCCGATTTCGCCGGTAAGAAGAAACTGCTCAACATCGTCCCGAGCCTGGACACGCCGGTCTGCGCGACCTCGACCAAGACGTTCAACGCCGCCATGGCGGCCAAGTCCGATGCCGTGGCCCTAGTCATCTCGGCCGATCTGCCCTTCGCCATGGGGCGCTTCTGCGGCGCCGAAGGCATCGACAACGTCATCGGTCTGTCCATGATGCGCTCGCGCCACTTCGCCAAGGACTATGGCGTCCTGATCGAGGACGGTCCGCTCGCCGGCATCACGGCACGCGCGGTCGTGGTGCTCGACGCCGACAACACGGTGGTCTACACCCAGCTCGTTCCCGAGATCACCGAAGAACCCGATTACGAGGCCGCTCTGGCCGCCCTCTGAGCCCCGTCCGTCCCCCGAATACTTCGGGGGACTCACCCCAGTCCATTCAAGATCGCCTCGCCATGCTGATCCAAGAGCAATCCAGAACCGGCCGCCGCGCCACGGCGCAAGCGCCACTCCAGGCACCAGAGGTCGCCGACATCCCAGAGGGACTGCGCCGCCGCGCCCGGCCCGCGCTGCCGGAGGTCTCCGAGATGCAGGCGGTGCGCCACTACACGCGGCTGTCGCAGCAGAACTTCTCGATCGACACCCATTTCTATCCGCTCGGCTCCTGTACCATGAAGTACAACCCCCGAGCCTGTAACAGTCTGGCGATGCTGCCCGGCTTCCTGGGGCGTCATCCGCTCGCGCCGGCGAGCCACGGTCAGGGCATCCTGGCCTGTCTGTTCGAGCTGCAAGAGATCCTCAAGGCCGTGACCGGCATGCACGCCGTCTCGCTCGCGCCCTCGGCCGGTGCGCAGGGCGAGTTCGCCGGGGTGGCTATGATTCGCGCCTATCATCAGGCGCGCGGCGATCACGCCCGCACCGAGATCCTGGTCCCGGACGCCGCGCACGGCACCAACCCGGCCTCGGCGGTGATGTGCGGCTTCAAGCTGCGCGAGATCCCGACCGGACCGGATGGCGACGTCGACCTCGACGCCCTGCGCGCGGCGGTCGGTCCGCAAACCGCCGGCATCATGCTCACCAACCCGAGCACGGTCGGCGTCTTCGATCGCAACATCCAGGCGATCGCCCAGGCGGTGCACGAGGCCGGCGGTCTGCTCTATTACGATGGGGCCAACCTCAACGCCATCCTCGGTCAGGTGCGCCCCGGCGACATGGGCTTCGACGTCATCCACATGAACCTGCACAAGACCTTCTCGACCCCGCACGGCGGCGGCGGTCCGGGCGCGGGGCCTGTGGGCGTCTCCAAGCGTCTGGAACCCTATCTGCCGGTGCCGCTGGTCGCACACGAGGGTGAGGAATACCGCTGGCTGACCGAGTTCGACCGCCCCGAGAGCATCGGCCGGCTGACGGCCTTCGGCGGCAACATGGGCATCCTGCTGCGCGCCTATGTCTATGCGCGGCTGATCGGACGCGAGGGCATGGGCCGGGTGGCCGAGTTCGCTACGCTCAACGCCAACTATCTGCTGGCGCAGCTCCAGGAGGCCGGGTTCGAGGCCGCCTATCCCGAGCGGCGCGCCAGCCACGAGTTCATCGTCACCCTCAAGCGCGAAGCGCGCGAGTTCGGCGTGAACACCATGGATTTCGCCAAGCGGTTGCTCGACTACGGCTATCACGCTCCGACCACCTATTTCCCGCTGCTGGTGCCCGAGTGTCTGCTGATCGAGCCGACCGAGACCGAGAGCAAGGAGGATCTCGACGGCTTCGTCGCGGCCATGACCGCCATTCGGAGCGAGGCGCAGGAGAACCCCGAACTGGTCAAGGGCGCGCCCCACAGCCTGCCGGTACGCCGACTCGACGACGTGCGCGCGGCGCGCCAACTGGATCTGGCCTGGACGCCGGGTGTCGGCGAGGGCGCGCATGGCTAACCACAACGTGCGTGGCTGGCGGCGCGTGGTACGCGCCTTCGGCTATTCGATGAAGGGATTTCGGGCCTGCTTCGAGCTGGAGGAGGCGTTTCGGCAGGAGATCTTTCTGCTGATCCCGCTGGTTCCGCTCGGAATCTGGCTCGGCGAGACGCCGGTCGAGCGCGCCATGTTGGTCGGAAGCCTGTTGATCGTCCCCATCGTCGAACTGCTCAACTCGGCCATCGAGGCCAATGTCGATCGTGTCGGCCTGGAGCGTCACGAACTCTCCGGGCGCGCCAAGGACATCGCCTCGGCGGCCGTCTTCTCCAGCATCGCCTTCTGTCTGGTGGTCTGGGCGCTGATCCTGCTGCCCAAGTGGCTGTGAGGCCGATCAGTACGACGACTCCAGCGCCGCGATGCGCTTTTCCAGCGGCGGGTGACTGCGGAAGAGCGCCATGAAGCCCTCGCCGATCCGGCCCGAGACGCCGAAGGCGGCGAACTCGCCGGACGGCAGGTCTTGCGGCTCGTGCACGCGCTGGAGCGCCCGTAGCGCTCCAGCCATCTGATGCCGGCTGGTCAGGCTCGCCCCGCCGGCATCGGCCCGATACTCGCGATAGCGCGAGAACCACATCACGATCATGGTCGCCAGCACCGAGAGCATCAGCTCGGCGACGATCGAGGCCACGAAGTACCCCACCCCATAGCCCTGCTCGTTCTTCAGGATCACGCGGTCGACCACATGGCCGACGATGCGCGAGAGGAAGACGACGAAGGTGTTGACCACCCCCTGGATGAGCGCGAGCGTCACCATGTCGCCATTGGCCACATGGCTGATCTCATGGCCGATGACGGCCTCGACCTCGTCTTCGCGCATATGATGCAGCAGACCCGTGCTGACGGCCACCAGGGCGTCGTTGCGATTCCAGCCGGTGGCGAAGGCGTTGGGATCGGGCGACTCGAAGATCCCGACCTCGGGCATGCCGATACCGGCCTGCTCGGCCTGACGCGCGACCGTCTCCATCAGCCATTGTTCGAGCCGGTTGGATGGCTGCTCGATGACATGGACGCCCATGCCGTGCTTGGCCAGGGTCTTGGACAAAAACAGCGAGATCAGTGAGCCGCTGAACCCGATGATGGTCGCCATGATCAGGAGTGCGCCCATGTCGATGCCGCCGCTCTCCAGCAGCAGGCTGTCGAGTCCGAGCAGGCGGAAGACGACGCTGATGACGATCAGCACCGCGACGTTGGTGGCCAGGAACAGTAGGATACGCATCATGTCGAGATGAACCTCTCAAACAACCATTTGAATAATAAGTCTTTTAGAGCGAAGACAACATTGGGGCACAGGCCAATGGCCTACTGAGGCCCGAGATGGGGACAGAGTTCGAACAAAAAAATGTAAAAAAGTGCTGGACAAGCCCGGAGGGCATCTATATCATTTGCGGTCTCAGAGCACTGGGGCCATAGCTCAGCTGGGAGAGCGCAACACTGGCAGTGTTGAGGTCGGCGGTTCGATCCCGCCTGGCTCCACCAAATTCAAAAGGTTCGATGATCCTGTCCAGTTCGTCGAATCGGTTAGAAAAAAGTCACTGTCCCCATCGTCTAGTGGCCTAGGACACCGCCCTTTCACGGCGGTAACCGGGGTTCGAACCCCCGTGGGGACGCCAACTATAAAAAGGGCTTGGATGAAAATCCAAGCCCTTTTTTCATGCCTGCTCGAAAATAGACTCAAGCGACCGGCGACCCGGTCGCTTCAGCGATGCCCTCAGCCGTCTCGCTCAGGCCGCGAGCGTCTGCGGTTCGTGCGACAGACAGCTCTTGGGGCAGACGCGCGAGCAGGACTCACAGCCGATGCAGTCGAGCACGTCCTTGAGGTTCATGACCATGCCGGGCGCCTCGTCATCGAAGGCATCATCGTCGTCCATGTCATCCAGATCCAGATCGTCGCGATCGATCAGCTCGAAGACGTCGCGCGGACAGACCTTGTAGCAACGGCCGCAGCCGATGCATTTCTGCTGATTGAGCGCGACGACGAATGACGGGGTCCAGGACGCTCCGCCGCGCGTGATTCCTGTGATGACAGACATGTTGGGTTCTCCAATATCGAAGTTCAGCCGGGCGCGCCAGACGCACCCGCGTATTCTCTAACCAGCCGCAGCGGCTTTGAGCCGGGTATTGGCCTCGGCCCAGGCGCGACAGGCGTCGTAGGTCGCCTGGGCGATCGCCGGCAGTTCCTCATAGGCGGCGGGCAAGCGGTCCTCGACCAGATCGTGCAGTTCGCTCGCGCGCTCGCTGGCGATGCGTTTGGCCTTGCTGACCGCCTTTTCCAGTGATTTGAGTTCCTCGGGTGTCATGCGCACGCCCCTGGGGTCAGAGACCCGCAACCTTGGAATGCTCGCCGATGAGTTCGAGCGCGACCGAGAGGATTTTGTCGGCCTCGTCCTTCATCTTCGACAGGCTCGGGAAGCCGAAGCGGTGGACATCGCGCAGGGTGCGGTCCATCACCACCAGCTTGCCGACGGTGATGAGCGCCCGCCCGAAGCCTTCATGGGTGAGATTGATCAGCGGCACGGCCATGAGTCCGCATTCGGACTCGATCAGGGCCGAAATCGCGTTGTAGAACGCCTTGACCCGCGCCACCACCAGCTCGTCGGGATCGCCGATGATCGGAATCTCCTGCTTCTTCTCCTTGGTCAGCACGAAGGGATCGAGGAGTTCGGCGGTCGAGAGCTTGTCGTATTGACCATAGGAGTCGATGGCGCGCATCTGGCGGTCCATCTCGACGATGAAGACCGATCGCAGGAGTCCTTCGTTTTGGATGTTCTCGGTATCACTCATGACCATGACCTTTTGAAAGGGTTGAAAGGGTTTGGATCGTGTCGAGGCGTGCGGAGCGCTGTCTGATCATTCGGTCCACCCCTCAGACTCCATGACATCGAAGCGATTGGCGCGCTCCGGATTCAGGCGCTCGATGGCGCGCGCGAGCCAGGCGCTCGGGCCGTCGCGCAGTTCGTCCTGGAGGGCGCGGATCAACTGATTCAGTGGAGTGCGGGCGGCGACCTTGATCGGCTGGATGCCGTGCGGACGCAGCCGGTCGACCGCCGAGGTACCGATGGCCTGACAGTAGACGGCGACGCAGCCGTCGAGCGCGGCGATCTTGGCGTCGAGCTTGTCCTCGTTGCCGTCCATATCGGCGGGGCCGAACTGGACGACTTCCAGCAGACTGGCCGTCTCGGCGTCGATCGCGTGGATGGCGAAGGACTCAGCCGCGCCGAAGTGCTGGTCGACCTCCTTGAGATTGGAGGTCGCGAAGGCGACCCGGATCGCCGTGTTCATGGGTTTGGTCTCGTTCGGGTCACTCAGGAGGCGCAGACGTCGTTGCAGTGGCATGGGGCTGGTCCTGTCCTGGTGGCGTGGGTGGTCGTTACGCGGCGTGTTTGATTGGGGGCTGATGCGGCGCTTCGTCCGGCCAGGATTTGAGCTTGGAGCGATAGGGATGGATCTCGCCCTTCTCCAGACTCAGGATCAGGTTGGCCAGGTCGAAGATCGTGGCGCGCGTGCCCGAGTAGCCGATCCAGGTGCGGGTGTAGCCGCCGACACGGTCGTATTGCGGGAATCCGGCGCGCAGCAGCGGCAGCCCCAGCCGCTCGGCGGTGTGGACGCCGTGCGAGTTGGTGATGACGACCTCGGCACGGTTGGCGCGCACGGCCAGCTCCAGGTCTTCCAGGTCGCCGATCTTGACCTGGGTGCACTGGGCCTGCTGGAGCACGGGCGCATTGATCGGGCTGACCGCCGCGACCGTCTCGCCGCCGACACCGGCCAGCATCTGCGTCAGGCCCACCAGCAGATCCGGCTCGGCAGCGATGGCCAGCCGCGCCATCCCGAGCATGAAATGACAGTCGAGCATCGCGTCCTGGAGCTGCTGACGCTGGCGCTCGATACGCGGCGGCACGGGTGCGGCGGCCAGCTCAGAGAGGGTCAGAATCAACCTGTCGACAGCCTCGATTCCCATGAGATGGGTGAAGCGATGATCGGGCACGCCGGTTTTTGCCTGGAGCGCATCGGCGGCTGCGTGCATCGAATCACCGATGACCAGGGTCGCCAGCGCCTCACCGAGCGTCTTGAGTTCCTCGACCAGGGTGCCGCCGATGGTCAGCGGGTTGTAGTCGCGCTCAGGCAGATGGCCGTCGAGCGAGTCGGACAGGTCGGGCAGCACCAGCGGACGCAGACCGAAACTCTCGATCAGCTCCTTCAGATGCTCCAGATCGCCGGGCGTCAGGTGCGAGCCGGCCAGCACGTTGATCTGACGCCGGCGTCGGCCCGGCTGAGTGCCGGCCTCGTCGGCGCTCGGCACCAGTTCTTCGATGATGGCCTTGACGGCAGCGGCATAGCCCGACTCCATGGCGCCGCTGAAATCGGGTGTGGAGACCGGAACCACCGGAATGGCGGCGAATTCGGGATGCGCCTCGCGAAAGGCGTTGACCGCCATGCGGATATCGGCGCCCTGGGTCTCGACCAGTCCGGTGGTCGGCAGTCCGATCAGGTCGGGCCGATGCTTCTCGCACAGGGTGCGCAAACCCTCGACCACCAGCTCCTGACTGCCCATGACCGCGCTCACATGGTCGATGGCCGTGGTCTGGAGCGGGATCGGCTCGCGGAAGTGACGCACGAAGAAGATCTTGCCGAAGGCGGTGCAGCCCTGCGAGCCGTGCATCATCGGGATGGTGCGGTCGAAGCCGAGGAAGGCGAGCGCCGCGCCCACGGTCGAGCTGGCCTTGAGCGGACTGACACAGAGCGCCTTGCTGCGTTTGACGATCTCAGGCATGACGCACCTCCAGCGCGGTGGATTCGGAAACCATGGGGGTCGTGACGGCAGGCGATCGCGTCGTCGCCGCCGACCGCGCCCAGGGCGGCGGACGACGCACGGCCTCCCAGATCGGACTCTCGATGGTCAGACAGAGCTGGCGCGCCAGTTCCTCCATGCCCGCGTAACCGGCATAGCCGAATTCGCGCTCCTGATTGATGTCCAGGAAGGGAAGACGCGCCTTGAGCGCCGTGTAGAGATTGCGGCCACCGGCGATCAGAATGTCGACGCCCTGATCGTGCACCATGTCGATCAGGGTGCGCGGGTTGCCCTCCTCGATCATCACCGCGTCTTCGCCCATGAGTTCGCGGATGCGCGCCTTGTCCTCCTCGGTCGACTTGCGCGTCCCGCTCGCCACCACGGTCATGCCCAGATCCTGGAGCGCCGAGATCACCGACCAGGATTTGACCCCGCCGGTATAGAGCAGCACCTTGCGACCCTGGAGCCGCTCACGCCAAGGGGCGAGCGCGGCCTCGGCCTTGGCCTCTTCGCGCGCGATCACGACCTCGGTGCGGGCGGTCAGATCCGGGTCGTCGATGATCCGGGCGAAATCGCGCAACGCCTGCGACACATCGCGCACCCCATAGAAACTACCCTCAAACCAGGGCGTGCCATAGGTCTCCTTGAGCCGCCGCGCCACATTCACCAGGGCGCGCGAGCAGACCATCATGTTGACCTCGGAGCGGTGCATGGTCTGCACCTCGCGGAAGCGTGCGTCGCCCGAAAGGGTGCAGAGCACGCGCAGGCCCAGTTCGTCGAACAGCGGCAGCACATGCCAGAGTTCACCGGCAATGTTGTACTCGCCGATCAGACAGATGTCGTGGACCTTGAAGCCGGGACGTTCGATGCCTTCGGGGATGGGATCGGGTTCGCGTCCGCCGCAGACACGCTTGACCATGGTCTCGCCCGAGATGCGGCTGCCGAGATTCTTGGCTCCATAGAAGCCGGCGGCATCGATCGGGATCACGGGCGTGCCCCAGCGCTGCTCGGCGGCCCGGCAGACAGCCTCGACGTCGTCGCCGGTCAGGGCCGGAACACAGGTGTTGTAGACGAAGACGGCGGCTGGCTGATAGCTGTCGACCGCCTGCTTGATCGAGTGGAACAGGCGCTTCTCACCGCGCCCCATGATGATGTCCTGCTCGGTCAGATCCGTGGTCATACCGATCTTGTAGAGCCGTGGACCGCTGGAGCGCGTGCCGCGGTTGTCCCAGGAATTGCCGGCACAGGCGATGGAGCCATGGACGATATGGGCGACATCCCCGATCGGCAGCATGGCGATCTGCGCCCCATCGAAGGCGCAGCCACCCGCCGTCGCGCCCGGCTTGGGCTTGGCGCAGCCCGATTTAGACTTGGCGTTGTGCGCGCAGGCCGGCTCGTCGAGCAGGGCGGAGAGGTCTTTTGGCTTCATGCGTGGCTCCCAATGAGGCGTTACGAGAGCCTTAAAGCACGAATCATGCCTTGCATGACAGGAGCCGTTAGAGGCTTGATTCGATTGGGGTGACGGCACCGAGACGACTGTTACAGCCGTCGCAGCCGGGCGACGCCGGCTGTCGGGGTCGCGACAATCGGCCGCCTTGTCGCAACCACGACATCGGCCGCGCTTCGATCCTGTTTGACGAACGGCCCGATGGCCGCTATCATTGCGCGTCTCATCTGGCTATGTAGCTCAGTTGGTTAGAGCATCGCACTCATAATGCGAGGGTCCCCTGTTCGAGTCAGGGCATAGCCACCATAAATTCAAAGACTTACGGCGCATGGATGCGCGTCAAGTCGCCTCGAAACGCCTCAATTTCGTCCTGTAGTGGTACCTCATTTGGTACCTACCCCTTTGATCTAGTCCGCGTCATTGCTGGCGTTGCAGCCGGTCCAGGCTTGCGACTGGTACCGCATGGTGCCTGCCCGACCCATCCTGCTCTCGAAGTATCCACAAGCGCCAGCCGATCCAACACGGCGGCGGAACTGGTACCTTGTGGTACCTGGATACCTCAAGCGGCTTCCGTCCGATCCGTCCATCGGGTCGCTGGCGCTCGCTGCTTTTCGATGTCACCACGCGAACAGCGCCACAGACAGGGGACCGGCTTTCTTCCGGCTCATGTCATCACCTGCCGCACCGCAACAGCCGCTCATGGGCCTTGTCCAGTCGCGCCATGCTTCCCTCCATGAAGGCGTGGGCGTGTCGGTCGTGCTCCGCCACTAGTCGCCAGAAGGTCCGCCAGTGCATCCCCTTGGGCTTGGGGCCATGGCCGAATGCGATACCGGCTGGCCAGCCAAGCCGCGCTCGGATACGGTCGGCCTTGTGAACCGCTCGCGTATCGGGGGGTTCGCGCGTGCTTTGGTAGTTCAGTCCCGCGCACTCCCGACAGTAGAACCCGCCGCGTCCTCGGTAGAGCGCCCCACAGCGCCGCCCGCACCAGGGGCACAGGAACCACGGACGCGAACCGCTGAACCGACAGGGGGCGCGCTCGATGTCTATCCATTGCTCGATGGGACTACCGTTCGGCGGGGTGTAGGTCAACGCCAGGGCGTCCGCCTCCACGCACACATGGACAGATCCCAAGTCCTGCCAGCCGCCGCGTGTGATGTTCCAGATCGCCCGCGCACCAGGGGGCAGATTCCCCCAGTCCTTGACACTCAGGCGGTGCCGGTCTCGGGTCGTCGCCTTGGCCGTACCCCGGAATCCTGAACCGAATCCGCCCATGTTCACCTCGTCACGGTTTGCCTAAATCCCTTGTGAAGTTTACCGGGTGACTACTTGCCCAATCGAGCGAAAGCCAGCCACGGCGCGGTTTGCAGCCCAACCGAATAAACAACCCTAGGCGAGCGCGAAAACAGCCGAACAGCGGGGTGCGAAACGTCCCCGCGCGGGGTTCGCCTCGGAAGTACCTTGGACATGCGCAGCCGAAAGTGAGTTTTGGTAAGCGCCGAGCGCGGTGCTTCTCGGCGCGATCTCAGGTTTTCTCGGGTTCGGGTGCTGTATTTTGCAGTGCCGCTTGCCGGGCACTAATGTCGCCAGCCGGCAGGGCATCAAGCAGGGCGCAGGCGTGGCCTGGGGTCAGAGTGGCCAGAGGGACGGCTCAAAAAACATGAAATTGAGCCGATTAGGTGATCTGCTCAAAGGCGCAGTCGGGATTGTGGCGTCTACTTGCAGGCACCTTTACCAAGGCACTTGCTGCCTAGGATAGAAGAACCCCTTGATGCAATTCGGGTTGCGGATGCAGAGCTGAATGTGATTCTTTTCCTTGAAGCCAGCGCCAGGATACAGATCCTCACCTTCCCAGAAGACACCGCGCACAGAATCGTAAGCTTGCTGCTTTTTCTTCATGTCACGCCGACGCTGAGCGTGAAGAAAATTGATCACGGCACAATCCAGCTCACGAATTAGCAGATCATGGCTACAGCAAAACTTGGGCGAGGTGTTATTGGGGAGTGGCTCACCGGCAGCTTCCAGGGTCGCCTTGAGGGCGTGATAAGCTGTCGACAGATAGGACAGGGATTCGCTGTCGGTCAGATCGAGGCAATGTCCCAAGTCCAGCACCGCACCAATCACAACAGCATTGGGAATGCGGCGATCCCGCGCAAAACGCTCGGCTCGGTGCGGGCTATTCTCCCAAAAATACATGCCATGCCCAAGCCAGTCGTAGTTGTTTGCGCTGGGCTTGAAGGCGCTGCCGGAGGTCTCGACGAGCGCCTTAGCGGTTTCAGCCTTCGTGGCATGAAACCCGAACACTAGACCTGGACTTCTTCCGTACATCCGGTGGATCGACGTTTAAACAGGGATTTGTATGGATCGGCGATGCGTCCGTCTTCAGTCATGATCCCGGCCTCTTTTAGGGCTTGGCGGGCTGCTTCGGGTGAGGCGGTGACCTCGCGCTTAAATCGGCGCATCTCCAGGATGTTTTGGGCGGCTTCTGAACGGTTCATGATGGGCCTCGCGCGTGTAGGGTTGGCACGCGACACTCGCGGCGCGATCTCCATAGTGCGTTGCTGGTCGGCAACACACAACATATAGCGGTTGACAACTTGACAACAGTTGATTTTTTTGTTTCACGGCAAAGATTAGGTCCAGAGCGGCGGAAACGCAAGCGGGGGGCAGGCTCCATCCGTGGCCCGGTAGCACCCCCTTTAGATAAGTTTGGCGGCAGCGTTCAGGGTTTTGATCATGGCGCGGTTTTCGCTTTACCGTCAGAGGTCGCGTTTCAAACGGCGGCCTTAGCGCGCCTGGAAGACGCAATGAAAAGCCCAACGCTTCGCGCGCGCGGAGTGCGTCTCAATAATGCCGCGAAAAGCCGAGATAATACCCCCAACGCTTCGCGCGCGCGTTATGGGCTTCGTGACGGGTCTCGCTCGAAATCATCATCCGAGATCCGTCGATCCAGCCACGCCAGAGGACGGCGACGATTGGCCTTGGCGCTGCGCCGCGATCTGGTTGCATAGTGCTCGGGACTGGCCAGGGCTGCCCGTGCTTTCTTCAGGTTCTCGCGAGCCGCGTCCTTGCCCTCGGGCGTCCTCGGGCCGGTGGACTTGCCGCCATGCAAGGCGCATCGGCCGGAAGCGTAGAGATCGCGCCGCTTGCATCGTCCGCCCGCTCGGGTTCTAGCGCCGCAGATTTCTCTGTCTGTCGTCATTCGCTGCGCCCTTATCAATTCCTAACCGCTCATGGGCTTGGTGCGAAACCTTGCCCTGATCTTGTTGTTCTCACGGACTTGGTGTCGGCCTCGGCGCTGTAGCTTTTTCCATCGTCTCACGGGGTTGGCGTGCCTGAAGCGCCCTCACCTCGCCCTCGATAGCGGTGAGATCCGACCTCAGATGCTCTACAGCGAATCCGCGCGCCTTGGCCTGTGCGAGTGCCTGCCTGATCCGTGTGCGTCGCTGCAAGGCGATCTCAAGCGCCCCTCGCTGCTCCAGTCCGGGCGGTCAATCATCGGCGTGTTCTCCGGTCACTGGGTCGGGAATGGTTGGGATCGGGCGCCAGCCCATAGGCGGCTCGCGCGCGTCGCTCAGCTTCGGTGCGGGTCAGTCCGGCGTCGAACTCCAGGATCGCGGCGCGTTCCTCGAAGGCTTCCAGCCGCGCATCGTGATTTGTCGCCTCGGTGTCCGGCTCAGAATGGGATGGAGTCATGGAAGTCATGGGCCGGTGGCTGGCGCTGGGTCGGTGCCTGATCGCGTTGGCGGTCATCCCCATTCGGACGCTGGCGACCACCACCAGGGCGCGCACTCTTGGCGGTCACGACCGATTCGGCCAGCAAGGTCCAGGACTCGCGTTCGGTACCGTCCTTGCCGGTGTACCGGCCTCGGGTCAGCTTGCCGATGGCGGCGACCATCTGCCCCTTCTCGGCTCTCAGCAGCGCCTCGCACTGGTGCCCGAAGGCCATCAGTGAGACCCACAGCGTTTCCGAGTCGCCATCCTCGGTACGCTGGCCAGTGACATCCACAGCCACGGACGCCAGGGCCATAGGATTTCCGGTGCGCGTGGTCTTCTCGGTCGGATCGGCAGCCAACCTGCCGTAGATGTTGCTGATCAGCATGGGGTGATCTCCTGAAAACGGGTGCAGTGAATTTCGGCATCGGGCCACGGCCAGAGTGACCCGGGGCGCTTGGAGGCAGGCGCGGCGATGGTGCAGTGTCCGAGACCACCAGGGGGATTGATCCGGTCTGGCGTCCAGTGGGCACAGCGGGCACAGACAGCCTGGGCGGTGATCTCGATGCCGCTGTCCGGCTCCGTGGCCTGATCGTCCGGCCAGTCGGCCAGTCCCATCTTCACCACGTCCTCATAGAGTCCGCGCAGTTGCTCCGGGTCGCGCGCCACGGCCTCGATGAACGCCTGTCCGGCTGCAAGATCCGTCTCGCCGACTGCGCGCAGATAGGCGTAAACGACTTCGAGCACGTCAGGAGGCAGACTCGGGGCCGGTCCAGGGTCCGGCTCGCGCTCGATCTCGGCTCCCGGATAGATGGCTATCACCTCGGCGGCAGTCTTGGGCGGGTCATACCAGATCGATTCGCGCCGCCCGTCCGGGTGCCGGACGATCCAGCGGCTATGACGATCAGGATCATCGTTGGCGGCAGTGGTGGCTGCTAATTCTGCGAATCTGCTAATCGTGAGTGCGCCATCGGCGGCAGACTCCCCTGCTAATCCTGCAAATCTGCTAATTGCGGGCGCTGTAATCGTGTTTGCGATTACGGGTTGCGGTGCCGGATTAGCAGGATTCGCAGAATTAGCAGAGGGCAGCAAGGCGGCCGGATCAAAGAACATGGGGATGGACCCTCCACGCCAGCTTGGCCTTGACGCCCTCGACCTCGGTTCCGGGCGGTGCCTCGACCAGATAGCCGTTGCCGACCAGCTCGGCGACAGCCGCCGTGAACCGGACCTTGTTTCGCAGTTGGGCCGGGCCACGGGTCAACACAGGCGCCGACCGGAACAGACTGATCCTTCGTTCCCTGATCCACGCCAACAGCGCCTCGGCGTCCGTCACGGCCTGGGGGATGGCAGCCGCGCCGCGAATGCGCAGAGCTTCAGCCAAGTACCACTGAATGAGCGTCAAGGCGCGGGCGAAGTGGTCGGCTGAGATTTCGCGCGCGGCCAATCCCTGCTCGATGACGGTCAGCACGCCCGCGATGCGGATGGCGTTGTCCATCGCCTTCGACCCACGGTCGCGGATCTCACACAGCGGCGCTCCGGGCGCCATCAGCGACTCGAACTGATTACCCGCTTGAACGGCCATCGCCTTGGCGTCCGGTGACAGCGGCAACGGTTGCGGGTCGAGAACCTGCCCGCGCTGGTCCTTGGTGCGCGGAGGCGTCTCGAACAGCGTCTTGAGCTTGCCGAACAGACGCCGGATCTCGGGTCGATCCCCAGCCCATTCGTACTGCTCGATATGCCGGGTGCCGATCGTCGATTGCGGCCAGGCGACCAGACAGCGCGCCAGGAACCCCTGTCCGTTGGCGGTCGGGTCGCTCAGAAGCGTGCTCATGATGTCCGGTTGGGCCAGTTGGTGCAGAGCCATGCGCCGCCCGTAGAGGATGCCGGACCCATCGCCAGCCCGAACGCGGTCGAAGGGCGAGCCATCCCACAGCTTGCACCAGCGCGCCAGCGTCTTGAGCGCGTTGTCGGAGTTGAGCGCATGACCGCCGATCAGCAATCCGCCCTCATCGGAAAACAGCGCCACGCTGGGTTGTCCGATGGCCAGCAGCTTGTACAGTCCCTCGACCGTTGGATCGGTGACGAAGCGCAGCGGCAGCACGGGCGCGACGGGTTGCGCGCCAACCTCAGCCGCCGCGCGGCGGAAGTCTTCGAGATTGCCCTTGTCCTTGCCCGACGCGCGTTTCTTGGCCTGCTCGGATGCGGCTTTCCAGGCCGCCATTTCAGACTCGAAGCTCTCCATGTCGGCTTCATACGCCGACATCTCCGCACGCTCTTGGGCCTTGGCCGCTCCGAGAACCAAGTCATCGACACCAGACTTGCGTTCGCCGGATTCGCCAACGGTCAGCATGGCCAGCGAGAGCGGCTTGATTTCGCCCCACGGCATGTGAGCATCGAAATGCGCTTGCGCCGCGAACGAGGCAGCGGCCAAGACGCTCTGCGCGCACAGCGCCAGCGGTGCCTTGACGCTTTCATGTAGAGCGATTGCCGCCGTTCCGAGCACGTCACCCAGCGCATTGACCGGGTACGGCTCGGCCTCGGCCATCGGTGCGCGCAGCGGCTCCGGCTCCGGCCATTGCGCCGCCGGGCGATTCGCAGAATTAGCAGGATTAGCAGCCCCGCCCGGTTCGCGGTTTTCTTGACGCTGGCGCTCGCTTGTCTGACGTTCGCCCTCCATCCCCAGCAGCCGGGCGGCCTCTCGAACAGCGGCCTTGGTGTCGCCACCATGCGCCAGGATGCACCAGACCGAGAAGGCATCGTGTGCATGGCCATCATTGAGCGGACAGCAGCCGTGACTGGAGAAGACGCGCGGCGGGTCTGACTCGGGCAGCAGCCGCACGCCAGCCATGCCGGTGGTGGATTCCGGGTGCATCCAGCGGTTGCCGCGCTTCGGGATGTACCCGTGATGACGCAGCAGCTCCCGGACATCGTGGGCCGCGTTGAAGGTATCGATGACGCTGGCGGTCTGTGGGCCTTGGCGTTTACCGGCAGCGGCGCGGAGGGCGTCCTGTGCGGCGCGCGCCGCATTCAGCAGGGACTCGACGGGCAGCGGGTCGCCCTCGATGGCGACATGCCCAAAATAGATCAGCCGCTCTTGGGGAGCGCGGGGAAGATAGAGCGGTTGGCTCGGCTTCAGTGTCGAAGGATCGAAGCAATCACTGATCCCCAGCACACTGGCCACATGGCGCCCGAACACATCCAGCTCGCCGGGCTGGAGCGGGCGATCCAATGCCAGCACCAGCCGGTATCGATGATGGGCCACGCCGGGCGGTTGGATGCCGGGGTCCAGGTGGCTGTGCGTCGTGTGCAGGATCGCGCGCCAACCGCACAGCTCGATCTCGGCGGCCATTTCCTGAAGCGTGGGCGGCTCCGGGCCGATGACGGTCTTGATGCCGGTCTCGGGGTTCCGCGCGGTCTTGGCCTCCACATCCAGCGCCAGCACGGAGACTGAGCGGACGTGCTCATTGCCGCGCGGGCCGGGGGCATGGTCGCCAGCGAGCCACAGCGGACCATCCTTGGCCCCGACCTCGACGCTCTTGAGCCGCTTGGCCAGTTCGCTCCAGGTCACTTCGCGACGGCGGGTGATGGGGCCGGTGACGGTATCGGCCAGCGCGATTGGGAAGCGGGCCGGTTCTTCGCCAAGTCGATCCCGAATCGACTCGGGCGGGGTCACATCGGTCGTGACTCCCTCGGCGATGGGTATGTCGTTGGAATACCCGCCGTTGGCGGTTTCCCCCTCGTCGGGGGAGAAGCACGCCAGATCGCCGCCTTCGCGCTCCTGCTCGGCTTCCGCCATGATGGCCAGATCGGCGGCGACCTCAGCGGCTTCGTTGGTGGCGTCGGTGATCTCGAACGGGGCTGGCTCGTCGGTCTTCAGCCGAATACCGCGACGCTGGCGCTTCGCGGCATTCTCAGCTTGGACCTTGGCTACGACCGGCGCGGCCAGCTCATCGGTCAGTTCCACCAGCTCGCCGGGCGCCTGGGCCTCGATCGAAGCACGGACCTCAGGCGGCAGGTTGGCGGGGGTGATGTGGGGAGCGCCCGAAGGCGCCCCACTGGGGGGCGCGTGGGTCATTACTGCTCGCCCTCCCCGGTCTCGCCAGCGCGGTCCAGCTTGGCCAGCTCATCAGCCGCCATCTTGGCCATGTCGATCCAGACGCGGCGCAGCGTCTCGGGGTCGGCCTTGGCGGGTTCGGGAGCTGGCTCCTGCTCCAGACGCTCGATCGTGTTGCACGCGATCTGATCGGCATCACTCCAGGTGTCAGCGGTGCCGTACTCGACGACGCATTCGTTGGCGTGGTTCACCACGAACCAAGTAAACGGTCCCGGTGCCTTGTGGTCGGCGGGCGCGATGTAGTAGCCGAACCCGTCAGCAGGCGCCGTGGCGCACGAACTGAGCGGCAGGACCGACTGCACCAGACCCAGCACAGCGGGGAGGTTGTAGAACGCGCTCCAGAGCTTGGCGCTCTCGTCACAGGCTGGCATGTTGCACAGCGCCTCGCTGAACGTATCGATCGCGGCATCAAGCACGCTGGCAGCGTGTTCGAGTGCAATCTCAGCAGGCACGCCGGGCGCGACGCTGAACAGGTCACTTCCGCAGACAGGGAGTGAGTAGAAGGTGGTGGCGGTGGTGGCGAGCTGTTCGCCGTGGGTGTGGTCTTGCGGTTTCATGCTGTTGGTCTCCGAAAAGGATGGATGACCAACTGCGTACAGGCGGGCAAACGGCAGGCACGGGGACGCGCAGACGTGCGCGGGCCTTGGGCCTTGGGATATACTTGTCCTGCCGGTGCTCAGGCTGTTACAGCAGTCGGAGCTTTGCCGTCAGGCGCTTGAGACCCGCCTGACGGACGGTTTAAACTCTACGCCGATTTCAGATCCCTTTGCAATGCCCGAGCGACTGGTCCCCGCTCGGGCGTTGCTGTTTATGGCCCACTTCCGGGCCTCCTTCATGCGCCGCTCGGCGCGGATCTTCTGCGATCTTCTCGACATCGTGACGACTCCCTGTCAGGCGGCTTCGCGCGAATTGAGCCATGCAATGAAGGCGTCTTCATTGACCAGGATCTTTCGCCCCAGCCGCTTGACGGCTGGCGCCAGCCCATTACGGTGCGCGTTGCGGATGTAATGGCGAAGTGAATACTCGGTGAAGGTTGGACGCTTGGCGCCAGCATTCAACCGTTCAGCCAAGGCACCGATTGAGCGCCATTGACTTGGGGCGGTGGATGAATTGGCGGATGCGGTGGTATCGCGGTGCGCGATGGCTGGCATGGCTAACCTCACATGGTTGGATGCGCCTTGATTGGCGTGGTTGCGAGATTAGCGAGACGAAATCAGGGGCGCGACGGGCAGAAATACCGCGACGATTCGCCCCGCACAAGTCATTGATTCAATTGCTTTCTACGCTCCGAGATACGGCGCTTCAAGGTTTCCCGTTTTGCGCCCTGTTTGTCTCGGTTAGCTTCAGGGTAATGCTTTTGAATAGCGAACTCGATACCTTGCGCTTCGGTTTTCTCCCTTGCTTGTATCGCTTCGTAGTTCTTGTGAAACCATGCCCAAGCGGTGCATTCAGCTTCGAGCATGGCTATTTCAGGTGCGCGGCCTGGACGCGGTTTAGGGGTTTCTTCAGTATCAGCTTCATTCAGGGGATCGTCGCCTAGCCCCAACGGACACCAGCTTGGGTGCTCATAGGGAGGAGGAGGACGCTCAAAATTTCCCCCTATTCTCTCCGATGCGCCTTTCTGCGCGAGGAATTCGGATAAATCGTGACCGCTAATCCAGTCCTCTATTGATGTTCCAGTTTCATCTAGTCTTGTCTTACCCGTAGCTATAATTTCTCTGTGCAGTTCAGTTTTAATATCTAACCATTCATCGACGTAGCCCGGTTCCAACAATAGGCTATTACGCCGTTTGAAAGGCATACCATGGCAGAGTGCAGCGGCGATCTTGGCGGCTGTACCTGCCCAATACCAAGACAGGTCTCGGTATTCTTCGGGGATCTTGCTCATTCCATCCCCCCCAACACCTTATCCGCCGTCCCCTGGACAAGCTCATGGGCGGCTTGCTCGGCAAGGTGTGCGTATCGCTTCGTGGTCTGCGCGGATCGATGCCCCAAAACCGCGCCAATCTCGACGAGACTGGCGCCATGCGCCGCCATGAAGGACGCGGCCGAATGCCTGAGATCATGCCAACGAAACCCCTCGATACCGGCTCGCCTCAAGGCGGTCCTGAACGGCGTCCGAAGGTCTACCGGCTGGCGCGTGCTGACTCGACTTGGGAACACCAGGGCAGCCCCGGTGATGTCGGCAACCTTGCCCCGCCGATACCCGGCTTGCCGGGCCTCCAGGATCGGCTTGACTTGGGACGCAATGCGCACGGCACGAACCCCGCCCTTGGTGGTGGTCTCGTTGTCCACGCGCAGATACAGCACGTCCTTGACCAGATCCACATCACGCCAGCGCAGTCCCAGCAACTCGCCTCGACGCGCCCCGGTGGTGATGGCCAGCACCACAGCCAAGTACAGGTCGGGACTCTCAGACGCTCGACAGGCTTCGAGCAAGCGGCTCAGTTCGTCCTGAGAGAGAAACCGCGTCCGGCCATTGGCCACTGACGGCTTATCCACATGGGCCATCGGTGACTCTTTGACCCAATGCCAACGCTTGACGCAGGTCGTGAGTACAGACGCCAGGACGGCGAGATAGCCATGCACGGTTGCTGGCGCCTTGGAGGTCAGCAATTCATCCCGACATCCGGCAATCTTGGCAGGCGTTACATCGGATAGGCGAAGGTGCCCCAGCTCAGCGCACCAGTAATCCAGGCGTTGCGCATATGTGGGGCGCGTGGTGGCAGTATGGTCAGGCAGGATCTCGGTTCGGTAACGCTTGATCGCGTCTTTGAGGGTGTGTTTCTGCCCTTCCATGATAAGCCCCGCGCGATCCTCCAGGGCAGCGGCCTCGAACTTCCGCGCCCATCGTTCGGCGGCGGTGCGGGTCTTGAAGGTGCGGGAGGTTTCCCCGTCCTGCCCGATCAGGCGGACGCGAGCCTTGTAGACAGTCCCGGACGGGCGCTGTAGTTTGGTGATCGTGGCCATGGCTACCCCGATAGCTGTTGGCGGCAGGAACCCCGGTGGGCTGCATCCCTTCGGGGTTTCGTTTGTGCGTCAACTGGCGTGGTTACGCATGGCCAAACATTAGCACACGTTACAGTGCACTGGTACCTGAATTGGTACCTAGAAGATAAAACAGGCTCTCAAGTCGCTTTTTTGCTGGCAGAGCATCGCACTCATAATGCGAGGGTCCCCTGTTCGAGTCAGGGCATAGCCACCATCGAATTCATAAAAGCCGATATCAGCAAGCGTTAATATCGGCTCTTTCGTTTGACCATCGGACGCGCGACTGATAGAAACGGCGCCTCCAAATCCGTCCGATGGCGATCCCCATGATGTCTCTACCCAAGGCGGGTCTCGCACGCCTCCCGATCCCGCCCGCCATGCTGGCGCTCGGCGCAGGCGTGCTGATGGTGCTCAGCTTCGCACCCTTCTCGCTGTTTCCGGTCGCCATGTTGGCCATGGCGATTTTCCATCAGTCGCTCGTCACCGCCAGTCCACGAAGCGCCTTCTGGCGCGGCTGGCTGTTCGGCGCGGGCCTGTTCGGCTTCGGCGTGTTCTGGATCCGGATCAGCCTCAATGAATTCGGCAACATGGACGCCTGGGTCGCGCATCTGCTCACGGCGCTGTTCATCGCGGTCATGGCGCTCTACAGCGGCGCGGCCGGCTGGCTGGTCCGGCGCCTGGACCCAGGGCCGGCCTGGGTCGCTCCGCTGATCCTGCTCCCAGGGAGCACAGTCCTGCTCGAATGGGTGCGCGGCTGGCTGTTCACCGGCTTCCCCTGGCTCAGTCTGGGTTATGGTCAGATCGCCGGACCGCTGGCCGGCTATGCGCCGATCCTAGGCGTGCATGGCCTCAGCCTGCTGGTCGCACTCTCGGGCGGGCTGCTGTGGTGTGCGATCCGCTGGCGTCACCGCGCGCGGATCGGCGCCGGGATCGCGCTGGCGGCCATCTGGATCGGTGGGGCCGGACTGAGCGCTGTCGACTGGACCGAGCCGTCCGGCCCGCCGCTGCGCGCCAGCGTGCTCCAGGCCAACATTCCGCAGGCGATCAAATGGGACCCCGAGGCGAGCCTGATGATCGGCGAGACCTATGTCGATCTGACCCTGGAGCACCTGGACTCGGATCTGATCGTCTGGCCCGAGACCGCCCTGCCCGATTTTCTGCACCAAGTTCGCGCACCCCTGCTCGACCCGCTCACCGAGCAGGTGCGCGCCGAGGGCGCTGAACTCGTGCTCGGGTTGCCGGTGATGGATCTGGAGAGCGGACGCTATTTCAATGGACTGCTGGCGATCGGGAGTCAGGAGGATCTCTACGCCAAGCGTCATCTGGTGCCGTTCGGTGAGTTTCTGCCCTTCAAGTCCTGGCTCGGGCCGCTGGTGCGGCTGTTCGAGATCCCGATGTCGGACTTCAGCCCCGGCGACGACCGCCGCCCGCTGCTGAGCGTGGGCGCACACCGGGCCGGGGTGTCGATCTGCTACGAGGATGTCTTTCCGGCCGAGGTGATCGAAGCGCTGCCCGAGGCCGCCTATCTGATCAACGTCAGCAACGATGCCTGGTTCGGCGACTCACTCGCCCCGCCGCAGCATCTGGAGATTGCACGGATGCGGGCGCTGGAGACCGGGCGCGATCTGCTGCGCGCCACCAATACCGGGATCTCGGCCATCATCGACCATCGCGGTCGCCTGATCGACACCCTGCCGGCCTTCGTGCGCGGTGCGGTCACGGCCGAGATCCAGCCGCGCCAGGGTGCTACGCCTTTCAGCCGGTTCGGTAACGCGCCGGCAGTCGGGCTGGCCCTGGCCCTGCTGCTGCTCGGCGGCCGGCACAACATTCGCCGTCTGCTTCAGTCGATCTTCAGCAAATGGGCGCGATAGTGACGCAGCTCGTCGACGGATTCGCGGATGTCGTCGAGCGCCAGATGCCGTGAGGCCTTCTTGAAACCGCTCGCCACCTCAGGCGCCCAGCGCTGGGCGAGGATCTTGAGCGTGCTCACGTCCAGATTGCGGTAGTGGCAATAGGCTTCCAGACGCGGCATCCAGCGCGCCAGGAAGCGCCGATCCTGACAGATGCTGTTGCCGCACAGCGGCGAAGCGCCGGCCGGAACGTACTCTGCAAGAAAGGCGAGCGTGGCCGCCTCGGCCTCAGCCTCACGCTGCGCACTGACGCGGACGCGATCGAGCAGCCCCGAGGCGCCGTGATGCTCGCGATTCCAGTCGTCCAAACCAGCCAGAATTGCCTCGTCCTGATGGATCGCGATCACCGGCCCCTCGGCCAGCACCCGGAGCTGACTGTCGGTGATCAGGGTCGCGATCTCCAGGATGCGATCGTGGTCGGGGTCCAGCCCGGTCATCTCCAGGTCGATCCAGATCAGGTTGTGCTCGCTCTTGCTCATATGTTTCGGGCCCATGCGATGGTTCGGTTCGATGTCCGGCACATTGTCGCATCATTGTCGGTCAAGCTACGTGCCGCGCGCACCATGTTCGAACATCGACGGCCCGCGCAACACGCCTCGCCGGCCCAGAAAGCCGCCCCAAGGGACCGAACTCCGCGATACCCTCGAAGCCTCGTTGACCTTGGCCTCAAACTTGCTCAACGATCTGCGTTATATTGTCTCTGATATAACACCCCACTCGGAGATCGACCATCATGACGCACAGCCTCGAACAGAGTCTGGAGACCAGCGGCGCGCTGCGACTGGATCTGAATCAGCAGCGCTTCGCCGGCCATGGCCGAATCGATCTGTTACGCCGCATCGCGGAAACCGGCTCGATCTCGCGCGCGGCCAAGTCACTGGGCATGTCCTACAAACAGGCCTGGGACGCGGTCGACGCCATGAACAATCTCTCGCCCCAGCCGCTGGTACGGCGTCAGGTCGGCGGGCGGCATGGCGGCGGGACCGAGCTCACCGAGGAGGGACGACGCCTGATCGCGGTCTACGAGGCCGCCGAGCGCGAGCACCGGCGCTTCCTGGAGCGCCTGAGCACGGGCATTCAGGATTTCGATCGTTTTCACGCACTTTTGGGAACATTGAGCATGAAAGTCAGCACACGCAACCATCTGCGCGGGGTCGTCTCTGCGATCAAGCTCGGCGCGGTCAATGCCGAGGTCACGCTCGACATCAATGGTGATCCACTGGTCGCCATCATCACCAACGATAGCGTCGCCGCGCTGGGCCTGGCAGTCGGCACCGAGGCCTTCGCCCTCATCAAGGCGTCCTTCGTCATCCTCGCCACCGAGGACGGCGGACTCAAGACCTCGGCCCGCAACCGGCTGTGCGGCGTCATCGAGCACATCGTCACGGGGGCGGTCAACACCGAGGTGGTGCTGGCACTCGATGGCGGAACCCGACTCACAGCCATGATCACCAATGAGAGCACCACCGATCTGGGACTGATGGTGGGCGAGCGTGCCTGCGCCCTGATCAAGGCGCCGCACGTCATCCTGGCCGTCAAGGATTGAGCGGTTGGCTGTAACGATTCGTTGTTGCGCCAGCCGTTATATCTTTATTGATATAGCCGTCCCTTCATCCGTGTCAAAAGATTGCAGATCAGGAGAACCCGCATGAAAACCATACCCAAGACACTCACCGCCCTAGCCCTGCTCGCCGGCGCCTGTACCGCGCAGGCCGAGACCGTTCAGGTCGCGGTCGCGGCCAATTTCACCGCCCCCATGAAGGTCATCGCCGAGGCCTTCGCTCAGGACACCGGCCACAAGGCCGAGGCCGCCTACGGCTCGACAGGCAAGTTCTACGCCCAGATCACGAACGGCGCCCCCTTCCAAGCGTTCCTGGCAGCCGATGACACCACGCCCGCCAAACTGGAAGACGAGGGCATGACGCTACCCGGAACCCGTTTCACCTATGCCACGGGCACCCTGGTGCTGTGGAGTGCCGATCCCGCGCTCATCAAAGATGGCGCCAAGGTGCTGGGTCGTAACAAGTTCCGCAAGCTCGCCATCGCTAACCCCAAGACCGCGCCCTATGGCGCCGCCGCCGTCGAGGTCATGAAGGGACTCCAGGTCGATCAGATGCTCGCGCCCAAACTGGTCCAAGGCGAGAACATCGCTCAGACCTACCAGTTCGTCAGCACCGGCAACGCCGAGCTGGGCTTCGTCGCCCTGTCACAGGTGTTCAAAGACGGCAAGATCATCGGGGGTTCGGGCTGGGTCGTCCCGGCCGAGATGCATGAGCCGATCCGTCAGGACGCGGTGATCCTCAAGACCGGTGAGGGCAATGCAGCGGCGAGCGCCCTGATGGACTATCTGAAGAGCGACAAGGTCAAGGCCATCATCCGCTCCTTCGGCTACGAGATCTGACCGGACGGGCGCGCCATGGGCTTCTCTGATGCCGACATCCAGGCGATCTGGCTGACATTCCGTCTGGCCGGCCTGACCACACTCCTGCTGCTGCTCATCGGCACGCCCATCGCCTGGTGGCTGGCGCGCACCCGCTCGCGCTGGAAGGGGCCGGTCGGCGCCGTGGTGGCACTGCCCCTGGTGCTGCCGCCCACGGTGCTCGGCTTCTATCTGCTGCTGGCCATGGGGCCGAATGGTCCCGTGGGCCAGCTCACCCAGGCGATCGGGATCGGCCTGCTGCCCTTCACCTTCTGGGGGCTGGTGATCGCCTCGGTGTTTTATTCGATGCCCTTCGTGGTGCAGCCGATCCAGAATGCCATCGAGGCGCTCGGCGAGCGCCCGCTGGAGGTGGCCGCGACCCTGCGCGCCGGTCCCTGGGATCGCTTCTTCAGCGTCGTGGTGCCCCTGGCGCGGCCTGGGTTCATGACCGCCGCCGTCCTGGGGTTCGCCCACACGGTCGGCGAATTCGGCGTGGTGCTCATGATCGGCGGCAACATACCGGGCGCCACGCGCGTGGTCTCGGTGCAGATCTACGACTATGTCGAGGCCATGGAGTACGGTCAGGCGCACTGGCTGGCCGGTAGCATGGTGATCTTCTCGTTCCTGGTGCTGCTGGCACTCTATACCATCAAACCCAACCAACGCCGTTTCTGACCCCATGAAGACCGATCACATCCAGGCCCGCTTCCAGCTCGACTATCCGGAATTCACGCTGAACGTGGATCTCGAACTGCCGGGACGCGGGGTCACGGCTCTGTTCGGGCATTCCGGTTCGGGCAAGACGACCCTGCTGCGTCTGATCGCCGGGCTGATCCGGATCCAGGATGGCCGTCTGAGCGTCAATGGCGAGGTCTGGCAGGATGACCGGATCTTTCTGCCGACCCACAAGCGCCCGCTGGGCTATGTGTTCCAGGAGGCGAGTCTCTTCCCGCATCTGACTGCGCGCGGCAATCTGGAATACGGCATGAAGCGCGTCGGCAACGCCATGGACGGCGCGGCGCTGGAGCAGGCCGTCGCGCTGCTCGGCATCGGTCATCTGCTCGACCGGCGCCCGCATCAGCTCTCGGGCGGCGAGCGCCAGCGTGTGGCCATCGCGCGCGCCCTGGCGGTCCAGCCGCGACTGCTGCTGATGGACGAGCCGCTGGCCGCACTCGATCTCAAGCGCAAGCAGGAGATCCTGCCCTATCTGGAGCGGCTGCACGACGCGCTGGAGATCCCGGTGCTCTATGTCAGCCACTCGCCCGACGAGGTCGCGCGGCTGGCCGATACCGTGGTGTTGATGGAGCAGGGGCGCGTGCGCGCCCAGGGGGCGGTGAACGAGCTGTTCAGCCGGCTCGATCTCGCGTTCGCTCAGGATCAGGAGGCGAGCGCCATCATCGAGGGCGTGGTTCTGAGTCATGACGACGACTATGCCCTGACGCGGCTGGAGATCCAGGGCGGCCATCTGAGCGTGGCGCGACTCAATCGCGACATCCATGAACTGGTGCGGGTGCGTATCCATGCGCGCGATGTCAGTCTGGCCCTGGACGAACCGGGAGCGTCCAGCATCCTCAACATCCTGCCCGCGCGCATCCTGGAGATGCGCGAGATCGAACAGGCACAGGTGCTGGTCAAGCTCTGCACGGGAGCTGGCGAGAAAACACCGCTGCTGGCCCGCATCACCCGCCACTCGCGCGACCGGCTACGGCTGCATGAGGGCCAGAGCGTCTTCGCTCAGGTCAAGGCGGTGGCCTTGATGGATTGACGTCGGAAGACCGACGCTCCCAACGCAAGAATGCCGGCCACGGATCAGGCCATAGGCAACATATATGCCCGCTTCGGGATCTTCTGCATCGTGCTTTCCAAGATTTGATCGTCAGTCTACGTCAATCCTTGAGGGACGCAATTCAGGGGGACCCTCAATCAGGAGGCGCGCACCACTTTCCGCCCACCAGCGCTGACGTGCACGAATGCACGCACCGAAACAGTGCGCTTGCGAAGCGCCTGCATCATGCAGTCCTTGCCGCGCCTTCGAATAGTGCACCCCAGATCTGGCTTGAAAAAAATTGTTTTCTCAAACAATTATTTAATTTATGGCTTTAATATTGCTTTAATAGTGCATAAAAAAGTATGTGCACTCAATAAGGGCTAAAAGCCGAAACTCTCTCATGACCCTGAAAAGCGAACAGATGAATCTGAGCGCCGGCGAGCGCCGCTGGCTGCCCTGGTTTGGCAAGACCGGAAAACTGGCCATGGGCTGGTCGTGCTGGCTCAACCGAGATCACTATCCAGCGGTGGAAAAGTCCTTTGAAGGAATCGCGCAGACCCGCAAGCGCATCCTGACTTTATGGACGAATCACCAGTGGGCGGAACTGGCGGCGCTGAGCGAACGCCTGGCAGACGGCTTCCCCAGCCTCGAACCCGGCGAGCTGGCGGCCAAGAAAGCCCAGATGCCGGATTTTTCGGAGCTGTTCGTCATCGATGCCGAGGGTCGGGTACTGGCGTCCACCCAGCCAAATCGTCAGGGCCAGCGCGATCTGGACCCGAAAGCCGTCCAGGCCGGTCTGCAGGCGCCGTTCCTGCATGGACCCTACCGTGACGAGACCACGCTGCGCATCGGACCGTCCTCGTCGCGCTTCCACGATGAAGTGACGCTGATGTTCTATCAACCCATCGTACAGGCGGGGCAGCGCCTGGGATGCGTGTGCGGCCGGGTGCCCAACGATGTCCTGGGCGATCTGATCCAGCGCGAAGCCGGGCACATCTACCGCGAATCCGGCGACAACTACCTGTTCATGGTGCAGTCCCGTTTCGATCCCGCCATTGCGCCGGGAACCGCCCTGTCGCGCTCGCGCTTCGAGGACCGCACCTTCAGCCTGGGCGACAACCTCAAGGACGGGGTGCGCACCGACTGGGGTACGGTGCGGGTCGCGCGGCACACCGAACTGGAGCTGCGCTTCACCGATCCGGCCACCGGCCACCTGCATCCAGGCGTTCGGGAGACCATCGCCAAGGGTGAAAACCTCTTCGTCACCTATCCGGGGTATTCCGATTACCGCCATGTGCCGGTCATCGGCAAGGGCGTGACCCTGCAACTGCCGGGTTCGCCGGACCTGTGGGGGATGATGTGCGAGGGCGACCTGGAGGAGGTCTATCGGCGCCGCTCCATCGGTTTTCGGTTGACGCGCCTGTTCCTGCTCATCGTCTGCACCCTGTGGGCCGGTCATCTGCTGCTGGGGTGGCTGGCGCTGCCTTTCGCCGTCACCCAGGCGCTCACCGGGGCCATGGTGCTGTTGGGCCTGGTCGCGTTCCATCGCGCCGGCCCGCGCAAGCTGAGCCGACAGCTGGACGGCATGACCGAGATGATCCGCGCCATCGCCGAAGGTGGCGGCAATCTGCGCCAGCGCCTGCAACCCGATCAGCTGCGCAGCGATGAGACCGGCGACCTGGGGCGCTGGATCAACAGTTTCATCGACAACCTGGACGGCACCGTGGGCGAGGTGATCAGCGCGTCCCATCAGGTACGCGAGACCAACGCCCGGATGCTGGGCGACAACCAGAGCACCCTGGCCACCTCGGAGACAGCCACGCAGGCCGTGGCACGGATGCTGGTCTCGCTGGAAGAGGAGACGCTGCGCATCCGTGAGGCGGCCGAGACGGCACAGGCCATGCGGCAGGCCATGGACGAGGTGGTCGACAACACCCGCGCCCAGTTCGAGCTGGTTCGGGGCAAGACCGCCGGCATCCGCGAAACCATCGACGCCTCGGCCCAGACCATCCGCAGCCTCAGCGCCCGCACCGAGGAGATCACCCAGATCGTCGAGGTGATCAAGGAGATCGCCGGCCAGACCAACCTGCTGGCGCTGAACGCCGCCATCGAGGCGGCGCGCGCGGGCGACCAGGGACGGGGGTTCTCGGTGGTGGCCGACGAGGTGCGCAAGCTGGCCGAACGCACCGCCAGCGCCACCGCTGACATCCGCCGCATGATCGAGAGCGTGCAGGGCGAAGCGCGCCGGGCGGTGAACATCATGGAGGGCGGCATGCAGGGGGTGGAGGACGGTCTGCGTCTGGCCGAGGCCACCGCCGCAGACAACAGCGGCATCCACGACATCGTCGAGAATCTGTTCCAGCTGATCCAGGCCGTCGCCGACAGCAGCGAGTCGCAGGGGCAGGACGTTCATACCGTGGCCGAGGTGACGGGGATCATGCGCGCCACGGTGGAGACCCTGAGCCGCAGTGTCGAGCGCGTCAGAGCCACGGCCGGGCGGTTGCAGACCCTGGTGGGTCAGTTCCAGGTCAGCAGGTCGTCCACATGAGCCAGGAGCGGCCTGCGGCGGCGGACACGGCCATGGTGCCGCCGTCCGCCTGCCATGCCATCGCCGCCCACTCCTTCCGGGAGACCGGACGGTGGTGGGGACGCTTTGGCGACCTGAAGATCACCAGCGCCTTCCAGCCCATCTTCAGCATCACCCACCGGCGGCCGGTGGGGTACGAAGGACTGATGCGGGCGCAGACCGACACAGGCGCGCCGGTGTCGCCCCCGGACGCCTTTCGCCGCGCGCGGGACGTGCCGGAATGCGTGTTCCTGGATCGCCTCTGCCGTCTGGTGCATATCCGCAACGTCCTGGACGCCGGTGAGGACACGGGCTGGCTGTTTCTCAATGTCAGTCCCCTGGTGTCCATCCACGGACGTGACCATGGTTCCTATTTTGCCGAGTTGCTGGCCGAACACGACCTATCGCCCAATCGGGTGGTGATCGAGATCCTGGAGAGCGCCATTGATGACCGGGAGCAACTCGTCCCGGCCGCCGACTATTACCGGGATCTGGGCTGCCTCGTCGCCATCGATGACTTCGGAGCCGGCCACTCGAATTTCGATCGCATCTGGCGTCTGCAACCCCACATCGTCAAGATGGACCGCAACACCATCGAGCAGGCGGCGCAGCAGCGGCAGGTGCGGCGGCTGCTGCCCAATCTGGTCAGTCTGTTGCACGAATCGGGCAGCCTGGTGGTCATGGAGGGCATCGAGACCGAGGAACAGGCCCTGATCGCGATGGATGCCGGCATCGATTTCGTGCAGGGCTACTACTTCGGCCGTCCGACATCGGTACCGACCGAGGCGGACGCCAGCTTCCCTGACGGTCTGTGCGATCGCTTTCGCGCCTTCGCCACCGGCGAGGCACTGCGCTATCGGCGCGAGCTGCGTCACTACGAACAGGTCTTCGAGACGGCGGCCCGCCGCATCGCCGCCGGCCAGCCACCGCAGGCGGCCTGCCAGGAACTGTTGTGCCTGCCGCGCGTGGAGCGCTGCTTCATCCTGGATGGCGACGGTCATCAACTGGGCGACAATCTGATGGCCAAGCGCACGCCGGACCCCCGCTTTCAACCCCTGGCAGAGGCGCGAGGGGCTGTCTGGTCACGCAAGCCGTATTTTCGCCGGGCCATCGCGGAACCGGACCGGGTGCAAGTCACCCGCCCGTACCTCTCACTGACCGGCGCCAACATGTGCGTCACCCTATCGATCCAGCTGCCCACGGCCACGGGGCCTCGGGTCTATTGCGTCGATCTGGACTGGCCGGCCTGACCAGACCGAGTGAGAGCCGTCAAACGCCCTGCCATATCCGCCTTACGCGCAATCATCTTTTCGACCAGCTTGCCGCTGCCGCCACTGTCGAGGATGACCCGGCGAATCCATGCGTCGGGGATGCCGACCACGATCCGGATAGCCCGCTCGATGTCATCCGGACCCATATCCGCGAAGAGTTTGATGGCATGCGGGTTGTCCTGGTCGCTCCGCAGGACATCGAGTTCGTCCACGCGGGCGCCGAACGCTCGCCCTTTGGGATCGCCGTGAGCCCGGAACGCCAGCGCGCCCCCCACATCGAGCGTCAACACGGTTCCAGCGAGGACGCCCTGATTGTCGCCCACGAAACCCGCCGCGTCCCAATTGGCCGTCCAGGCATGCACGCCGAACCACCGCTGCGCCTGCCGGCGCTCGTGCTCGGTGAAGTGCGCCACGCATGTCTTGTCGAGCTGAACCCATTGCGTGGCGATCTGGTCGGGAGCCGTGGTGTGCACATACGTCAGGGTCGGGGCGCCCGCCAGGCGGTAGAGCCGGGCGGCGATGGTTTCATTGCGCGCATGCGCGGCAGACTCCAGCGTCTTCACATAGTAGCGTCGCCCGCGCGCGTCCTGGTAAATGCCGGCGGGATTGGTGCCCAGCTGTCCGCCGACGCGCTGCATGGCGGCCGTATCGATCACGGGCATTCCAACGCTCATCACGGCGACTCGGCTCAGGGAAGCGGAACGATCCGGCGCACCAGGGCGAGTTGCGCGGGCGTTTCGATGGCGCCCCGGCGCGCGCCGCGCACGGAGCGAATCGCCTCTTCGGTGTCCACGCCCAGCTCGACGAGCAGCCGCGCCGCGATCATCCCCGCCCGCCCCAGTCCGCCCCGGCAATGCACGAGTACGTCATCGCCGTGGCGCAGTCGCTCGCGGATCGCACAGCCTTGTGTGACCCATTGGTGCTCGAACGCCTCGGTTGGAACGGAGTAGTCGGCAATGGGCAGATGCAGCCACGCGATGCCTCGGCGCTGAATCTCCTGCCCGAGAGACGGAACCTTGAGCGCCACGAGTTCGGCCGGCTCCAGCAGGGTCAGCACCAGCCGCGCGCCCCAGGCTGCGATGGCATCCAAATCGCTGCCGAGATCGCGCTCCCAGGCTCCCGTGTGGGCAAAGGGGTCATGCTTGCCTGGACAGAAGGTGATCCCGATCCGCCCGTGCGACGGCGTTGCGCGGACTTCCGCAATCTGTAGAGGATGGGTCTGGCTGGTCCGGGGTGTTGGCATACGGGTCTGGCCGACGAGAAAGGTTGCAGGTCGCAGTATCCGGCAGCACACCTCGCGCTGTCGACCTCCGGCTACCGAGCGATGCCGTCGTGATCGCTCGCCTGCGGGCGAAGCACCATTTCCCGAACAACACTCCCCCCGGTTGTGGGCGATGTTGCGTTATATACAAAAAGGATAGCGGCATGTGATATTTGCTCCAGGCGTCTTTTTCTGGTCCCGGACCCTCGTCACCGACCATTGGCCTGGCCGCTCATGAAACAGGCGCTCCGGCGCGTTTCGATCGCCGCCAATGATGATTGGCATGCCCTATGCTTAATCTGAGTAAGCCATCTGAGTGCACGCGGTTGCTGGTTTCGCCTTGCGTTATAAAAAAATAAATATAACGACAGACACCCGCCGTTGTGCGTCCGCCCAATCCCTGCTTTAGAGAGACCCGCCCCTGATGCCCAATGAACGCCATCGCCCCACCCTGACGCTGACGCTCCTCGGACTCGCCCTGAACGTCCAGGCCGAGTCAACGCCGCCCGTCTATGATCTCGGCACCGTCACGGTCACCGCCACGCCCGAAGCCCCACTGGGCACCATGGGTGCGGATCAGGTTGCCTCGGTCGTCACGCTCGACGCGATGCGCCGCTACAACCGCGACACCGTCGGCGCGGCCCTGGATCTGCTTCCAGGCGTGACCGTCGCCACCAACTCGCGCAACGAGCAGGTGGTCTTCGTGCGCGGCTTCGACTCGCGCCAGGTGCCGCTCTTCATCGACGGCATCCCGGTCTATGTTCCCTACGACGGCTATGTCGACTTCGGCCGCTTCACCACGGCCGATCTCTCGGCGATCCAGGTCGCCAAGGGGTTCAGCTCCGTCACCTATGGTCCCAACACCCTGGGCGGCGCGATCAATCTCATCTCGCGCAAGCCGACCCGGGAACTCGAGGGCGATGTCAGTCTTGGCTTCGGCGAGGGCACTACCCGTCAGGCGTCGGCCAACGTCGGCAGCAATCAGGGGCTTTGGTACGTGCAGGCCGGCGCCGCCTGGACCGACAGCGATGGGTTCAGGCTGTCCTCGGACTTCGAGCCGACGGCGACCGAGGACGGCGGCGCACGCGAGAACGCCTACCACCGCGACGACAAGCTCTCGTTCAAGCTCGGCCTGACGCCCAACGCGACCGACGAGTACGCCCTGAGCTACTACCGTCAGCACGGCGAGAAGGGACAGCCGCCTTCGACCGATCCGAGCGCCGCGCGCTACTGGCAGTGGCCCTATTGGGACAAGGAGAGCCTGTATTTCATCTCGCGCACCGCGCTCGGCGCAACCGAGTCGGTCAAGCTGCGCTTCTATCACGACAGCTATGACAATGCGGTCGAATCCTATACGGACGATACCTATACCCGGCTCAAGACCTCGGGACGCGGCAGCCTCGGTGCGGCCGGCAAGAGCGTCTATGACGACCGCACCCTCGGTGGCGCGATCGAACTACGCTCGACCCGCTTCGCGCGTCATGACCTGGGGCTGAGCGTCCAGCTCAAGCAGGACGAGCACAAGGGCGACGACACCCTCAAGCAGACCGAGCACTTCGAGGACACCCAGACCTCGGTCGGCCTGGAGGACAACATCCGTCTGCGCGAGGATCTGACCCTGGCGCTCGGCGCCACCTGGAGCGAGCTGCGGCCGGAGACCGTCGACAAGCTGACCGACCCGGTCCCGAAACCGGACACGCAGTCCGCCGCCAATGGTCAGGCCGGTCTCTTCTGGGATGTGGCTCAGGTCGGGCGACTCTATGCGACGGTCGCCACCAAGACCCGCTTCCCGACCCTCAAGGACCGCTATTCGCTGCGGCTCGGCACCGCCATCCCCAACCCCGACCTAGAGGCCGAGCACTCCATCAACTATGAGATCGGCTACCAGGGGACGCCCTGGGGCCGTCTCAGCCTCGAAGCGGCCCTGTTCCTCAGTGACGTGACGGATCTCATCCAGCAGGTCAATGATGTCGAGGACGACAAGTATCAGATGCAGAACGTCGGCGAGGTCCGCCTCGCCGGTCTGGAGCTGGGCGCCAAGGCGCCGATCGGCACCCACTGGGAGCTGGGCGGGAACCTGACCCTGCTCGATCGCGAGAACCGCAGCGACCCGGACACCCGTCTGACCGGCGTCCCCGATCACAAGCTCACGGCGCACGTCCTCTTTCGGCCGATCGACCGTCTGGAGGCGTTGCTCTATCTCCAGTACGAAGGCCCGCGCTGGGATTCCCAGACCGTCGAACTCGACCGCTACACCACCGCCAACTTCAAGCTCTCTTATCGTCCGGTCGAGGCACTCCTCCTCGAAGCTCGACTCGACAACCTCGCCGACGCCGACTATGCGCTGGCGGATGGTTATCCGGCGGCTGGGCGCACCTGGATGCTGAACGCCAGGTATGAATTCTGAACCCACTCCCAACGTCCTGACAGAGGAACGACCGATGATGTCACGCTTGAAACAACCACTCTTCGTCATCGCCTTGGCTGGCTTGTCCCTGGCCGCACTGAGCCAGAAGGCGGTCACGTCCCCGCAGACCTCGCACCCGGTCGAGACCCAAGCCGGCACGCCGGTCTCAGCGTCCGCGACGACGAATCCCCTACAGGCGATGCGCACACCCGGACATTCAGCGGTATCCGAGACGCTCACACTCACCGGCGCCGTGGTCCATCCCAAGACGCTCAGCGTCGCCGATCTGGAGCGGTTTCCGCCGCACCGGATCGGTGAGTTCGACATGATCTGCGAGTCCGGCGCCAACCTCGGCAAACGCGAGAACCTGCGCGGCGTGCGGCTGCGCGACATCCTCCTGGACGCGGAGCTCAAGGCGCTCACGCCCAAGCATTTCCGCCAGATGGCCATCATCGCCCGCGCAACCGACGGCTATATCGCCGTCTTCTCCTGGGCCGAACTCTTCAACTCGGCCGTCGGCGATCAGGTGATCGTCTACTTCAGCAAGGACGGTCGGCCGCTCGATGACGCCGAGGGCCGCATCGCGCTCGTCTCCACCACGGACACCCGCACCGGGCCGCGTCACGTGCGCTGGCTGAACGAGATCGAGGTGCGGCCGCTCGGACATTGAGCGACCGGAACGACGACCTGAGCGCGCCTAGCGTTATGGCTCGAAAGATAGAACGCAACACGACCGGAGATCGCCGATGGATCCAGCCTACCTGCTCCAACTGGCCAATCAGTCGGGCGGAATCCTCTACCTGATGGTGATTCTGCTGACGCTGGCGCTGACGGTCATCGTCGAGCGCACCTGGGTGCTGCGCCGCGTGACACGCCACGGCGCGGCGCTCACACAGGCCCTGACGCCTCTGGCCGCGCAGGATCGCAACGGTCTGACCTCGCTTCGCGAGACGCAGGCGCGCCATCTGCACGGCGCGCTCCTGGAGACCACACTGGCCGCGTCCGCCGAGGCCGATCCGGATCTCGCCAGCCGGCTCGACGAGGTGATCCTGCGCCATGTCCCGCTCCTGGATCGGCGGCTGTGGGTGCTGGATACCACGGTGACACTGGCCCCGTTGCTGGGACTGCTCGGAACCATCATCGGCATGTTCCACGCCTTCCAGGTGCTGGCCGAACCGGGCGCGGCGCCCAACGCCGTGACCGGCGGTGTGGCCGAGGCGCTGGTCGCGACCGCCGCCGGGCTGCTGATCGCCGTCATCGGGCTGGTGTGCTTCAACGGACTCAACGAGCGGGTGCGTCTCGCGGTGCATCAGCTCGACACGCTCAAGGTGATGCTGGTCAACCGCTTCGGACGCTCGGGGCCGGTGGCGGGCGCCTCCGTGCCGGGGCGGGACAGGAGCGCGGACTGATGCGTTATCTGCAACGGCGCAAGGCGCGCATCGAGATCGTGCCCATGATCGACATCATGTTCTTTCTGCTGGTGTTCTTCATCATGGTCACGCTCAACATGATCCCAGCCACCGGCATCGGCAGCCGACTGCCGGCGAGCGCCAGCGCCGAGCGCCTGGAGTCGCCGCAGGTCGTCATCAGTCTGGACGCAGCCGGGATGATCAGCATCGACCGACAGACCCTGACTCTGGAACAGCTCGGCCTCCTCCTGCGTGAGCGTGGTACCGAGACCCGTGTGGTCATCGCCGGCGCCGAGGCCGCCGCGCTGAGCGATCTGGTCGCCGTCATGGACGTGTGCCGTCTCGCGGGTGTCACCCGCATCGGCATCGCCACCCGCGAGCCACGCGCATGATCCGTGCAGAGGATCCACTGCCGAATCTGCCGCTGTGGCTGGCGACACTGGTGGCGTTGGGTGCCGAGGCGGCGATGGTCGCGGGACTCGCTCATTGGCCGGCGCGTCCTGATCCGCCGTCAGCCGAAGCGCCCATCGAAGTGAGTTTGGTGTCCATCGCCGCGTTGGCCGATTCCGCTGCGGCCGGCACGGTGGACGGCCCTCGTGATCCCGAGTCGGCCGACTCCGAGCCGGTCGTGACGCCGCCTGCCGAGTCTGAACCCGCTGAACCCGAGGCCGAACCCGAGTCCAAGCCTGACCCGCCGACACCCAGGCTGGCACAGCCGCCGGATCCAACGCCTGTGCCGGTCGCGGCGGCACAGCCCAAACCCAAGACCACGCCGAAACCGAAACCCAAGCCACCGGCCAAGGCGAAGCCGCCCAAACCGAAATCCAGTCCGCCGTCGCGCGCTGCACCGCCCAAGGTATCCGCCAAGCTCGCCAACCTTGGCCGCGCTCAACCGTCGGGCAAGTCGGCCACCGCCGGAGGCGGATCGGACACAGGCGTCGGCGGAGGTAGCGCATCGGCCGCCAAAGGCCGCGCCGGCACAGGCGATCAGTCACCAGCCGCCTATCTGAACAATCCGGCCCCCGGCTATCCCGACGCGGCACGTCGTCAGCGTCAGGAGGGCACCGTCTATCTGCGGGTGCTGGTCAGCGCGAGCGGTCAGGCGAGTCAGGTGCTCATCGCCGGCTCCTCGGGCGTGTCCAGTCTGGACGAAGCGGCGCAGCGTGCGGTACGGCGCTGGCGCTTCAAGCCGGCGCACCAGAACGGCCGACCGATCAGCGCCTGGGTGCGTGTCCCGGTTCGCTTCAAGCTCGATCGTTAGCCGGAAAGCACGCCTCCAAGCCTACTGATTACCCAGACCCCAGCCTCAAAAGGAGAGTTTTCATGCTATGTGCCGACCACAAATCGAGACCGATATTCGAGCGATCAGTACGGGGCACCGCGAACGTTCCACCTTGGCTTGGCGGCACAGTTCCGACGATGAGACTGCAACAGCTCTTGAGCCGGCTGACTGCGGCACTGTGGCTCGCTGCACTCGCCGGGGGTGCGGTCGGCGGCGAACCTCCGGCGTCCACCACAGCGATTCGTGTCGCGGCGGTCGGTGGTCTGACGCTGTGCGGTGTCTGGCCTGAGCTGGCCCGGCGCGCTGAACTGGCCACCGGGTTGCGCATCGACACTGTCGCCACCGCGCCCAAGCAGGACATCCTGCCGCTGTTCGAGCGCGGCGAGGCCGACCTGCTGCTGATCCATGGCAGCGACGAAACCTTCGATCTGCTGGCCCGTGGCATCGCTGCACCGCTGCGCGCCTGGGCGCAGAACGCCCATGTCATCGCCGGCCCGCCTGACGATCCAGCCGGTGTCCGTCAGGCCGGCGACGGCGCCGACGCCCTGCGTCGCATTGCACTGGCGAATGCGCCCTTACTGAGCTTTCGCGATCCCGGCAGCTTCGCCATCGTCCAGCGGCTGTGGCGCGTGGCCGGCGTGCGACCGGGACCGCAACAGCAGCTCCCGGACGATGCCTGGCCACGCCAGCGCGTGCTGGAGGCCGCCGCTCGACAGCGGGCCTATGTGGTCGTCGGTCACATCCCGATCGTTTTCGGCCGCCAGCCCAATCCCGGCTATCAGGTGTTGCTCGCAGGCGACCCGGCGATGCGTCGCACCTATGTGGTGGTCGAGCCTGGGCCGCGTCACCCGGCGGATGCAGCGCGCCGGGCATCGGCCAATCAGCTTGCGGACTATCTGGTGAGCCCGAACGGCCAAGCGGCGCTCAGCGCCGCGAACCAGGCTGTGGCGACACCGGAACGGCCTGGCCCCTGGATCTTTCCACTGCCTCAATCGCCGGCATCCGGCGCCGCTGTCGACTGAGGGACCACCCGAGTCATCCGCCTTCACTTCGATTCTTCACGGAAGTCGTCATCATGCATCGCGATCGCTCTTTGCTCCTGCTCCTCTGTCCGGCGCTGACGCTGATTCCAGGCGCGGCCAGTGCGGAGACCCAACTGCCCGTCATCGAGGTCACAGCCGCTCCAACTCCGTCGGTCGCGCCACTGGCGGAGCAGGACTACTCGGCCTCGCACGTCGACCGCAACGGACTGGCAACGCTGGGCGGCGCCGCCCAGGCCAATCCCTACCGCGCCCTCGACCTCATGCCCTCGGTCAACCTCTCGGGACTGGACGCCTACGGCCTGAGTGTCGATCAGAATTTCATGCGGGTGCGCGGCATCTCCGCCTACAGCTACAGCAATCTGGCCGTCACGGTGAATGGCACACCGTCGTCGGTCAGCACTGGACGCGGTGGTGTGGGCAATCTCTTCGACCTGGAGAACCTGGAAGGCGTGACCCTCTGGCGCGGTCCGCAGCCGGCCAATGTCGGCTTTGGCCTGGGCAACCTGGCCGGCAGCCTGAATCTGAACATCCTGGCACCGACGGCAGAGCCCGGTGTCCGCACCCGTGTCGCCGTCGGCGGCGATGACTTTCACAAACTCTTCGCCCGTCTGGACACCGGAACCTTCAACGGCGGATCGCGCCTCTTTCTCTCCGGCTCCACCGCCGAGAGCGACCAGTGGCGCGGGCCGGGCGATCAGTCACGCGACACCGTCAATGCCGGCTTCACCCAAACGCTCGGCGAGCGCGGCGGCCTGGAGCTCTATGCCGCGCACAACCGTTTCCATCGCGACGAATACCGCCCCCTGACCTATGCCCAGAGCCAGGATCTCGGCACCTACGGCGACCTGGGCTACAACGCCGAACTGACCGGCGTGGCGACGCAGGACGCCAACTACTACGCCTACAACACCCAGCACTTCGAAGAAGACAACCTGCTCGCCCGCCTGCATTGGGATCTGAGCGAGACCCTGCGACTGCGCTTCAATCCCTATTGGTTATCGAGCGAGGGGCAACGCCGTGTGGGCAAGACCAATACCGTCACCGTCGTCGACATCGACCAGGAGCAGTACGGCGCCACCGCCGAGCTGGTCGCGCAGATCGCCCCCGATCAGAGTCTGACATTCGGCTACTGGAGCCACCGCGTCACCAGTATGCCGCCGCCCATGAGCCAGAAGGTCTACAGCCTCGACAAGCAAGGGCGGCCGGTATTCTCCAAATGGGGCATTCTCTCGGACATGGGCGCGCGTGCCTACGAAAGTCCTTATTTCCAGCTCCAGGGTGAGCAGGGCCGCTGGCGCTACAGCCTGGGCTTGCGCTATCTGAGCTTCCGCCTCCCCGGCATCACCAGCTATGACGGGACAGGACTCCCGGACGTCAGCCACGACGCGGCGCTGGATCTGAATCCGGCCGTCAAGTCCAGCCTCAGCACAGAGGCCACGACGCTGACGGCATGGCTGCCGACGCTGAGCACCCGCTTCGCCCTGACCCCGTCGCTCGACCTCAAGGGCGCCTATGGCCGAACCGTCGGCAATCCCTGGATGGGGCCGCTCTACAGTGTCTACATGAGCAATCAAAAGGCGTTCCAGAAGGCCGGGATTACCTTGCAGACGCTCTGGGATGACCTGGCGCTGGAAACATCGGATACCGTCGAGCTGGGTCTCCAATGGCGCCGGGGCGACCTGATGCTGACTCCGACCCTGTTCTACAGCCAGCTACGCGACAAGCAGGTCACGGCCTACGACCCGACGGTCGGCGTCTCCTACCTCCAGAGTGGTGTCGAGGCCACGGCCTATGGTGCTGAGCTGGAAGCGAGCTGGGGCATCGACGCCCACTGGACCCTGGTCGGCAGTCTCTCCTGGAACATCAATCGGCTGAATGACGACATCCGCACCGCCGGCTCCGCTGTGCTGGAAACGGACGGCAATCAGGTGCCGGATGCGCCCGAGTGGCTCGCCAAGCTCGGCGTCGAGTACCGCGCCGGCAACTGGAGTCTGACTCCGATCGCCCGCTACGTCGGCCGCCGCTATGGCGATGCGGCCAACCAGGAGTCGGTCGACGCCTATGCCACGGTCGATCTCAGCGCCGCCTACCGCGTTGGCCGGGTCGGAGCACTCCAATCGCTGGAGGTCGATCTCTCGCTCATCAATCTCTTCGACGCCGACTACATCGGCACCATCGATGTCGGCCAGGACGACGCGCGTCCGGGCAGCATCGACTACTACCCCGGCACGCCACGCACGCTGGCGCTGTCGCTCTCCGCTAACTTCTGATCCCTGGAAACGACCATGCGCCTCTTCACACTCATCTTGACACTGATGTTGTCCTGCCCGGCTTCGGCCGACTCGCTGTTGATCGCCGCCGGTGCGGGCTACAAGAAGCCGTTGACCGAGATCTATGCCGCCTTCACCCAAGCGACCGGCCTCAAGGTCGAGGCGACCTTCGGCAACATGCAGCAGGTATTGGCTCAGACGCGCGACAGCGGTCGGGTCGATCTGGTCATCGGCGAACAGGGTTTTCTGTCCAAGACCGAACTCTTCGAGCGTTATCTCGACCTGGGTCAAGGGCGGCTGGTACTGGCCTATGGTCCCAAGCGGCTGAGCGGCTATGCGGCCCTGACCGCGCCCGAGGTCGAGCGCATCGCTCTACCCGACCCCAAGAAGGCCATCTACGGCCGCGCGGCGACGCAGTTCCTGGAGCGCAGCGGATTGCTGCCCCAGATACAGCCCAAGCTGATGACCCTGGCGACCGTGCCCCAGGTCTCGGCCTATCTGGTCGCCGGGACGGTCGATGCCGGCTTCATCAACATCACCGACGCCCTGGGCCTACAGGACAGGATCGCCGGCTTCGACGAGATCCCCGCCGATCTCTATGACCCGCCGCTGATCGTCCTGGCCTTCCCGAATGAGCGACCGGCATCCGAGGCCGCCAACGCCTTTGCCGACTTCCTCGGCTCGGACGCGGCAAAGACGATTCTGAGGCTGTACGGACTCTGAGCCGATGACACCCTGGCTCGACTGCTCTCCGGCGGCCTTGCTGCTCAGCCTGCACGTGGCCGGCGTGGTGCTGGTGCTCTTCCTGATCGCCGGCATCGCCCTGGGCTATACGCTCAGCCGGCCGATTCCGCTGCGTGGTCTGCTCGATGCGCTGGTGTCGGTGCCGCTGGTGTTCCCGCCGATCGCCATCGGCTTCCTGCTGCTGATGCTGTTCGGGCGGCACGGCGCCATCGGCGGACCGCTGCATGACTGGCTCGGCTGGAATCTGGTGTTCTCCTTTCCGGCGCTGGTGCTGGCCGCCTTCATCGCCGGCCTGCCGCTGGTGGTCAAACCGATCCAGTCTGCGATCGAGGGCAGCGCGCGCGAGCTGATCGAGGTGTCCTACACGCTCGGCAAGGGCCGTCTGGCGACCCTGTTCCTGGTCGTGATCCCGGTGATCCGACGCCACATCGCCGCCGGACTGATCCTGGGGGTCGGACGCTCGTTCGGTGAGGTCGGTATCACCCTGATGCTCGGCGGCAACATCCTGGGTTCGACCGAGACCCTGTCGCTGGCCATCTACAATCAGGTGCTCGATGGCGATTTTGAGTGCGCCACCCGGCTGTCGCTCCTGCTCGGTCTGGTGTCGCTGACGCTCTTTTTCTGGCTGGGCCGACTGGGGCGCGGCCGATGAATCCACTGATCGCCGATCTCGCTTTCTCCCGGCCCGGCTTTGATCTGCGACTGGCGATCCGGACGCCCGCCACCGGCATCACCGCCCTCATCGGCCCATCCGGCGGCGGCAAGACGACCCTGCTCAGACTCCTGGCCGGACTGGAACGCCCGCAGGCCGGACACATCCGGCATGGCGAGCGGATCTGGTTCGACAGCGCCCGTCGGATCGATCTGGCGCCCGGTCGCCGTCGGCTGGGATTTCTGTTCCAGCAGGCCGCGCTCTTCCCGCATCTGAGCGTCGCCGGCAACATCGCCTATGGATTGCCGTCCGGCGTCGATCGCGAACGCGAGGTCGCCCGCTGGCTGGCACGCCTGCAACTCGCCGGATTCGCCGCGCGGCGACCGGACTCACTCTCCGGCGGTCAGCGCCAGCGCGTGGCTCTGGCCCGTGCCCTGGCACCCCGGCCCAGCGTCCTGCTGCTCGACGAGCCCTTCTCGGCCGTGGACCCCGATCTGCGTCAGTCGCTGCGTCTTGCATTCCTGGAGCTGATGCTGGAGCAGCCGACCCCGACGCTGCTGGTCACGCATGACCTGGATGACGTGCGCCAGCTCGCCGACTGGGTCGGAGTCGTCATCGACGGCGGACTGCGCCAGTTCGGTCCCACGGCGGAGGTCTTTGCTCGCCCGGTCGATGCCGAGGTCGCGCGGATACTCGGTTGGCCCAACCTGCTCCCGGTCGACCACTGGGAGGGAGACGTCGCGCACGGAGGCTGGGGCCGGGTTCGGGTTGCGGCGAGTCCGGATGAGCCACGCGCCGAGGTCATCGCCATCCGGCCCGATGGACTGCGTCTCGGCGACGCGCTGGGACTGGAGATCGAGATCACCCGCGTCATCGCACTGGACGACGACCGGACACTGCTGGGCCGCCTGCCCGATCACACGGCCATCCAGATCCGGCTCGACCGCCGGACCCCGACACCGAGGCCCGGCAGTCGCACCCGACTCGGAATCCCACACGCGGCGATCATCCCCTTGTCGGGACGCGCCACGGACGCCGAGGCGACGCGCTGCAACCCCTGTTTACTCTGAACCGCCACCGAGATCATCGCCATGCAGAACAGCGATCAATGCCGCTACGGCAAACGCCCCAGACCCGTTCGTTCTCATCCGGCCGACCGTTGCCGGCCCTGCTGGTCCACCCGGCTTCCGCTCGAATGGCACGACCGGGTCGTGCCGCCCAGTGCGTTTCGCGTCTTTCGTGAATTCGAGGTCCAGGCCAGGCGGGTGCTCGGCTACGACGCGAGCGGACAGCTCTGCTACAGCGCTCACGACTATCAGTTGTTCGATCCGCGCTCAGACGACGACGAAGACTTCTATCCCGCGCTGACCTATGGCGAATCCGTGACCGCCTGGCGACTCACGGACGGTCGCTGGCTGGTCCATCGTCAGCAGGAACCGCTCGGCGAGGAAGCGGAACGGATCGACGGCTTTACCCTGGAGTCGCACAGCCCGCGCTGAGTGCGTTTCTCGGGCGCCGCCCCCAGCATTGCCAGCCGGGGCGCCGATCGCGCAGAATCCGACCTCGATCGAATGGCATCCAATAACAACGACATCCGATGGAGGAGTGCACGCGCCATGACCACACACAGATCCCGAATCCTCGCCCTGTCGCTGGGCGCCCTGCTCTCCCTGCCGCTGCCGGCTCAGGAGGGTGAGAACACGGCGCAGACCGAACAGGCCACATCCACCGGCAAGATCCTCGGCACGCGCCAATCGGTCCACCCGGACTGGTTCAAGGACAGCTTCCTCGACATCGACGAGGACATCGACGAGGCGACACAGCACGGCAAGCATGTGATCCTGCTGCTGGAGATGAACGGCTGCCCCTATTGCGCACGGATGGTCGAGGAGAACTTCGCTCAGGCGTCCTATCGCGACTTCATCCAGGAGAAGTTCGACGTCATCGTGCTCAATGTCCAGGGCGATCGCGAGGTGGCACTGGATGCCGAGACCAGCCTGCCCGAAAAGGAGGTCGCCCGTCAGCTCGGGGTGCGCTACACCCCAACCGTCATCTTCCTGAACGCCGGCGGCGAGCCGGTCGCGCGGGTCGATGGCTATCGCAACGCCACGGACTTCAAGCGCGTGCTCGATTATGTGGCCACGCGCGCCTACGCGAAGCAGACCCTGGCCGAGTTCATCGCCGCTGAAAGCACGAGCGATTACGGTTTCCGCCCGCATCCGCGCCTCCAGTCCATCACGGACCTGAGCACGGTCAAGGATCAGCCGCTCGCCGTGCTGTTCGAGGATGCCCAGTGCGCGGCGGCCTGCAACGCCCTGCACGACGGTCATCTGGCCGCCCCCGAGGTCGATGCCGCCCTGGCGCCTTTCGTCCTGGTCCGGCTCGACGCACAGGCCGACACGCCCATCACCACGCCCGACGGACGCCAGACCACTGCGCGCGCCTTCGCCGAAGAGCTGGACATCGACTACCGTCCGACCCTGGTGCTCTACGATCGGGGTCGCGAGATCACCCGTATCGCCAACGAGCTCTACCGCTATCACTTCATCGGAATTCTGGAATACGTCGGCCAGCGGCACTATCAAACGTACCCGGACAGCCCCTTCGATTACATCAACGCCAAGACCGCCGAACGGCTCGCGGCCGGCCAGGACGTCCATATCGCCGACGATTGAAGTCAGCTTTTGACAACGCCCCTCATGATCTGAAACAATCCGTTAGCCAACGCTAATATACATTTCGGATAAACGAGGTATCGATGTACAGCAGTTTCAACCCGGAGCGACCCGTGGGCCTCATGGATTTCGTGGCCTCGGCCAAATCGCGCATTCAGGAGATCGCGCCCGAGGCGTTGAGCCAGACGCTCGACGCGCGGCGGTCGGATCCTCTGATCGTCGACGTGCGCGAGTCCTCCGAACACGAGCAGGGACATATCGAAGGCGCCCTGCTCGTGCCGCGCGGCATCCTGGAGGCTGCGGCCGATCCCGCCTACCCCAAGCACATGCCGGAACTGGCAGCGGCGCGTGAGCGCCCGGTCGTGCTCTATTGCGCCACGGGCGGACGCTCGGCCATGGGCGCTGCCGTCCTGCAAATGATGGGCTACAAGGATGTCCTGAGTCTGGCCGGCGGTTTCGCCGGCTGGGAGGCCGCCGGCCTGCCCGTCAAGCGCGAGGCGCGCTACGTCTGATCCGGCGCGGGCGCGATGTCCTGAGGCGTCTTCAGGGCCTCGCGCACGCGGCGCGCCTGTTCGAGCGCGTGCCCATCGTCGAGCGATCCGGTATAGACCTTGGGCAGACCCTCCGGGCGGCGGCGAAAGCGCTTGTAGGGCCAGAGATACTGCTCGGGGCAGACGCGCACGCACTGCTCGATGCCGCGATTGAGTGCCGTTGCCGCTACGCCATCATCCTCGCTGTCGATCCCCTCGGGAGCCGGCAGACAGTGAATGACGAACCCGCTCCCATCGGCCAGCCGTTCGGCGAACAGGAAGATCACGGGCGCGCCGGTGCGCCGCGCCAGCCGGTTGACCAGCAGCATGCTGAAGGCCGGCATCCCGAAGAAGGGCGCAAAGACCGCTCCCTTGTCCGCTTTCGGCTCTTGATCGGGCAGGATGCCGACGAAATCCCCCCGCTCCAGCGCCTCGACCAGCACCCGGATTCCGCGCGCCGTGATAGGCGCCAGATCCGCGCCGGTGCGCGCGCGCGACTCGCGGATCAGGTCGTCGAGATAGCGCTGCGGCTTGTAGAAGATGGCCGTGCGTCCCTGGGCCGCCAGATAGAGTCCGGCCAGCTCCCAGGCGCCATGATGCGGCGAGAGCACGATCAGTCCCTGCCCCGGCCGGCGTTCGAGCCATTCGGCCCCGCGCACCTCACGCACCAGCGACAGCACATGATCGACCGGCCGCAGCCAGAGATAGGCGATCTCCAGATAGGTCTTGCCGAACTCGCCGAGATTGCGGTCGCGCAGACGTCGTTGTTCGGCGGAGGTCAGTTCCGGGAAACAGAGCGCAATGTTGAGCAGCGCATTGCGCCGCTGCCGATTCGGCCAGCGCGCCACGATCCAGCCCACGACGGCGCCCAGCCGGTGGATCAGCGGCAACGGCAGATGCGCCATCATCCGCATCAGCCCCCGCAATCCACGCTCCTTGAGCGCCTGTCCGGGACGTGACACATCCCCGGCCCCCTTACCCTGGTTGGAGTCCCGCTTCGCTTGGCGAGTCAAGGCAATCGCTCCCACCGCCCCCTCGAAATCCGAGTGGCGCGGTTTGTTTTCATCGATTCAATAGATAAATTCAAGTCACCCGCCGGGGTGCTCGTGATGACAGACGGCGTGCAATGGTTACACTGAAGACTCGGCTCCAGGCGGTCCACCGACCGGCATGAGCCGGCACGGCACGATAACAACCAGACGATCACCAACCACCCAAACGAGGCCTCACACCATATGAGCACCATGACCGAAGAGCTGCCGACAGGCCTCTCGCCCCGAGAAGCGCTCGAAATGCTCGAATCCCATCCACAGGCCATCCTGGTCGATATCCGCTCGTCCATGGAGTTCCTGTTCGTCGGACACCCCAAGGGCGCGGTCCACGTCCCCTGGATCGACGAACCCGACTGGGTGGTCAACCCCGACTTCGTCACCGAGATCCGCAAGCTGGTGCTCGGCGGCGCGGTTTGCGAGCAGCGCCAGGGCTGCGCACCGATCATCCTCATCTGCCGCAGCGGCAAGCGCTCGCTGGAGGCCGGCCGGGCCTTGATCCGCGAGGGCTTCAAGTCGGTGTTCCACGTCGACGAGGGATTCGAGGGCGAACTCGACGAGCAGCACCATCGCAGTACCCTCGGCGGCTGGCGTTTCCACGGACTGCCCTGGGAACAGTGCTAGCCTGACCGCGTTCGATCCGGGTCAGGCTCAGGCCGGACGTGGCCGGAGCAGTTCGGCCTGCCGCTCCTCGGTCTCGCGCTGGCAGCGGGCGAGTCCCTGGAGCTGACGCACGACCTCGCGCGCGGCGCCCAGATTGTGCGGTGAGGGATCGGCGAAGAGTTGGTGCAGTTCTTTGTCGAGCGCCGCCCCGCGCTCGGCCAGGCGCGTCAGCACCTCGGACAGGGCCGCGCCTGGATCGGAACGGTTGGTGGCCGCGACCAGCGCCTCCTGGCGCTCCATCTCATCGACGAGCGTGGTGCTCGCCGAATCGTCGTCACCGCCGGTCTCGGTCCCTTCCACGCCATAGAGCCGGAAGAGATATTCGGCACGCGCCAGCGGCTCGGTCAACGTCTGATAGGCCAGATCGATGCGCGCCAGCGAACGGGCGGTCTCGTCTTCCTCGTCGCTGAGGAAATCGGCCCGTACCGCGCGCACCAGGGCGCGATAGCGCTCGGCCAGCACGCCGGAGTCGAGCGCGAAGCCGACCGGCAGGTCGAAGAGTTCGAAGTAGTTTTTCTGTGAATTCAACACGGCTCGTGCCGTCGCCGGACCATCCAGGCCAAAAGTGCTCAGGCGCCGAGGCGAATCCGCTGGACGTCGAGCTTGACATCGACCGCCGCGCAGGTGGTCGGCGGACGCTGACCCAGGCTGTCGCGCTGATCGACCAGCGTCTGAAGATCGATCTGGTTGAGATAGTCGTAGATACGATCGCTCAGATCATGCCAGAGATCATGAGTCAGACAGGGGCCGTTGTTCTGACAGTTGTGCGCGCCGCCGCAGCGGGTGGTGTCCACGCTCTCGTCGACGGCGGCAATCACCTCGGCGACATGGATCTCGACCGGTTTACGCGCCAGATTGTAGCCGCCGCCCGGACCCCGCACACTGGTCACGAGACCACGCTTGCGCAGCTTGGCGAAGAGCTGTTCGAGATAGGACAGCGAGATGCCCTGCCGCTGGGCGATGTCGGCCAGGGCGATCGGACCCTGCCCCTGATGGATGGCCAGATCCAGCATCGCGGTGACGGCATAGCGGCCTTTGGTCGTCAGTCTCACGGGCAACCTCTCTTGCGTGACGTACGTCCGGCATCATACGTTACCCAAGCATGACGATCAATTATCCCCTAGCGCGCGTCGGGTCATCCGGCCGGGCGGCGTCGGGCTGGGTCGCGGGTTCGATCGCCACGGTGTCCAGATCGCCATCGTGCTCGAAGTGCTCCATGAGTCCATGCTGCTCCAGAATGCGCGACATGGATTCGAGCCGCTGATCCATGTGATGGATGTGATCGAGCATTCGGTTGATGGCGTTGGCGACCGGGTCGGGCGCGTCGCGCGTGGCGCCATAGGCATCGAAGCCGATGCGCTTGGCGGTGTCGGCGCGGCGGCGGGTGGTGGCGTCGCGCTCGGGTTCGATGATGCGTCCGGGCACGCCGACGGCGGTGGCGCCGGGCGGGACCGCTTTGACCACCACCGCGTTGGAGCCGATGCGCGCGCCGTCGCCGATCTCGATCGGGCCGAGTACCTTGGCCCCGGCGCCGACCACCACGTCGCGTCCGAGCGTCGGGTGACGCTTGCCCTTCTGCCAGCTCGTCCCGCCCAGGGTCACGCCGTGATAGAGGGTGCAGTCGTCGCCGATGACGGCCGTCTCGCCGATGACCACGCCCATGCCGTGGTCGATGAAGAAGCGCCGACCGATCACCGCCCCCGGATGGATCTCGATGCCGGTGAACAGGCGCGCGATGTTCGACAGCACGCGCGCCGACCATTTGAAATCGCGCCGCCAGAGCCGATGAGCGATCCGATGCACCATGACGGCGTGCAGACCCGGATAGGTGCTGAGGATCTCGAAGGCGTTGCGTGCCGCCGGGTCGCGGTCGAAGACGCACAGGATGTCTTCTCGGATGCGGTTGAACATGGATGTCCCGATACCTCGTGGGTTCAATCCGGTTGCGGCGCCTCGTCCGGGCGCGCGAAGCGTTCGGGCGTCTTGCGCCCCTGGGCGGCGCTGAGGATGCCGCGCAGGATGTTGAGTTCGACCCGATCCGGCTGGGCGCGGTTGAAGAGACGGCGCAGGCGGCGGGTGAGCGTGCGCGACTGCTCGGGATCGCTGAAGCCGATCCGGACCAGGGTCTCGGTCAGATGGGCGTAGAAGCCTTCCATCGCCTCGGCGGTGGCCAGATCGCGCGGGGTCTCGGTCAACCGCTCGCCGGCTACTGCACGGGCCGCACGGCGGATCTCGTAGGCGAGCACCTGGGCGGCGGCGGCGACGTTGAGCGAGCTGAAGTCGGGATTGGTCGGAATATGGACCAGGAAGTGACAGCGCGCCAGCTCGTCGTTGGTCAGGCCGGAACTCTCGCGTCCCAGCATCAGGGCCACCTCGCCCTCACCGGCCTCGGCGAGCAGACGCTCCGCGCACTCGGGCGGTTCCAGCAGCGGCCACTCGATCGAGCGCAGCCGCGCGCTGGCGCCGACCACCAGCCGACAGCCGGCCAGGGCGTCGGTCAGATTCTCGTGGACCCCGGCGCGCGCGAGCAGATCATCGGCCCCGGAGGCACGCGCCAGGGCTTCGGCGTCGGGCCGCTGGCGCGGGGCGACCAGATCCAGGCGCGACAGCCCCATGGTCTTCATGGCGCGTGCCACCGCGCCGATGTTGCCGCTGTGTGTCGTCTCGACCAGCACGAAACGGATTCGCGCCAGCGACTCGGTCATTTGGTCTATCATGGGCGACTCAATCATCAAGTCTTTTCGCTGTTTCAAGACCACTATGATACAGCGACCGTCCTGGATATCCCGCAACCGATGCACCCAAGCCTCAATATCGCCATCCGTGCCGCCCGCAGTGCCGGCAAGATCATCCTGCGCTTCTCCGACCGGGTCGATCAGCTCAAGGTCGAGACCAAGAGCCGCAACGACTTCGTCAGCGACGTCGACCGCGCCGCCGAGGCGGCCATCGTCCAGGAGCTGCGCGGGCGCTTCCCCAATCATGCCATCCTGGCCGAGGAGAGCGGCGAGCAGGCGGGCAAGGGCGACTTCCAGTGGATCATCGATCCGCTCGATGGCACCACCAACTATCTGCACGGCTTTCCGCAGTTCGCCGTCTCCATCGCCCTGCTGCACAAGGGACAGCTCGAATGCGGCGTGGTCTATGATCCGCTGCGCGAGGAGCTGTTCACCGCCGCGCGCGGCCAGGGCGCCCAGCTCAACGATCGCAAGATCCGCGTGGCCAATCGCCAGTCGCTCGACGGAGCGCTGATCGGCACCGGCTTTCCGTTCCGCGATCAGCGTCACATCGACGCCTATCTCGGCATGTTCAAGGCCATGACCCTGGCCACGGCCGGCGTGCGTCGTCCCGGTTCGGCCTCGCTCGATCTGGCCTATGTCGCGGCCGGACGCACCGACGGCTTCTGGGAGCTGGGACTCTCGCCCTGGGATTGCGCGGCGGGCGCGCTCCTGATCAAGGAGGCGGGCGGCACCGTGACCGATCTGGCCGGCGGTGAGCGCTTCCTCGACACCGGCAATCTGGTCGCCGGCAATCTGCGGGTGCATCGCGCCATGCTGGACCTGATCCAGCCGTGTCTGAACGATCAGCTCAAGGCTTGAGCCAGACACTCCAGCTTCGTCTTGCGCCCGTTCATACACCACGCAGGAACTCACCATGTCCGCACTCTTCTCCAGCTTCAGGCTCAAGGACATCACGCTGCGTAACCGCATCGCCGTCCCGCCGATGTGCCAGTACAGTGCCGAAAACGGCCTCACCAACGCTTGGCACCAGGCCCATTACGCAAGCTTGGCGCGCGGTGGGGCCGGACTGGTGATCGTCGAGGCCACCGCCGTGGCCCCGGAGGGTCGCATCACCCCGGCCTGTCTCGGACTCTGGAACGAGACCCAGGCCGAAGGTCTGGCGCGCATCGCGGCCGCGATCAAGGCCGGTGGCGCGGTTCCGGGTATCCAGATCGGCCATGCCGGCCGCAAGGCCAGCGCCAACCGCCCTTGGGAGGGTGACGACCACATTCCCGAAGGCGACCCGCGCGGCTGGACACCGCTCGCTCCCTCGGCGATCGCCTTCGGCGCCAATCTGCCGCGCGTCCCCAAGGCCATGAGCCTAGAGGAGATCGCCCGCGTTCGCGGCGACTTCGTGGCCGCCGCCAACCGTGCCCGCGAGGCCGGTTTCGAATGGCTCGAACTGCACTTCGCTCATGGCTATCTGGGACAAAGCTTCTTCTCCGTCCACTCCAACCAGCGTACCGACGACTACGGCGGCGACGCCGCCGGACGCGGCCGTTTCCTGCGCGAGACCCTGGCGGCCGTGCGCGAGGTCTGGCCGGAACGTCTGCCGCTGACGGCCCGCTTCGGCGTCATCGAGTTCGATGGCCACGACGAGGAGACGCTGGCCGAGTCGATTGAGCTGGTGCGAGACTGGCGGCGTGGCGGTCTGGATCTGCTGAGCGTCAGCGTCGGGTTTTCCACGCCGACCGCCCAGATTCCCTGGGGACCGGCGTTTCTGGCCCCCATCGCCGAGCGCGTTCGCCGCGAAGCCGAGCTGCCGGTCGCTTCGGCCTGGGGCATCGATGCCCCCGCCACCTGCAATCGTGTCATCGAGCAGCAGCAGATGGATCTGGTGATGGTCGGGCGCGCCCATCTGGCCAACCCGCACTGGCCCTATCAGGCGGCCCTGGCGCTGAACGAAGACAGGGCGTCCTGGGTCTTGCCGGCTCCCTATGCGCACTGGCTGGAGAAGTATCGGCCGAGTGCTTGAGCCGCGCGGCGGGTGAGGCAGGCGACACGGACTGTCCGCCTCATCGAAAACCACAAAGTTTGTCACTTCCTGCCCCACTTGCGACACAGCGGCGGCGTGAAATGGTCCACGACGGAAGATGGCGCCGCACATTCGCCATGCGTTCGCTGACCGTCTCCGACCGTACCGCCCACCCAATCGCAAGAGGAGCCTCACTGATGGCCAGCCTGAATACCCGCCAATGGTCGACCCCCGCCGTCATCGCGGCCGGCGTCTTCGTGTCCGTCTCCGGTGTCCTGATGTTCTTCGGGATGCGTCAGCCGGTGACACTGGCTCACGAATGGATCGGCTTGGCCTTCGTCGTCTTCATTGGTTTCCACACCGCCACACACTGGCGAGTGTTCGCGGGCTATTTCTCGCGGCGAATAGGTCTCGGCATCATGGCGGTCGTGCTGATGGCGACGACATCGCTCATCGGCGTATCGGCCAGTCAAGCCGGCAGCAACGCGAAGCTCCGGATGTTCCAGGCTTTCGAGCGTGCTCCTTTGGTCGAACTTGCGCCGCTGCTCGACGAGACGGCTGAAAGTCTGGTCGCCAAACTGCAATCCGGCGGCTTCGCGGTTGAAGGCCCGACACAGTCGGTCGCGGAAATCGCGTCGAACAACGGCACCCGTCCGCCTGAGTTGATGCCGCTCTTGTTCGAGTGAGATCCCGCTGAACGGAGACCCGTTTCCATCTATGAGCAATCGCCGCGAGGTCTACCGGCGGTGAGTGTTCAGCGGATGATCCCCTTACCCCGCGCCGCCTTCAGCCAGTCAGGGAACTCCTGAAGCAGCCGGTCATACAGCTGCGCTTCGGTCAGGTCACGCAGATCGTCGATGGCGAAGAATCCGCAGTTGTCCACCACGCGCCCGCTCAGGGTGTCGAGCTTCTCCAGGATGCCGTAGTTGCGGCCCCCGAGTCCCATGAACTGCCAAAAGATCGGATACGGCGCCGCTTCGCGCATGAGGTTGGTGATCTCGCGGTTCTGGTGGACGCCGCCATCGCTGACGAACAGCACATAGGCAGGCGGTGCCTGGGGATCGCGGCGGTAATGGTCGATGACCTCACGCATCACGCGCGGTTCGTCGTTGGCGCCGCCGTACCACTTCTTCCAACCGCCCCGGACGGTGTTGATGTAGTCGCCGATGTTGTCCAGGGTCGCGGGATCGAGCGGCTTGGGCGTGGTGTCGAAAGCCCAGACATCGAGACTGCCGTCATCGTCGAAGTGCAGGGCCAGCGGCAACACCCGGTCGAGCAGTTCCTGAACGCGCCCGCTTTTGTACTGACGCCCCATCGAGCCGCTTGCATCGAGCACCAGACCGACCCGCGCGCGCAGTCCCTGTAGACCCTGCTTCTCCAGACTCACCCGCGCGGTCTTGACCAGACTGACCAGTCGCGGCGCCTGCTGCTCGACGCGCTTCTCCAGCGACAGCCGCGCCGGTTCTGGTGCCGGTGGGGGCGTGGCCGGTGTCGGCTCGGCGACCTCACCACCGAAGTGACGCACCAGAGCATCCAGACCGCCGTTGAAGCCCTGCCCTGTGGCACTCAGACGCCAGACCCCGTCCTTGCGGTAGATCTCGGTGAGCATCAGGGCGCGCTCATCGGCGAAGTCGCTCCCGCGCAGTGTGAAGGTAGCCTTGATCTGCCCTTGCTCGACGAGACACACGCGCCCGGCGGTGAGTTGCCGCATGGTCCCGGCTCCGTCGATCGCGGCCACGAAGACCAGCCGGTCGATGCTCGGCGGTAGCCGATCCAGTGCAAGCCGGAAGCCGGCCCCGAAACCGGCCGGACTCCCAAGCTGCACGCCGCCGCATGGAGTCTGCGCCTGGTTGAAGAAGGTCATGTAGCGCTCATCGGCGAGTCGACCATCGGCATCGACACCAAAGCAGGAGACGTCGACGGCGATCCCCTGAAGGTCGATGCCAACCTCAAGGTTCATCGAGGACACCACATCCGGCAGGGCCACGCGCTGACCACGGTTCAACTGCATCTCGATTCTCCAGTCGATGTTGAGCCTGATGGGGATCGAGTATCGATCAGACCATCGCCACCGAACAACCCCGAGAATCAGGCGCCGCCCGACGGTTCTGCTGATACGCCGGTGTAAAGCCGACCTGACGCAGCGGACACCTGAAGACAACAGCCGCTTGCCACAAAGGACGCCACATCCCCTATCATCGATGTACCTGCGTCACGCTCGCCACCCCTGTCGCGCACAGACCGAAAGAATGATGAAAAACCATGTGTTATACAAAATCGCGACCGTGCTGGTGCTGACGACACTCTGGCTGAGTGATGCCCTGTCCGCCCCCCTGGTGCTGGAGGATCGCCCCCAAGGCCAGCGCACCGAGGGCTATCTCTCCGTGTTGCGCGACCCCGGCGGTCGACCGGACTTCGACCCGATACGCGAACGCCCCTTCACACCGCTCGCGGGACAAGCCGGCTTTGGATTAACCCGTGATGTGATCTGGCTGAAGCTTGACGTGCATGAGAACGCCGGCACCTTGAAGCGGGGCGACGGCCACGCCTACCAGTACCTCTGGCCGACGAATCTCTGGCTGGCCGATTACCAGCATGTCCTGATACCCGCGCTGCATTTCATCGCTCTGTCCTGGTGGGCGCGTCGCTTTCTCGACACGCCCGGACAGACGCCGTGGCTCGATCTTGCACTGCGCGCGATCATGCTGGCTGCGCTGGGCATGATCGCCCTGGCGATCGCCGGCCAATACACGCTGGGGAACCAGCTGGCATTCTGGGTCGGCACCACCATGACGCTCCTGGTCTTCGTTGCGACGCTGCGCGTTCTGCGGCGCGGTTATCGGCCAGCGCGATTGTTTCTGCTCGCCCAGTTTGCCCCGCTGGCCGACGCGCTCGTCACCCAGCCGACCGACGCCGGAGCCGTGGCGTCGAAACTGCTGACGAGTCTGGCCGCCGCCATACTGACGCCAGCTGGTGAGGCCCGCATCGGCGCGAGTATCGGCATCGCCCTGGCACCCAGGGATGGGCATCACTTCGCCCGCCTGTTGCAAGTCGCCGACCAGGCCATGTATCGATCGAAGCAGGACGGCCGCAACCGCTGGCATTACGGCGGCGACCACCATGGCCACCCGGTCGAGCCTCCAGCCACCGGCTGACCCTGCGGCGCGTCCTTGGGTCGATCAGTCCAGGGAGTCGCGCAGGAACCGGAACAGCTTGCGCGGCGCATCCGGCTTGCCGCGCTCGGTATCGCGCTGAGCGGCGCGGACCAGGGCGCGCAATTGCTGGCGGTCGACTTCCGGGCAGGCTTCGATGAATTCGGTCACCGCCCCATCACCCTCGGTGATCAGACGCTCGCGCCAACGCTCCAGCGCATGATGGTGCGCGGTGGCGGCACGCTCGCGCTCCTCGGCACCGTCGATCAGCACATGGACAGCTTCCATGTCCTCGCGTTCGAGCAGATTGGCGATGCGCTTCCAGTGGCGCTTGCGGGCGCGCAGATCCTTGATGCGCGGCGTCTCGTCGAGTGCGACCCAGGTCGCCTCACTGAGATTGAGCCGCTCCAGCTCATGGTGCGGCATCGACGCCATCCGCTCGGCGAGCGCCTGGAGCACTAGCTTGTCGCGCTTGATCTGGCTCTTGCTCGGGCCTTGCGGCTGATCGTCCTCGTCGTCGTATTCCAACTCATCATCATGTAATTGCATTCAATTCAACCTGTCTTGTCACATCTCCACTGGGTCGGCCAGATGATCGACCAGCAGTTGCAGCGATTGCCGCCCGCGATAACTGTTCACGTCCAGCCGATAGACCAGACGCACCGCACCGCGCGCAGCCTCGATCCGCTCACCGAGACCGAAGCCGATCGCCTCGATCACGGCCCCACCCGGCGGCGCGACCCTGAGTTTCAGATGTCGTCGGTCATCGCCGACGAGGCGCGCCTCGACGACCTCGAACACGTCATCGAAACGCGGCTCGGGGAAATCCTTACCCCAGGGACCGGCGAAACGCAGCGCCTCGGCGGTCTCCAGCGTCAGGAGTTCGGCCGGCAGGGCGCCGTCGGAACGGATCTCGGGTGTCGGCGGAATGTCGCCGAGCTGTACTCTGACGGCCTCGACGAAGGCGTCGCGAAACGGCTCCAGACACCCAGGACGCAACGTCAGCCCCGCCGCCATGGCATGTCCGCCGAAATACTCGATCAGCTCCGGATGCCGGCGATCGACCCAGTCGATGGCATCGCGCAGATGCAGCCCCTCGATCGAACGTCCCGAGCCGCGCAACCGGCCATCACCGGCGTCGGCGAAAGCAATCGTCGGGCGATGATAGCGCTCGCGCAGACGCGCGGCGACGATTCCCGACACGCCCTGATGCCAGTCCTCGCCGAACAGACAGAGTCCGGGCGGCAGTGAGTCGCCATCGAGGATCAGGGCGTCGAGCACGGCCTCGGCGGCCTCTTTCATGGCGCCCTCGATCGCCCGGCGTTCGCGGTTGAGCGCATCGAGCTGCTGGGCCATCGCGAGCGCCCGGTCCGGGTCGTCGGTCAGCAGACACTCGACACCGAGCGACATCTCGGTCAGGCGTCCGGCGGCATTGAGCCGGGGGGCGACGAAGAAGCCGAAATCGGCCGCCGTCGCGCGTGCCGGATCGCGTCCGGCCACCTGGAGCAGGGCCAGCACCCCGGCACAGGCGCGCCCGGCGCGCACTCGTCTGAGTCCCTGCTCGACCAGGATGCGGTTGTTGCGATCCAGGCTGACCACATCGGCGACCGTGCCGAGCGCGACCAGATCGAGCCGCTCGGCCAGATTGGGTTCGGGCCGGTCGGCGCCGAACCAGCCGCTCTCGCGTAGCCGCCCGCGCAATGCGGCGAGCAGATAGAAGACCACGCCGACCCCGGCCAGATGCTTGCTCGGGAAGCCGCAGCCCGGCTGATTGGGATTGACGATGGCATCGGCCTCGGGCAGCGCGTCGCCGGGCAGATGATGATCGGTCACGACCACGCTCAACCCCAGCTCGCGGGCGCGCGCCATGGCCGCATGACTGGAGATGCCGTTGTCGACCGTCAGGATGACATCCGCGCCCTGCCCGCACGCCGCCTCGACCACGGCGGGACTCAGCCCATAGCCGTTGGAGAAGCGGCTCGGCACCAGGAACGACACCCGGCGTGCGCCCAGATCGCGCAGCCCGCGCACCGCGAGCGCGCTGCCGGTGGCACCGTCGGCGTCATAGTCGCCGACCACCAGGATGGACTGCTCGGACCGGATCGCCGCGACCAGCCGGTTCACGGCGGCCTCCATTCCATACAGGGCCGTCACGGGCGCGAGCGTCCCGAGTCCGGGCGCGGCCTCGGCCGGATCACTCAGACCGCGATGGGCATAGAGGACGCTCAGAAGTTCATCCGGATGGCGGGCTGGGATGGGGGCATCCTGGTCGGGGATGCGGCGAATGCGGATGGCGGTCACGGCGGTAGCTGGGATTCCTGAAGTCGAGCGCGTATCGATGAGACAAGCGGCGCAGTGTGTCGGGAAACGGCGTCGCCATCAAGCCGCGTGCATCCCCCTTGACACGGCCATTTTTGCGATTACATTGTTAGCACTCGCACCGAAAGAGTGCTAACAACCTCAACCCGATCGATCCACACTGACCTTCCTCAAGGGAGATCCAAGATCCATGAACCTCCGTCCTTTGCATGATCGTGTCGTCATCCGTCGCAGTGAAGAGGAGCGCACCTCCGCCGGCGGCATCCTCATCCCCGACAGCGCGACCGAGAAGCCGAGCCAGGGCGAAGTCGTCGCCGTCGGCAAGGGCAAGATCCTCGACAACGGCGATGTGCGCGCACTCGACGTCAAGGTCGGCGACCGGGTGCTGTTCGGCAAGTATTCCGGCACCGAGGTCAAGGTCGGCGACGAGAAGCTGCTGGTGATGCGCGAAGACGACCTGATGGGCGTCATCGAATAAGCCCCTGAGCGCATCTGATACCGCAACATCCCGAATCCAAGTCGAGAGGCTCATCGAGCAATGGCTGCCAAGCAGATCTTCTTCAGTGAAAACGCCCGTGTCCGCATGTTGCGCGGCGTCGACGTCCTGGCCAATGCGGTCAAGGTCACGCTGGGTCCGAAGGGCCGCAACGTCGTGATCGAGAAGTCCTGGGGCGCGCCGACCGTCACCAAGGACGGCGTCTCGGTCGCCAAGGCGATCGAACTCAAGGACAAGTTCGAGAACATGGGTGCGCAGATGGTGAAAGAGGTCGCCTCCAAGACCTCCGACATCGCCGGCGACGGCACCACCACCGCGACCGTGCTGGCGCAGGCCATGGTCCGCGAGGGCCTGAAGTCGGTTGCCGCCGGCATGAACCCGATGGACATCAAGCGCGGCATGGATCAGGCCGTCGAGGCCGCGATCAAGGAGCTGCAAGCCCTGTCGCGTCCCTGCTCGACCAACAAGGAGATCGCCCAAGTCGGCACCATCTCGGCCAACTCCGACGACTCGATCGGCAACATCATCGCCGAGGCGATGGAGAAGGTCGGCAAGGAAGGCGTCATCACGGTTGAGGAAGGCAAGTCGCTGCACAACGAGCTGGATCTGGTCGAAGGCATGCAGTTCGACCGCGGCTATCTGTCGCCCTACTTCATCAACAACCAGCAGAGCCAGAAGACCGAGCTGGACGATCCCTTCATCCTGCTGTACGACAAGAAGATCTCCAACATCCGTGATCTTCTCCCCGTGCTGGAAGGTGTCGCCAAGGCCGGCAAGCCGCTGCTGATCCTCGCCGAGGACATCGAGGGCGAGGCGCTGGCGACCCTGGTGGTCAACACCCTGCGCGGCATTCTCAAGGTCTGTGCGGTCAAGGCGCCCGGCTTCGGTGATCGTCGCAAGGCCATGCTCCAGGACATCGCCATCCTGACCGGCGCGACCGTGATCTCCGAGGAAGTCGGCCTGTCGCTGGAGAAGGCGACCCTGAACGATCTGGGTACCGCCAAGCGCGTCCAGGTCGGCAAGGACGACACCACCATCATCGACGGCGCCGGCTCGCACGACGACATCAAGGCCCGTTGCGAGCAGATCCGCGCTCAGGTCGAGGAGACCAGCTCCGACTACGATCGCGAGAAGCTCCAGGAGCGTCTGGCCAAGCTGGCCGGTGGCGTGGCCGTGATCAAGGTCGGCGCGGCCACCGAGATCGAGATGAAGGAAAAGAAGATGCGCGTCGAGGATGCCCTGCACGCGACCCGCGCGGCGGTCGAGGAAGGCATCGTGCCCGGCGGCGGTGTCGCCCTGGTGCGTGCACTCACCGCGATCAAGGATCTGAAGGGCGCGAACGACGACCAGACCGTCGGCATCACCATCGCCCGGCGTGCGATGGAAGAGCCGCTGCGTCAGATCGTCGCCAACGCGGGTGAAGAGCCGTCTGTCATCCTCAACACGGTCGCCGACGGCTCCGGCAGCTTCGGCTACAACGCCGCCAACGGCGAGTTCGGCGACATGATGGAGATGGGCGTCATCGATCCGACCAAGGTCACGCGCTCGGCGTTGCAGAACGCCTGCTCGGTCGCGGGTCTGATGATCACCACCGAGGCCATGGTCGCCGACGAGCCGAAGAAGGAGAAGGCATCGGCCGCGCCCGCCGGCGGCATGGACGACATGGACTACTGAGGCGCCGCCTCCCGCTGAATCGCCCCGAGCGGGCTGATGTCCAAGACCCGGTCGAGTTCTTGCTCGGCCGGGTCTTGCCGCTTCAGTCAACGGCAAACGCCCCTCGAAAAATTCGTCATTTCCCCACAAACACTGTTTAATAGCCGCCCTTGATCCCCCGGTGCCGCTTGGTGGTCTTCACCCAGCGGTTGAACGGGAAGCCGGTGCCCTCGTCCAGTGTGACCGAGGAAAGCCGGCACTGCCCCCGCAACGGTAGACGAGTCAAGACGCGACAGACGGCCACTGTGAGCACAGGCTCATGGGAAGGCGTCGCGTCGGAGTGTCCCAAGCACCTCGCTCGTGAGTCCGGAGACCGGCCAGGGGATCGGAGCCGTGCCAACACTACAGAGGCCGGCTCCATGAACGGGGTCGCGTGGGGCGACGACCGTGCACCCGTGCCCCGGCTCGTCCGGCGATTCGGCGCGCGTCCATTCGGCTCCCCATCGCGGCCCTCCCCTGTCGAGTCAGGCGGGTGTGCCTGACTCACTGCACGGAGTCGAAGAACCATGTCCCATCCCTGGATGCTGGCGGCGCTGAGCCTGCCGCTGGCCGGTCTCGTCCTGGCCGACGAGACGCCCACTCAACTCGAATCCGTGGTGGTCACGGCCACCCGGACCGCTGAACCCGAGAGCACGACGCTGGCCTCGGTCACAGTCATCGACCGCCCCGAGATCGAACGCCGTCAGGCGCGCTCGGTGCCGGATCTGCTGCGCGGTCTGCCCGGCGTCAGCCTCGTGCGCACCGGCGGCCCCGGTCATCAATCCTCGCTCTTTCTGCGCGGCACCAACTCAAACCATGTGCTGGTGCTGGTCGACGGCATCAAGATCGGCTCGGCGACCTCGGGCACGGCCTCGCTGGAGGATCTGCCGATCGAGCAGATCGAACGCATCGAGGTGGTGCGCGGGCCGCGCTCCAGTCTCTATGGATCGGAGGCCATCGGCGGCGTGATCCAGATCTTCACCCGCCGCGGCGGCGGTGACTGGTCGCCACGCCTGACGCTGGGGGCCGGCACCCTCCACACCACCCGCGTTGCCGCCGGACTCTCGGGCGGCGGCGAGCGCGGCTGGGTCGATCTGGGCGCGAGCCTCGACCGCACCCATGGCATCGACGCCTGCTCCGGACGCTCCAAGCCTTTCGCCGGCTGCGGTGTCGAGCAGGACGACCGCGATCCCTATCGCAATCTGGGCCTGAGTCTGCGCGCCGGTTACAGCTTCAGCGAGCAGGCCGAGCTGGAGTTCAACGCCCTGCGCACCGAGGGCCGACTCGACTTCGACGGCTCGGCCTTCGCCGGCAACGTCTCGCGCTCCGAACAGCAGGTGCTGGGCGCCAAGGCGATCCTCAAGCCGCTCACGCCCTGGACCCTGACGCTGGCCGCCGGACAGAGCCTGGACAGTTATCGCTCCTTCTTCGACGATCCGGACACGGACGACGGCGAGCGTTTCGTCGATCGCTTCGAGACCACGCGCGACAGTCTCTCGTTGCAGAACGACTGGCGTCTTACCAAGGCCCAGCTGGCCACACTGGGTCTGGATTATCGCGTCGACCACGTCGACGGCACCGTCGACTACAGTCGCGACACCCGCGACAACCTGGGCGTCTTCGGCGAATATCAGGCCAGCCTCGGCGCGGCGGATCTCAAGCTCAGCCTGCGCCAGGACGAGGACGGCGATCTGGGCGGGCACGGCACCGGCAATGCCGCGCTCGGCTATGTGTTCGACACCGGCCTGCGCGTCTCGCTGGCCTATGGCACCGCCTTCAAGGCGCCGAGCTTCAACGATCTCTATTACCCCAGCTACGGCAACCCGGACCTGGACCCGGAGCGCTCGCGCAGCTGGGAGCTGGGAATCGCCGGTGAGCTGCCGGTCGGCCCCGGGATCGACGGACGCTGGGATCTGAGCCTCTACGAGACCGACATCGACGATCTGATCGCCTATGATGCGGCACTGTCGGCGGCGGCCAACGTCCGGCGCGCGCGCATTCGCGGCCTGGAAGCGACGACCCGTGCCGACTATCGCGACTGGAGCCTCAAGACCAGCCTGACCCTGCTCGATCCCGAGAACCGCTCACCTGACGCCAACCAGGGCAATCTCCTGCCACGGCGTCCCGAACAGAGTCTGGAGATCGACCTGGAACGGCGCTTCGACCGCTGGTCGCTCGGGGGCACGGTCTTCGTCGCCGGCCGACGTTACGACGATCTGGCCAACAAGAACCGGCTCGACGGCTATGCGCTGCTCGACCTGCGCGCCGAATACCGGATCAATCCAGCGCTACGCTTGCAGGCGAGTCTCGAAAACGCGCTCGACGAAGAGTACGAGACCGCCTATCTATACAATCAGCTCGGGCGCTCGTTCTATTTGACGCTCCGGTATCAGCCGTAACTCCAATAACCCTTCGTAGGATGGGCAGAGTCTAGCGATGCCCATCGACAGCCTGACATCAAAGTCCCATGAACATGACGCTCGACTGGATTCAACACCCCTGCCGCTCCATCGATCATCAGGCCGCCGCGGCGGCCCAGGCACGTCAGGATCAGCTCACCAAACCGCGCGGTTCGCTCGGTCGCCTGGAAGAGATGGCGATCCGGCTCGCCGGGATGCAGGGTACGGACGCGCCCACGCCCGACCCGGTGCGCATCCTGCAATTCGTCTCCGATCACGGCGTGGCCACCGAGGGCGTGTCCTGCTTCCCGCGCGAAGTCACGCTCCAGATGCTGCACAACATCGCGCGCGGCGGCGCGGCCGTCTCGGTGATGGCCGAGGCGATCGACGCCGTGATGGAGATCTTCGATCTGGGCATCGCCACCGACCCCGGCCCGGTCGCCGGCGTGCGTTCCGAACGGCTCGGTGCGGGCACCGGCAACATCGCCCGTGAACCGGCCATGACCGATGACCAGCTCGCGCGCGCACTCGACATCGGCCGCACGGCGGTCGAACGCGCCGTCGACGAGGGCGCGCGACTCCTGATCTGCGGCGAAATGGGCATCGGCAACACCACCCCGGCGACCGCGCTGGCCTGCGCCCTGCTGGATCTGGAGCCGTCGATCCTGACCGGCCCCGGCACCGGACTCGACAGCCAGGGCGTCTCGCGCAAGGCTCAGGTGATCGCCGCAGCCCTGGAGCTTCATGCCCGCTCCGAACATGGACCGCTGGAGTTGCTGCGGCGTCTCGGCGGTTTCGACATCGCCGCCAGCACGGGCGCCTTCATCCGCGCCGCGCAGCTCGGACTGCCGATCCTGGTCGATGGCTTCATCATCAGCTCGGCGGCCCTGGTGGCCACCCGGATCAATCCCGGCGTGCGTGACTGGATGCTGTTCTCGCACGGCTCGGCCGAGCCTGGGCATCGGCACATGATGGAGGCGCTCGACGCCGACCCCTACCTGCATCTGCGGCTGCGGCTCGGCGAGGCCACGGGCGGCGCGGCTCTGGTGCCCCTGCTGCGCATGGCCTGTGTCGTGCACCGGAAGATGGCCACCTTCGACGAAGCGGGCGTGAGCGAGGCGTGAGTGACGGCGAGTCGGCCACGCTGTTTGGCTCGGTCTGCACGTGAGCCGGGCCATGCCTGAGTGCTTCGTCGACCTCTTGCGTCATGGCGATGTCGAGGGCGGCGCCTGTTTTCGCGGCGAACGCGACGATCCCTTGAGTCCACTCGGCTGGGAGCAGATGCGGCACGCAACGGCCGGCATCGGCTCGCCCGGCTGGACGCGGATCATCGCCTCGCCCGCGCGCCGGTGTGCCGACTTCGCCCGTGAACTGTCCGCCGCGCGCGGCTTGCCCCTGACCCTGGCGGACGACTGGCGCGAGCGCGCCTTCGGCGACTGGGAGGGCGTTCCACTCGATGCGATCCCGAGCGATCAGCTCCAGCGATTCTGGGACGATCCGGCCGGCTACACCCCGCCGCGCGCCGAGCCGTTCGCCGACTTTCGCGCCAGGGTGCTGGCGGCCTGGCAAACCCTGCTCGGCCAGTGCGACGCCCATACGCTCCTGATCACCCACGGTGGCGTCATCCGCGTACTGGTCGCTGAGGTGTTGTGCATGGCCGATGCCGGATTGTTGCGGCTCGAAGTCCCCCATGCCTGTCTCACCCGACTGCGGATCTACCCGCCACCGGGATGTCCGAGTCTGATTGCTCACGGTACGATCGAATGACACGACTCCGCCCACTCTGGATCGCCGGACGTTTCCTCTCCCGGCTCCCCTTCCCCGACCCCGGTGAGACGCAACCGCACGAGACCGGGCGTTCGGTGCCCTGGTATCCGTTCGTCGGCCTGGCGATGGGCGCGCCGGCGGCGTTCGCCGCCTTCCTGTTCGTGCAGGGGGATGCGCCGCCCGATGTCGCGGCGGCTCTGGTGCTGATGCTCTGGGTCTGGTCGAGCGGCGCGCTGCATCTGGATGGACTGGCCGACAGCGCGGACGCCTGGATCGGCGGACTCGGCAGCCGCGAGCGCACGCTGGAGATCATGAAGGATCCGCGTAGCGGCCCGGCGGCCGTCACGCTCATCGGGCTGGTGCTGCTCGCCAAATGGGCGGCACTGAAGACATTGATCCTGGCCGGGGTCGTCTGGCCGCTGCTCGCCGCGCCCATGTTGGCACGGGCGCAGTTGCCGCTACTGCTGCTGACCACGCCCTATGCGCGCCGGCAGGGCATGGCCACCGATCAATTCAACCATCTGCCCAAGCGGGCGGCCTGGTTGAGCGTTTCGGCATCCGGCGTCGTGATGCTGGCGCTCGGCGGCTGGCCGGGGCTGGCGCTGATCCTGGCGGCGCTGGCGCTCTACCGGATCGCGCGACGTGCCATGCTGGCGCGGATCTCCGGCTTCACCGGCGACACCGCCGGCGCCCTGGTCGAACTGACCGAGACCCTGGCGCTGCTGCTGTGCGCGATCCTCATCGAGTGATCGGAACATTCGAGCCACTGTCGGCACACACACGCCACCACCAGACGCTCGATCGCCTCAGGGCGGCCGCGCCGGACGATGAGTCCACAGCCGTCCGGCGTGCGTGCGCCATCCCTGCGGCGCCTCAATCCAGCCGTTCGGCCCCAACCTGAACCGGATGGCACCGTCGAGCGCCGTGTTCAGGGTGGGAATGCCGCGCGCGGCCAGACGCTCGCGCACCGCGCGTGCCGGAAAACCGAACTGATTGGCATAGCCGGACGAGAACAGCACCCACTCCGGCCGAGCCGCGTCCAGTAGACGCGCCGAGGTCGAGGTGGCGCTCCCGTGATGGCCGGCGATCAGCACCGTCACGCGCCAATCCGCCCCCAGATGCTCGGCCAGTCGTTCCTCGGTTCGGGCGCCCACATCGCCAGTCAGCAGAATGGCCTGATCCGCCGTGCGGATCTCCAGGACACAGGACGCCTCGTTGCCTTTGAGACCAGCCGCGAGTTCGGCAGGCTTCGGATGCAGCAGACGAAAGGCTACGCCCGACCAAACCCAGGTCTCTCCAGCCAGACAGGGTTGGGCACCGGCCAGCTTCAGCCGCGCCGGCTCGCCGGTGAGAATGTCATCGGCGGGCACGAGCGCCAACAGACCCGCCGCACCCCCCGCATGATCCCGATCGGCATGACTGACGACGAGCCGATCGATACGCTCGATTCCGCGTGAGCGCAGAAAGGGCGCCACCATCATCGCGCCCGTGTCGAATCCGCCCGGATAGGCCGGTCCCGCGTCATAGACCAGAATGCCGTCCAGGGTCTCGACCACGGCCGCCTGTCCCTGACCGACATCGAGCAGACTGAACCAGACCTCGCCCCAACCCGGTGTCGCCGGACGGGCGGCCACCAGCGGCAACATCAGAATCCAGCCCAGCCAGCGCCCCGGCAGACCGCGCGGCGCAAGGAGCAACACCGCCCCCAACAGGGCCGATCCCCAGGCCCACAGCGGTTGCGCAGGCAGGTGAACCGCCGACCAGGGCTGAGCGGCCAGCCAGTCCAGCCCGTTCAGGCACCAGCCGAGACCATCGGCGACCAGACGCAGCGGCACAGCGAATCCAGTGACCGGAACGAGGCTCAGGAGACTGGCGATCAGCACCAGCGGCAGGATCGGCGCACTGAACAGCGGAACCGCCACCAGATTGACCAGTGGCGCGATCAGCGATGCCTGACCGAAGAAGAGAAAGAGTAGCGGCAGCAGCCCCAGACCGACCGCCCATTGCGCCCGTCCCCAGCGCGTCCAGAGATCGCGGCCCGGCAACCGCTGCCCCAGGTGCAGCAGCAGAAAGGCCACAGCCCCGAACGACAGCCAGAAGCCGTAGGACAGCACGGCCCCCGGATCCCAGACCAGCACCCCGACCAGGGCCAGCCTCAGCGCCTGATAAGGCCGCAGCGTGCGCTGCCAGAACAGCGCTCCCAGCACCACGGCCAGCATGATGAGTGCCCGCTGGGTCGAGATGGCGAATCCGGCCAGCGCCGCGTAGCCGAACCCGGCCAGCAGACTGAAGACCGCCGCCGCGCGTGGAGCCGCCAGGAGCAGGGTCAGACGCGTGCTCCGCGCCCACAGCCGGCGGGCCAGCCAGAAGACACCGCCGGCCACCAGCCCCACATGCAGCCCCGAGATGGCGACCAGGTGACTGGTGCCGGTGCGGCTGAAGGTCTCCCAGGTCTCGCGCTCCAGTGCGCTACGCTCGCCCAGGGTCAGCGCCTGGATCAGCCCGAGTTGCGGCGAACCGTCCAGCATTCGGGCCAGATGCTCGGCCAGACGCTGACGCAGGCGGGTCAGCCAATACCCCCCCGGTCCCGTGTCCAGGCGCGCGAAGGCATCCCGTCCACGCGGATAGCCGGTCGCGACGAGCCCCTGCTCGAACAGCCAGCGCTCATAGTCGAAACCGCCCGGATTCAGCGAACCATGACGCGGTTTGAGACGGACATCGATACGCCAGCGCTCACCGGCCGACAGCGTCGGACAGTCGCGATAGCAGGAGATCCGCACCCGGCCGCTGACGTCCAGCTCGGCTCCCCGTGCATCCCAGGTGCGCTCGACGTCGAGCAGAAAGCGCGTTCGATGCGCCTCGACGCCGGGGATCGAGGTCACACGCCCCTCGACGACCAGCGGCGCGCGTGCCAGCCCCTCCGGGAAGGGAGCGCACAGCAACTGGCAGGCGTGGAACCAGGCCCAGCCGAAGCCGAGACACAGGAAGAGCATCCAGCGCGTCCGGGGCCAGACCCAGGCCAGCACGGCCGACGCCGACAGCCCCAGCACCACGGCCCACCACGGCGGCAGCGCCGACAGCCGATACAGTCCGATGACACCCAGCACGAAGCCCAATCCGACATCAAACCGCATCCCAAGCCGCCTCTGGCCTTATACTCGCGCCGCGATTCCAATCGAGAGAGTACAACGCGTGAGAAAGTGGCTCAAACGGGTCATGCCAACCCAGGCGCAGATGCATGGCAATCGCTTCGTGGGGATCTTCGGCACCCTGCTGCACGATCCCAACCTCTGGCACCTCAATCGGCGCTCAGTGGCCAACGCGACGGCGGTCGGCCTGTTCGTGATGTACCTGCCGCCACTGGGCCACACCTTCATCGCCGCCGCGCTGGCCATCTGGCTGAGGGTCAATCTGCCGATTGCCGTCGCCCTGGTCTGGATCTCCAATCCACTGACCATGCCGGCCATGTACTACCTCGCCTATATCCTTGGCTGCCGGGTGCTCGGCCTCCAGCCGGGCGGTTTCGAGGCGGCCTTCTGGCTGGACTGGCATCATTGGCTCGAAATACTCGAACCCATGCTGGTCGGCTGTCTGATCTGTGCGAGCGTCTGCGCACTCGTCGGCTATGTGACGATCCGAATCCTCTGGCGCTGGCGCGTAGCGCGCCAGCTCGAACGCCGCCGGGCGCGCTATCGTGCGCTGTTCGAGGCGCTGGACAAGACCCCGTCGTCGAGCCGCCAGATCTGATCCAGACGCCCGGCCAGCTCTGGATCATGGGTGACGATGACCAGACTGGTGCCGATCTCGCGGTTGAGTTCGAGCATGAGCTCGTAGACCCCGGCCGCCGTGTGCCGGTCGAGGTTGCCGGTCGGTTCGTCGGCCAGGAGACAGGCCGGACGCGTCACCAGAGCACGGGCCACGGCCGCGCGCTGGCGCTCGCCGCCCGAGAGTTCGCCCGGCTTGTGCGTGACGCGATGGCCTAATCCAACGCGCTCCAGCAGTTGTGTCGCCCGCTCGCGCGCCTCGGCCGGCGCGGCGCCGCCGATCAGCAGCGGCATGGCCACGTTCTCCAGCGCCGTGAACTCCGGCAGCAGATGATGGAACTGGTAGACGAAACCGAGATGCCGGTTGCGCAGCCGTCCGAGCTTGGCCTCGCCGAGCCGGCCGATGTCCTCGCCGCCCCAATGGATGCTCCCCGACGTGGGACGCTCCAGCCCGCCGACCGCATGCAGCAGCGTGCTCTTGCCCGAGCCGGACGCGCCGACGATGGCGATGCGCTCCCCGGCCTGGATGCGGAAGCTCACGCCTTTGAGCACCTGGACCTCCTGCGGCCCCTGACGGAAGGTCTGGACCAGATCCCGGACCTCCAGCACTGACGTCGACTCATTCATAACGCAGCGCCTCCGCCGGTTGGGTCTTGGCCGCGCGCCAGGCCGGATAGAGGGTCGCCAGGACCGACATCAGGAAGGCGCCGCCGCCGATGCTGAGCACGTCCGCCAGATGCACGTCCGAGGGCAGCTCGCTGATGTAGTAGATGTCCGGATCGAGGAAATGGATACCGAACAGGCTCTCGATCCCGGCCACCACGGACTCGACATTGAACGCGAGGATCACACCGGCGACCACACCGACCAGGGTGCCGATCAGGCCGATCGCCGTCCCCTGGACCATGAAGATGCCCATCACCCGCGCCGGCGAGATACCGAGCGTGCGCATCACCGCGATGTCGGACTGCTTGTCGGTGACGACCATCACCAGGGTCGAGACGATGTTGAACGCGGCCACGGCGACGATCAGAAACAGGATGATGCTCATCATCCGCTTCTCCATGGCCAGCGCGCTGAAGAAATTGCTGTGGACCTGGGTCCAGTCGACCAGACGATAGACGCCGCCGAGTTCATAGGCGATCTCGCGTGCCAGACGCGGCGCCTGCCACATGTCGTCGAGCTTGAGCCGCACCCCGCCGACGGCCTCGCCCAGGCTCATCAGGCGTGCGCCATCGGCCAGGTGGATGAAGGCGGCGTTGCGGTCGTAGTCGGCCATGCCGACGGCGAAGATCCCGCTGACCGTGAAGCGCTTCAGACGCGGCATGACCCCGACCGGCGTCGAGCTGACCTGGGGCGTGACCACCGTCACCTTGTCGCCCGGCCCCACGCCGAGATAGTTGGCCAGATCCTGGCCCAGAATGATGTTGAACGCTCCGTTGACCAACGCGTCGACCGAGCCGCTGACCATGTGCCGGCGCAGATCCGCGACCTCGTCCTCCTCGACCGGCTCGATGGCACGCACCACCGCCCCGCTCACCTGCGCGCCGCTGGCCAGCATCCCCTGGATCTCGATGAAGGGCGCGGCACCGACCACGCGCGGATGGGCGCGTACCTGCTCCAGCACCTGCGGCCAGTCGGCGATGCCGCCGCCATAGGGATCGGACAGGGTCGCATGCGAGGCCATGGCCAGGATGCGCTGCTGGATCTCCTTGTGGAAACCGTTCATCACCGACAGCACGACGATGAGGGCGACGATCCCCAGCGCGATCCCGACCATCGAGGTGCCCGAGATGAAGGAGATGAAGTGATTTCGGCGCTTGGCGCGGGTGTAGCGCAGGCCGATATAGAGTGACAAGGGATGGAACATAGGGTTGGCATTTAACCACAGGCACGAAGTGGAAAGACGATCCGCCGTTGCGATCCGGGCGTACATCTACGCTTGGATCGCGCGGCATGATACTGAATAATCGATCACATCCTATCGGTCTTTACAGTCGGTGCCCGTCTCCGGACAGCCGTCGACCCATACTCGATGAGGAACCCGCGATGGACGATCCACTGCTCGCACCGCCCATGCCTGCCCTGGACTGGGTCAGCGAGGCCACGGCCTGCGTCACCCGTCATGAACACGGCCTCCTGCGTCTGGAGGCGGTCGCGCCCGACATCCTGCGTCTGCGTTTCGCGCCCAGCGGACGGTTCGCCGCGCCCCGTCCCTGGAGTCCGGTCCTGGAGCTGCCGCCGGCCGGGCTCTCGGTGCACGAGGAGGACGGCCGGCTGTGGATGGAGACCGAGCGTCTGAGCGCCCGACTCGATCTAAGTTCCGGAGCCGTCAGCTTCGCGACACCCGACGGACGCCCCTTCGCCGAAGATCTCTGTGCACCCGGCTGGCGTGAGGTCGCCCTGGAAGAGACCGGCCTGCAACATCTGCCCGATACCGAACTGCCCCCCGGCGAAGCGCGCATCGGGGTCGGGGTGCGCAAGCGCATGGCCCCGGACGAGGGCTATTTCGGCTTCGGCCAGCGTGACGGACGGCTCGACCGCCGTCATCGACGCCTGACCCACTGGACGGTCGATCGTGCCGCGCCCGGTCATGGTCTGGGCGAGGACAATCTCTATCAGGCCCAGCCGACCTTCATGGCCGTGCGTCCGGGGCTGACCTGGGGTCTGCTGCTGAACTCGACCTGGTTCAGCGGCTTCGACGTCGGGCGCGAATACGAAGACGTGCTCACGCTCTTCACGCTGGGCGGCGAGCTGGACTATTACATCCTCGCCGGACCGACTCCGGCGGCGGTCGTCGAACAGCTCACGCGCCTCACCGGCCGCCCGCTGCTGCCGCCACTGTGGGCGCTCGGCTTCCATCAGTCGCGCTGGAGCTATGGCACCGACCGTGACGTGCGCGCAATCGCCGAGGGGTTCCGCGAGCGCGCCATCCCGCTCGACGCGATCCATCTCGATATCGACTACATGGACGGCTATCGGGTCTTCACCTGGGATCGCGAGCGCTTTCCCGAGCCGGCAGCGACCGTCACGGCGCTCCAGGCGCTCTGCATCCGTACCGTCACCATCGTCGATCCGGGCGTGAAGCACGATCTGAGCGCGGGTTACAGCGTGGCCGAGTCCGGCGTGGCAGGCGACTATTTCCTGCGCAGGCCGGATGGCGAGCGCTTCAGCGGCTGGGTCTGGCCCGACGAGTCGCTGTTTCCGGATTTCTGCAGCGAGCGCACCCGCCACTGGTGGGGCGATCTGCACGGCTCGCTGATCGAGCTCGGCGTCGACGGACTCTGGTGCGACATGAACGAGCCGTCGATCGTCGACCGTCCCTATCGCGAGCCGGGCGTGACCGAGTTCCCGATCCCGCTCGCGGTCCGTCAGGGCGACGAGGGCGAGGCGCTCCATGCCGAGACCCACAACCTCTATGGACACCTGATGGCCCGCGCGACCTGGGAAGGATTGGAGCGGTTGCGCCCCGCGCGCCGCCCCTGGGTGCTGACGCGCTCGGCCTTCGTCGGCACCCAGCGCTGGGCGGCGAGCTGGATGGGCGACAACAGCGCGCGCTGGGAGGATCTGGAGACCAGCCTGCCGCAACTGGCCAGTCTGGGTCTGTGCGGCGCGCCGCATGTGGGCGTCGACATCGGCGGCTTCTACGGCCACAGCTTCGGCGAGCTCTATGGCCGCTGGATCGAGCTGGGCGCCTTCCATCCCTTCATGCGTGCGCATGCCCATCGCGACAGCCGACCGCAGGAACCCTGGTCGTTCGGCCCCGAGATCGAATCCGTCGCCCGCCAAGCCATCGAACTGCGCTATCGGCTGCTGCCCTATCTCTACACCCTCGCCCATCGTGCTCATCGCCGCGGCGAACCCTGGTGGCGTCCGCTACTGTTCGACTTCCCCGATCAGGCCGATCTCTATGCGATCGAAGATCAGATCATGATCGGACCGCAGCTGATGATCGCTCCGATCCGTGCGCCCGGACTCAAACGACGCCTGGTCGAGCTGCCGCCCGGTTGCTGGTACGACTTCCGCTCTGGAGCGCGGATCGGTGTCGGTCCTGCGGCGCTGGTGATGGACGCCCCGCTCGGAGCCATGCCGGTCCTGGTGCGCGGCGGCTCGGTCATCACCCTGGGCAACGTCCGTCAGTCGACCGCCGAGCCGCTCGGCGAACTCATGCTGGAGATCTACCCGGACGATGAGGCCGAAGGGTTCTGGACGCTGATCGAGGACGATGGCGAGAGCTTCGAGTATCAGGACGGCGCGCTCGCCGAGACCGATTGCCGCATCGCGCCGCTGTCACGGGGGGCGGTGTTCGCGCTGGCGGCACGGCGTGGCGACTATCAGCCGGCGCCGCGGACTCTGATCCTGCGGCTGCATCTGCCCGAGGCGCCGGCCGGTTTGATGCTCGACGAGACGCCGGTCGAGGACTGGCGCTGGGATGCGGAGCTCCAGGCGGCTGAGGTGCGGATCGACGATGATGGTCAGGGGCATCGTCTGGTTCCGGTCTGAACCGTTCAGAGCCGGCGCGGCGCGCGCGGGTGACGCAGGCGCAGACCCTCGATGCGCTGCCGGATGTCGCGCAGACTCAGACGCCCGACCGGCTGACGACTGGCCGCGCGTGCGGCATCGGCGGCGTCGACGCGCTCCTTGACGATGCGCGCCAACCGCTCGGCCAGCTCGGGCCGATTGGCCAGCAGTGTGCGCACCACCTCCAGATCGATGCGGATCAGGCTGACGTCACTGCGCGCGCGCAGTTCCAGGAACGACGGCTCGTTGGCCAGCATGGTGGTGATGCCGAAATGGCTGCCGGGCGCCAGCACCTCAGTCACGGTACGGGTGCGATCGGGAAGCGTGATCGCCGCCTCGACCAGTCCGCCGACGATGACATAGAAGGCATCGCTCATCGCACCCTCGGCCAGGATCACATGCCCGCTGTCGAAGTAGGCATAGACGGCACGCGCCGCGATCTGTTCGAGTTCCTCATAGGTCAGCAGGCCGGCCATGTCGAGTCCCTTGAGCGCCAGCAGGATGGTCGGCGGCTCGGTCTGGACTTCTGGGGCACGCCGGGTGCGCATCTCGCGCACCTCGGGCGCCAGACCGATCCCGGCGCGCTGCAAGGCCCAGTGAATCTCGCGGAACAGCTCCTCGCGCCCGCGAAACATCGCCGGATAGTTGCGCAGATGCACCCAGACCATATAGCTGTAGGGCACCGTGGTCGCATCGGCCAGACGCACGATGGGATGCGGAAACTTCAGGACCGACTCGCAGCGCATGGCCGCATCGAGGATCAGCGCACTGGCGAAACGCGGATCGACCTCGGCCGGGATCTTGACGAAATACCAGGGCGCGAACAGATGCTGGTCGTCGTGGAGGTTCTTGAGCGACTCGCTGGCCATGCGCGAGTTGGGGATGACATGGGTGGCATTGTCCCAGCCGCGCAGCCGCGTGGCGCGCCAGTTCAGATCGATGACCTGACCGACGGTGCCGTCCGACAGTTCGATCCAGTCACCCAGACTGAACGGACGCTCGATGCCGAGCGCGATGCCGGAGAACAGATCGCCCAGGGTACGCTGCAGGGCCAGACCGAGCACGGCCGCCGCCACGCCGGTCGACAGCCAGACGCCGGTGAAGGAGACATCCTGGCTCCAGAGAAACAGCGCCAACCCGACGAACATGAAGGCGCCATGGATCAGCCCCATCATCAGCTTGGGGATGCGCTCGGACAACGCCTCGGTCCGGGCCGCCAGGATGGACTCGATCAGACGCGCGACCAGCCAGCCGCCGGCGACATAGACCAGCGCCAGGGTCGCGGTGCGGATCGACGCCGTCGCGCCATCCAGCCCCAGGGTGCGCGCCGCCAGACCGGTCAGGACACCCAGCCCCAGCAGCACCAGCGGAAACAGCACCAGATCCAGCGCCGCCGCGACGATCGGCAGCCGCTCGGCGAGCCAGCGCCCCTGGAGCAGGCCGGAGCCGAGACGCCAGAGCGTGAACAGCAGCATGGCCGCCAGCCAGATCCACCAGTTCGGCTCGACCAGGGACTCGAAAGACATCGTTCAGATCGGCGGATAGTCAGGAGATGAGCGCGGATGTAAAAAAGGCCGATCACGCGCAGGCGTGACCGGCCCCGCCATAAGCCCCAGTCGGGGGGGATGAGGCTCATTGGACTTGCAAACTCGGGGAGAGGACTCGGCATCGGGCCGTCAAACAGCGCGGCGGATGCCTGGAGGATCGAGCGCGCCGTCAGCGCTATCGGCGAAAGCGCGCCCGATCGGGACTGGATCAATGATCAATAATCTGCGTTGATCCGCACGCGACGCTGCTCGACAGAGTAGATGTCGACGCCGGGCAGCATGTCGGACTTGCCACGGCTCTCGACCGAGACGATGTCCTGAGGCGAGATGCCACGGCTGATCATGTAATCCTGAACGGCCTGGGCGCGACGCAGACCGAGCTGGTAGTTATAGGCATCCGAACCCTTGGCATCGGTATGGCCGGTCAGCGAGATGCGCTCCTGCACTTCGGAGTTCTTGACCTGGGCGATGTAGTCATCGAGACGAGCCAGCTCGCCATCATTGACGACGTTCTCCATGCGGTACTTGTCGAACTCGAAGTTCAGACGCACGGTGAACTCCTTGGGAGCCGGAGGCGCGGCGGCGGCGACACAGGGCTCCAGATCGCCGGCGCCATGCAGGCTCTGCCAGCACTCGCCATAACCCGTCACCCAAGCCGTGCCTTCGGGCTGAGCCGACCAGAAGTGCTCCATGTTGTAGTCGTTGGCGCTCACGGCCACGGGAGCCGACAGGGCAGCGGCCACTGCGAGCGGAGCGGCCAGGGCGGCAAGACGTTTGAAAAGAGGTTGTTTGCGCATCTTCTTGGCTTCCTGTTGAGGTGGTGGAGATGATCGAATCGGAGAACCCGTGGTTTAGCCGAAATACAGGTCAGTTGCAAAAAACGCTCATGATCCCTAACGCTAAGCCATCTTTCCGCCTCGGGAATCTCACTGGCGAAATGGTCGGAGCGCAGACGCGGCCCAAATCGGGGCCGGTCGTTTTGACACAGACATTTTAGCCCACAAGAGGAGCAAAAGTGCAACTTTTTTATAAAGTCGCGACATATTTACAACGATTTCTGTGCAAACGCAACATGCATCGCTGACTAAGGGTGCAAAAATCAATGTGAGAGCCGGGTTCGATTCAAATCAAATGCGTTACATATCTGCAACAAGCGTAGTGGCCAGCCAGTCGGGTCTGAGCGGCATGAGCAAGATCTGTATGTATCCGGCATCGTCCCGGCTCGGCTGACCTGGAGCGGCCATGTCCAACGAGAACGAAACATTCACGAGAACCCTGGGGGTCGATAGCGGGCGTCTGAGACTCGCGCGGAGTCAGGAGATCGCCGGGGTCAGTGCCCATCTGGCGGCTCAAGCGCGGCGTGAACTGTTGATCCATGATCCCAGGCTCGAACCAGCCATCTATGACCAGACACTTTTTTTGCAAGCCGTGAAGCAGCTTGCGCTCGCTCGCCCTGGACTGTGTGTGCGCATCTTGCTGTCCGATCCACGTGCGGCGGCTCAGGACGGGCATCGGCTGATCGAGCTGGCGCGTCGCCTGACCTCGCGCATCGCCATCCAGCGCGTGGCGGACGAGGATCAGGGGTCGCTCGACGCCCTGCTCATCGTCGATGCCACCGGCTATGTCCGTCGTCGTTTGGCCGATGGAATGGAGGCGATCGCCGACTACGACGACTCACCGTCTGCGCGGCGCTGGCGACTGGAGTTCGAGGAACGCTGGGAACGCAGCAGTGCCGACACCGAGTTGCGCCAGCTGTTCATCTGAGGCTTGGCGCCCGATGGAGCTGACAGCATCGGGAGGGATGAACAGGCCGCGCGCCCGCCTGGAGCGCGCGGCCTGCATAGCGGAGCGGACTCGCTTAGGAACGGGGAGTCATGTGCAGCATCCAAGCCGGCATCGGACGCTTGACGGGAGCCGGAGCGGTCTCCTCGACTGCCGGGGCTTCCTCAGCGACCGGAGCAGCCTCCTCGACTGCCGGGGCTTCCTCAGCGACCGGAGCAGCCTCCTCGACTGCCGGGGCTTCCTCAGCGACCGGAGCAACTTCCTCGACTGCCGGGGCTTCCTCAGCGACCGGAGCGGCCTCCTCGACTGCCGGGGCTTCCTCAGCGACCGGAGCAGCCTCCTCGACTGCCGGGGCTTCCTCAGCGACCGGAGCAGCTTCCTCGACTGCCGGAGCTTCCTCAGCGACCGGAGCAACTTCCTCGACTGCCGGGGCTTCCTCAGCGACCGGAGCGGCCTCCTCGACTGCCGGGGCTTCTTCAGCGACCGGAGCGGCCTCCTCGACTGCCGGGGCTTCTTCAGCGACCGGAGCGGCTTCCTCGACTGCCGGCGCCGCTTCAGCCGCTGGGGCCGCCTCGACGGCGGGTGCCGGCGCGGCCGGCGGCGCAGTCAGCGCCACAGTGCCGATCGGAGCGATATTGGCTTCAACCTGAGACTGCGGTAGCGGCGGTGCATCGCCATAGAGCGCTTCGGTGGAAACGACATAGAAGGTTCCGACCGCGACGACGATCGCCACGCCACGCACGATGAGCTGGCTGTTGTCGCTGGCCCCCAGCATGGCTCGCAATTGCGCGAGGCCAGGCAATTCTTCACTCATTTGGATCTTCCTCTCGGTTCGAGTATCGACTGGATCGGTTTGGATACGGCTAGGCGCGCCTAGGCTGCCTGAATGGACCCGCTGGTTCAAGACAAGAATGTGGTGTCCGCGCCAGAAGCGACTCCAGGCGCGCAACGGCAACCGCCAATCCAGTGCGGTTCAATGCTCAGGATTGATGGACTCTCGGGACGCACCCTGTCTGGCTGGGGTATATTTTCTAGATTATTATGCGGTCATTGCAACCGACGATCACCCGTTCGGGGCGGCTCGACCCGATCCCCCACCGTGGCCCACGCCGACCCGCCCGCCTGGATGGGTCCAGACTCCGCTGGACCGCACCGCCCGGATACCTTTGAAATACAGACTTTTCCAAAGATTGGAGTAGCACAACGATGACCGACTACGTCCGCTGGCTGAGCGACCTCGGGATGGACGATGTCCCCGTCGTCGGAGGCAAGAACGCCTCTCTCGGCGAGATGATCCAGAACCTGACCCATCTCGGAGTGAGCGTTCCCGGCGGCTTCGCCACCACCGCTGACGCCTATCGCGAGTTCCTGGCCAAGGATGGACTCGACGAGCGCATTCAGACCGTACTCGATGAGCTGGACGTGGACGATGTCGCCGCACTGGCAGAGGCCGGCCCGCGCATTCGCGGCTGGGTGATGGAACAGCCCTTCCCGGCCGGCCTGGAAGCGGCCATCGATGAAGCCTACGCCAAACTGACCGCCGAGGCCGGAACCGACGACGTGTCCTGGGCGGTGCGTTCCTCGGCGACCGCCGAGGATCTGCCGGACGCCTCCTTCGCCGGTCAGCAGGAGACCTTCCTCAACGTCCACGGGCTCGACAACATCAAGCACCGGATCAAGGAAGTCTTCGCCTCGCTGTTCAACGACCGCGCCATCGCCTATCGCGTGCATCAGGGCTTCGAGCACCGTCATGTCGCCCTGTCGGCCGGCATCCAGCGCATGGTGCGCAGTGATCTGGCGGCCTCGGGCGTCATGTTCACGCTCGACACCGAGTCGGGCTTCCGCGATGCGGTCTTCATCACCGCCAGCTATGGTCTGGGCGAGATGGTGGTCCAGGGCGCGGTCAACCCGGACGAGTTCTATGTCCACAAGCCGACGCTCGCGGCCGGTCGTCCGTCGATCCTGCGCCGAACCGTCGGCGACAAGGCCATCCGCATGGTCTACAGCGATCCCGAGCACGATGCGCATGTCAAGACCGAGCCGGTGCCCGAGGAACTGCGTCCACGTTTCAGCATCACCGACGACGAGGTGCATGAACTGGCCAAGCAGGCGATCCTGATCGAGCAGCACTATGGCCGCCCGATGGACATCGAGTGGGCGAAGGACGGCACCGACGGCAAGCTCTACATTGTCCAGGCGCGTCCCGAGACGGTCCAGAGCCGCACCGGCAACGTCATCGAGCGCTACATCCTCAAGGGCAAGGGACCGGTGCTGACGACCGGGCGCAGTATCGGCAATCGCATCGGCGCCGGTGTCGCACGCATCGTCGAGAGCATCGCCGACATGAGCAAGGTCCAGCCGGGCGACGTGCTCGTCACCGACATGACCGATCCCGACTGGGAGCCGATCATGAAGCGCGCGGCGGCGATCGTCACCAACCGGGGCGGTCGCACCTGTCACGCGGCCATCATCGCCCGCGAGCTGGGCGTGCCGGCCGTGGTCGGCTGTAACGACGCCACCGACAAGATCGTCGACGGTCAGCCCGTCACCGTGAGCTGCGCCGAGGGCGACACCGGCTTCATCTACGACGGCCAGCTCGACTTCGAGTACAAGACCGTGGAACTGTCGGCCATGCCCGAGATCCCGGTCAAGATCATGATGAACGTCGGCAATCCCGACCGCGCCTTCGCCTTCGCGGCCACGCCCAACGCGGGCATTGGTCTGGCGCGGCTGGAGTTCATCATCAACAACATGATCGGCATCCACCCCAAGGCGCTGCTCGAATTCGACCAGTTGCCGGCGGATCTCAAGGCGCAGATCGCCCCGCGCATCGCCGCCTATGCCAGCCCGCGCGAGTTCTATGTCGCCAAGCTGGCCGAGGGCATCGCCACACTCGCCGCCGCCTTCGCGCCAAGCGCCGTCATCGTGCGCATGTCGGACTTCAAGTCCAACGAATACGCGAACCTGATCGGCGGTCCGCGCTACGAGCCGGAGGAAGAGAACCCGATGATCGGCTTCCGTGGCGCCGGACGCTACGTGGCCGAGAACTTCCGCGACTGCTTCGAGATGGAATGCGAGGCCCTCAAGCGCGTGCGCAACGACATGGGTCTGACCAATGTCGAGATCATGATCCCCTTCGTGCGTACCCTGGGTCAGGCCAAGGCCGTCACCGAGGCGCTGGCCGAACAGGGTCTGGAGCGCGGCAAGGACGGACTGCGCCTGATCATGATGTGCGAACTGCCGTCCAACGCTGTGCTGGCTGAAGAGTTCCTGGAGTATTTCGACGGCTTCTCGATCGGCTCCAACGACATGACCCAGCTCACGCTCGGTCTGGACCGCGATTCGAGCCTGGTGGCCGAGCACTTCGACGAGCGTGATCCGGCGGTCAAGAAGATGTTGTCGATGTCGATCGCCGCCTGCCGCGCTCAGGGCAAGTATGTCGGCATCTGCGGTCAGGGTCCGTCGGACCACAAGGACTTCGCCGACTGGCTGCTCAAGCAGGGCATCAGCAGCATCTCGCTCAACCCCGACACCGTGATCGACACCTGGCTCTATCTGGCCGAGCAGGCCAAGACGCTCTGAGCCGGCGCCCCGCGCCGCCCCGGTTTTCCCGGTCGACGCGGCATCGGCTAAACGAAAAATCCCCCTCACGGGGGATTTTTTATGGTTGCCTCGACCTGATCCGAGGAGACGACGGTAACGCGCCAAGCGCCCGGAGTCAGGTGTCGGGCGGCGAATTCGATTCACTCGACACGCTGGAATCCGATTCACATGCCGGCGCCTGTGCCGGTTCGTCGGGCGCCGCCTCCTCATCGCAACCAGCCGCGTGCTCTGGCCGGCTCGGCGCGGTCGGCCCGACCAGCGACTCGTCCACCTCAGGCAGCACATCGGCGAACTCGACGCCATAGATCTCCCAGATCGAGATCAGGAGCGAGGCGATCACCGGCCCGATGAACAGTCCCGGCAGACCGAACATGAGCAGACCGCCAAGCGTGCTGAAGAAGATCATCAGCTCGTGCATCCGGGTGTCCTTGCCGACCAGGATCGGGCGCAACACATTGTCCAGGCTGCCGACGATCAGACCGCAGAAGAGCGCGAGCAGAATTGCGGTCAGCACCGCGCCCTGGGCGATGAGAATGATCACCGCCGGAATCCAGACCAGCGCTGCACCGACATTCGGAATGATCGAAAGCAACGCCATCAGCGTGCCCCAGAAGACGGCATTGTCGATCCCGGCGACGGCGAAGGCGATCCCCGCCAAACCGCCCTGCAGGACGCCGATGAGAAACGACCCTTTGAGTGTGGCGCGCGTCACCGAGGTGAACTTGTCGAGCATCAGGCGCTCGTCGCGCGTATGGAGCGGCAGATAGTAGAGCAGCTTGAGGATGAACTTCGGTCCGTCCATCAGCAGGAAGAACAGGCTGTAGAGCAAGACGAAGGTCAGGAAGACGAAGTTGACGGTCTTGAGCGTCACCGACGACACCCAGTCGACCAGCAACTTGCTGACCAGGGTCGCCGCCTGCCCGGCCTGTTCCAGTATCAGGCCGCGATGCTCGATGACCTCGTCATAGAAGGGCAGATGTTGGAGTGCGGCCAGGAAGTCGGTCGGATCCTCGATGACACCCCGGACCCAGATCGAGATCAGCTCACTGACATCCAGCGCCTGACCGATCAGAATCGTGATCAGGAACACTGACGGGATCAGCACCATGACCGCGATCAGCAGCAGCGTCAGGAGCGAGGCGATCGACTCGCTACAGCCGAGCCGGGCTTGCAGTCGCAGATAGAGCGGACGCGCCAGAGCGCTGAAGATCCCGGCGAGCAGGAGCGTCATCAGAAACGGCTGGATCATGGCGAGGAAGAGCGCCGAGATCGCGAGCGTCATCAGGATGACGGTGGCTTTGGTCAGGGTGTCCTGGGTCATTGGGAGGCGTACTCGCTAACACTTGTTCTACGGTGGATTCAAAGTGTCGAGGCACGCCACACCAGCCGCTCGACGCCCAAGGCGACCACGGCAAAGGCGTGCAGCTCCCGAAATCCATACCGTGCCTTCAAGGTGGCCCCATAGACACGCGCCTGGGCTTCGGCCTCGTCAAGCTTCTTGACCACGGGCGCCAGTTCAGCGAGCGCCTCACGCGACCGTTCGCGTACCTGCTCGCCACTCAGCCCCAGCTCCTTCAGGCTCAGATACTTGAACTCCAGCAGCAGATCCAGCACCTCGAAACGGCGCTTATCCGGTCGCACGATCAGCGCCAGATCGACATACCCGCGCTCGGTCTCCAGTTCCGACACCGCCATGTAGAGCCGATCGTCGAACAGCAGAGTCAGAAAGGCGAACTTGACCAGTAGCTCATTGGTCCAGCGATAGTCGCGGTTGGAGAGCACCCGGAAATAACGCTGCTCGATCAGTTCAGCCAGCGGGGTCAGGTCGCCGTGCTGACCGAGCGCGCGCACGGCCTCCGGTCGCTCGCGTGCACCATCGGTCAGCGGCAGCCAGCGCTCGCGCAGCCGCTCGACATAGAGTCCGCGCGCCACCAGATTGGGGATGCGCAGACGACATTCATCGAAAGGTGTCAGACCCGCCAGCGTCAGAATGCCGAAGAAATAGAGCAAGGACGCCATGAACGGCTGATCCTTCACCGCCGCCAGCACATCGGCGACACCAAAGCGCTGCACCAGTTCCGGCACCAGCACCCGGTCCTCACCGCTCAATGCCTCGACCAGCAGCTCCTCGCCGCCAGACAACTGAGCGATATAGACCAGCTTATTGCGATCCATCGCCAGATTCTCATCCAGCATCCGGCGTGGATACTGGCCCTGTTGTTCCAGCGACTTGAGAAAATACAGGCTCAGGGTCGGGTTGTAGAGGCTCTCCGAAGCTCCCTCGCTGAAACGATAGCCGTTGTAGAAGGTGCGCATGGTCGCCAGCACTTCATCGGCCGACCAATCGCCGCCCTTCTCCGCCAGTTGCCGCAGCACGGCCGCCACCTCGGACTCGGTGAAACCGCACAGATCATTGAACCGGGGCAACAGATAGATGTCTTCGCCGACGTTGTAGCCGCTCGTCATGTCACTGAGCGCGATCGGCGAAACCCCGGTGATGAACACCCGATCCAGCCCCAACCCACCTGCGGCGGCCTTGACCGCCTTGAACACGCTCTTGAACAGCCCCTCGCCCTGCAACAGCGTCTGGTAACGGTCTTGACTGCCGGGACGATCCGCCATCAACACCTCATTGGCGAAGTTGTCATACTCGTCGATCAACAGATAGAGCTTGTGCGGGGTTTGGGAGAGGAGGCTCAACGCCGACTCCCAGGAGGAGAGCGCGTTGTCGGGATGAATGGCGATCGGCTCGGGTAGCCGGTCGCGATAGCGCCGCTCGAAGTCGCGGAGACGATCATTGATGTGCTGATGCACGGCCGCTTCGATGTCGGCGATCTCGCCATAGGCTGGGATCAGCGAGAAATCCCATTTGAGCACAAAATATTGATTGCGCAGCGGAGTGGGATTCCGCCCGACGGCCAGCGTGCCGAACAGCGCCTCGAACCGCTCGGCGCGGTTGAGATCGTAATAGTGCTCCAGCATCGACAACAGCAGGCTTTTGCCGAAGCGCCGCGGGCGCAGGAAGATCAACTGCCGCCCGGTGGACTCCAGGTCAGCGAGGCGATCGGTGCGATCCTGATACCAATACCCACCCTCGATCAGGGTGCCGAAATCGCTCAGACCATAGGGAAATCGCATACTGGAAGCCTCCACGCGCCTTGCACTCGGCACACTATAGCCGATGGCGCGCCGAGGCGAGTCGCCGGTCACGAAGCCTCGCCCCGTGACCGGCGAACGCACCGCTACCGGCTAATGCCCGCCGCCCTTGAGCGCCGTATTCATGCCCTCGATGGTGTCCTTGGCGTCGCCGAACACCAGATAGGTGTTGTCCTGATAAAACAGCAGATTGTCGACGCCCGAATACCCCGGACGCATCGAGCGCTTGAGGAAATAGACCTGACGCGCGCGTCCGGCCTCCAGGATCGGCATGCCGTAGATGGGACTCGACTTGTCCTCCTTGGCCGCCGGGTTGACGACATCGTTGGCCCCGACCACCAGCACCACATCGGTGCCGGGGAACTCGGGGTTGATCTCGTCCATCTCCAGCACCTGATCGTAGGGGATGTCGGCCTCGGCCAGCAGCACGTTCATGTGCCCCGGCATGCGTCCGGCGACCGGATGGATGGCGAACTTGACCTCGACCCCGCGCGCCCCGAGCAGCTCGGCCAGTTCCTTGAGCGCATGTTGCGCCTGCGAGACCGCCATGCCGTAACCGGGCACGATGATGACCTTGCCCGCGTCCTCCATCCAGTAGACCGCGTCCTCGACCGCCGCCGACTTGATGCCCTGCTCCGCCGCCTGAGCGCCGGCGCTCTCACCCGCGCTGCTGTCGGAGCCGAAACCGCCGAAGACGACATTGATGATCGAGCGGTTCATCGCCTTGCACATGATGAAGGACAGGATCGCGCCCGAGCAGCCGACGATGGCGCCGACGATGATCAGCAGATTGTTGTGCAGTGTGAAGCCGGTCGCCGCCGCCGCCCAGCCCGAGTAGCTGTTGAGCATCGAGATGATGACCGGCATGTCCGCCCCGCCGATCGGGATGATCAGGGTCACGCCGATGACGAGCGCCAGCACCGTCATCAGTGCCAGCGACAGCAGACTCCCGGTCATGGCGAAATGCACCGCCAGCGCAATGGTCAGCGCGCCGATGACGGCATTGAGCAGATGCTGGCCGGCGAACTTGACCGGCGCGCCCGAGAGCAGCCCCTGGAGCTTGCCGAAGGCGATGACCGAGCCGGTGAAGGTGATGGCGCCGATCACGACTCCGGCCGAGATCTCGCCCATCAGCACCGCGTTGAGCAGCCCCAGGTGCTGATGATGCAGAAAGGTGCCGATGCCGACCAGCACCGCCGCCAGACCCACGAAGCTGTGCAGGGCCGCGACCAGTTGCGGCATGGCCGTCATCTGGATGCGCAGGGCGACGACGGCCCCGATGATCGCGCCGCCCGCGATCCCGGCGATGATGAAGCCGTAGGACTGCACCTCGCGCGCCAGCAGCGTGGCGACGATGGCGATGACCATGCCGAACATGGCGTAGAGATTGCCGCGCCGCGCGCTCGCCGGATGGGTCAGCCCCTTGAGGCCGAGAATGAACAGGATCGCTGCGACCAGATAGGCCAGCGCCTGATGGTTGACCGTGAATTCCATCGCTGTCCGTCCTTACTTCTTTTTCTTCTTGAACATCGACAGCATCCGGTGCGTGACCAGAAAGCCGCCGAAGACGTTGATCGAGGCCAGCAGCACGGCGACGAAGCCGATGAACTGGACCAGCAGACCGGCCTGCGGATCGCCCGCGACCAGTAGCGCGCCGACCAGCACGATGCCGGAGATGGCGTTGGTGAGCGCCACCAGGGGCGTGTGCAGCGAGGGCGTGACGCCCCAGATCACCCAGTAGCCGATGAAGCAGGCCAGGACGAAGACATAGAGGGCGATCAACGAGGGATCGAGTGCCTCGGGCATGTGTGTGACTCCTGTATGAGGCAGGGCGCGCATCGGGAGAACGAGAGGCGCGCGGCCTGCCGGAATGCTGTTAGCCCCGCTCCCCTCGCAGGAGAAGGGTTTGGGGGACGAGACTCGTTCAGGACGCCGCCTGGATCAGCATGGCGGCCGTGATGTCGTCGGCGCTCAGATCCTTGAGCTGGGGGCCGGACTCGCCGCGCTCGACCATGATCTCGATCAGATTGAACAGATTGCGCGCATAGAAGGCGCTCGCATCCGCCGGGACCAGGGCCGGGAAGTTGGTCAGACCGACCAGGGTGACGCCGTGGCGCTCAACGATCTCATCGGCGACGGTGAGCGGGCAGTTGCCGCCGCTGGCCGCCGCCAGATCGACGATGACCGAGCCGTGACGCATGCGCTGGACGACATCCTCCGTCACCAGCACGGGCGCGCGGCGGCAGGGAATGAGCGCCGTGGTGACGATGACATGCGCCTTGGCCAGCTCGTCGGCGAGCGCGGCCTGCTGGCGCGCCTTGGCCTCGTCGGAGAGTTCCTTGGCATAGCCGCCCTCCCCCGCGCCGCTCTCGCCGAGATCGAGATCGATCGGCTTGGCGCCGAGCGAGAGGATCTGTTCGCGCGTCTCGGGGCGCACGTCATAGGCGTAGACATCCGCGCCCAGGCGACGCGCGGTGGCGATCGCCTGGAGTCCGGCCACGCCCGCGCCCAGCACCACCACCCGCGCCGGCTTGGCCGAACCGGCCGAGGTCATCATCATCGGCAGGAAGCGCCCATAGCGCGCGGCGGCCTCGATCACGGCGCGATAGCCGGCGATGTTGCTCTGCGAGGACAGCACGTCCATCGACTGGGCGCGCGAGGTACGGGGCATCCGCTCCAGCGCCAGGACGCGCATCCCCTTCGCCAGCAGGCTCGGGAGGATCGCATCCTCGCCGCAGGATTCGAGCAGACCGATGTAGAGTCCGCCCGCACGCATGGCCTCGACGTCGGCCTCATCCGGCCGGCGGACCTTGAGCAGCAGGTCGACGTCATAGGCGCCGGCCCGGTCGCTCAGGCGGGCGCCGGCCGCCTCGTAGTCGGCGTCCGGATAGCCCGCACGCACCCCGGCGCCGGCCTCGATCACGACCTCGAAGCCCTGACCGACGAGCTTCTTCACGACATCCGGGGTCGACGCTACGCGCGTCTCACCAGGGCGTGTCTCCAACGGGATTCCAATCTTCATCAATCGATTCGCCCCTGTTGTGGTGCGCCACCCCCTGGGCGGCAAAATTCGCGCATTATCCCGAGCGCCTTGGTCGATCGCAACTTGTTAATATACCGAAGTCTTCGCGGTGTTTCGTTGACGGTCGCGATGCCTGTCGATGGCATGGCATCGGCCGGGCGATCGACGCGGCACTGAACACCGATAGCCGAACAGGCTACAATCCAGCCTCTTCACCGCTGCCCCTCAACCCCGGTCCGACTCCATGCCCTGGCTACAACTTGCCTTTGATGTTCCGCGCGATCAGGCGGACGACTTTGAACACTATCTGGAACTGGCCGGAGCACTCTCGGTCACGCTCGGCGACGCGGGCGACGAGCCGCAGCTCGAACCCGGTCCCGGCGAGACGCCGCTGTGGTCGGTGGTCACGCTCACGGCGCTGTTCGAGAGCGATCCGGAGAGCGCCGCCCTGGTCGAGCGACTGGCGCTGGATCTGACCGCGCGTCTCGGTGAGCGCCCGCGCATTCATCGCATCGAGGATCAGGTCTGGGAGCGCGTCTGGCTCGACACCTTCAAGCCGACCCGCTTCGGTCGGCGGCTATGGGTCTGTCCGCATGGTCAGCCGCCCGGCGATCCCGAGGGCGTGGTCGTGGCGCTCGATCCGGGGCTGGCCTTCGGCACAGGGCATCATGCGACCACGGCGCTCTGTCTGGAATGGCTCGACGGCGCGGATCTGGCCGGCAAGACCGTGCTCGACTTCGGCTGCGGCTCGGGCATCCTGGCCATCGCTGCGCTCAAGCTCGGCGCCGCGCGCGCCATCGCGGTCGATCACGATCCCCAGGCGCTCACGGCCACGCACGACAATGCGCAGGCCAATGGCGTGCTGGATCGGCTGGAGATCTTCGCGCCCGAGTCGTTCACCGATCCGAGCGTCGATATCGTGCTGGCCAACATCCTCGCCGGCCCGCTGATCGCGCTGGCGCCGCGTCTGAGTGCGATGCTGGTTCCGGGCGGCGATCTGGTGCTCTCGGGCGTGCTCACCGAGCAGGTCGAGTCGGTCAGTGCCGCCTATGTTGAGCGCGTGAGGCTGGCGGCGCCGCGCATCCGCGACGATTGGGCCTTGATCTCGGGACGGCGATGATCGCGAATCCGGCCCCAGGTTGAGGCGCACTCCGAGGATAGACGGCGATGGCTGAACAGGCACCCAAGCCCGGCGACAAACAACGCTACATCCTCGGATTGATTCTGGCCGTGGCGGCCTTGATGCCGGCCGTTGTCTGGCTGGCGCTGCTGGCGGCCGAGCGCGACAGGCTCGGCGGCGGCTGGGGGAGTCCGGCGGAGATGGCGGCGACGCTCCTGGTCGTGTTGCTCGTCGTCGCGCTGGGTGTGGCGGCATTCAAGCTCAGCCGGGTGCTCGAATACATCGATCCGGAACAGATCGATTTTCCGGCCCTGTCCGAATCCTTCAGCGACGGCGGCGGGCGACTGGCGGCCTATCTGGAGCGGCCGCCGCCGCGCCCTTTCGAGTCGGCCTGTCTGGCCCCGATCTGGAACGGTCTGTTTCCGCCTGCGGCCCGCGTGGCGATCGCGCTCCTGCTGCCGCTCATGCTGATCATGTTGGCGCTGTTGAGCTACATGGTACTCAGTGCCGCCGAGGCCGATCGGATCATCGATCAGGGGCCGGTGAACACGACCCTGGCCACGGTCACGTCCGTCGAGGAGAAGCACGACCGCAACAACGGTCGCTATTTCGAGACGCGCTATCGGTTCAAGGCGGTCGCCGGCACCACCGATCTGCATTCCATGAGCTTCGCGGACCACACTGAGCTTCGACCCGGTGATCTCGCCCCGGTCGAGTACATGGCCCGCGACCCGTCCCTGAATCGGCTGGTGGGGATGCGAACGACCCCCATCGATCCCAACGCGATCCTTCTCCCCGTTGGGGCGATCACGCTCGTGTTCCTGCCCTCGTTTGGCGTTTATGTCTGGTGGCGGCGGCGATTTGCCCGCGTGTTGCTCACCGAGGGTGTGTTGGTCGATGCGGCGATCGAGTCGCTGCGGCGCGGCGGGCGGGGCGCGGTGTTCTGCAAGGTCGAATATCGTTTCCGGGGTCTCGTCGAACGCAAACGGCTCGCCGTACCTGCCGACCCGAGCCTCTACGCCACGCTGCACAATCGTCGACAGCGGCATCGGACGATCAAGGTCTTAGCGCATCCTGAGCGTTTTGGGTCGGTCTATTTGATCGAACCGATACTTGCCGCTGCGCGGTGAATCCGCAGATTTCGGCTGGTTGCTACAAACTACACGGCGTCATTGCAGTGGTTTTTCGGTCCATTACCGGCGACGCTTCGACGTCGACTGCTATTCGAGGCTTGCCGCTTGCAATGACCGATCCTGAATAGCGTCGCCGTGTTCATATCAAGGCTTTTACTCGATCTATCCGAGCGATAAACTCGAAGAAAAATCTGCTATTTTGGCTATAGGGATCTCCCGTATGGGCAGCACTCTGCGGGATAACATGTGTTTTGAGGATACTATCCCGCAGAGTTGCCAGTATCCACGGCTGCATTGCCAAGGCTGCGTTTCGTGTGGTAGGTTAGCCCGAAACTATCCAATCACTGGTTATGTGAAAAAATACCTTATGGAGTTATATGACATTGAGATGGCAGGATATCAAATCATTCAATAACTCTCAGAATAATGCTTTTGAGGAGTTGGTCTGCCAATTAGCACGAGAAGAGTCTATTGAAGGTAGAAAAGAATTTTATCGTGTAGCGGCTCCTGATGGAGGGGTGGAAGCTTATTGTGTATTAGGAAATGGTGATGAGTATGGTTGGCAAGCAAAATATTTTTCTTCAATGGGTACTTCCCAATGGAATCAGGTAGAAGATTCCTTTAAAACAGCACTAAGTACACACCCAAGGCTCAAAAAATATTTCATTTGTATTCCATTAGATAGACAAGATCCAAGACGAGAGCAGCAAACTTGGTTTATGGATCGATGGAATGAAAAAACAAAAGCATGGGCAGATTACGTCAAATCACAAGGCAGAGATATTATCTTTGAATACTGGGGTAGTTCTGAACTAATTTATCGACTCTCACAAGAAAAACACGCTGGCAGAAAATTATTTTGGTTCTCTCAAGATGATTTTTCAGACAGTTGGTTTAAAAGCCAGGTAAATACAAGCATTGAGAATCTAGGTAAACGATATACACCTGAGCTTAACATTGAGTTAGAGATTGCAAAGTATTTTGATGCAATTTCTAAAAATGATATCTACCGAGAAGCTGTTAAACACAAATTTCATGAATTGATACTAAGTATAAACAAAGCAGCAAGTAGTTTAAGTAGCTTGGGAGTTGATAATGAAATCAAAGAAATAAAGCAGTCCATATCGGATATTGAGTATCAATTCGCGCTGTCTCAGAATAAAGAGTTGTCTTTAATTGATATTAATTCATTGGAAAGAGGTATAGATACTATAAAGAGGTCTTTAGCAAATTGCGACGATCAAACAAATAAAAATGTAGAAAAAAATGATTCCCGTGACTACACAAAACACCACATCAATGAAGCATGGGGAGCTATATATGACTTCATTGACTTTATCCACAGCCCAATATTAAAGCTATCGAATAATCCTTTTGCCCTTCTTTCTGGCACGGCGGGGATCGGTAAATCGCATTTGTTGGCTGATATTGCTTTAAACAGAACCAATTCCAACAAATCCTGCATTCTGCTTTTAGGTCAGCATTTCACATCTGAAGAGCCTCCATGGACACAAATCCTAAGAAGTTTACTCCGGCTTGATTGTAATGAAAAACAACTTCTGGGCGCGCTAAATGCCAAAGCTGAAGCACAAGGAGAAAGGCTGCTATTTATCATAGATGCGATTAATGAAGGAAGGGGTAAATATTTTTGGCGTGACCATATTAATGGTTTTGTATCTGCTTTCAAAAACTATCCATGGATAGGGCTGATTCTGAGTATTCGCTCTTCCTACAAAGAGTTATTGATACCAAAAGAAATTCTCACTAACGAGAAAATGACCATATTGAGGCATAATGGGTTTGAAAGCATTGAATATCAAGCATCCAGTTTTTTCTTTGCCCAATATGGTATCGAGCAGCCAAGCGTACCATTACTTAACCCTGAGTTTAGTAATCCGTTATTTCTTAGATTATTTTGTGAAGGATTAAACCGATCTAATTTAACAAAAATCCCTAAAGGATATGGCGGAATCAGCAGCGTCATTGAGTTTTTTATTAATAGCATTAATGAAAAACTATCCCATCCAAATTATTTTGATTTTCCGTCCACGCAAAACCTTATCAAAAAGGTCGTTCATAAAATCATTGCATATAAACTTGAACAAAGTTTAGACCATATCAATTACGAGAATGCCTTCGAGATTGCAGACAATACATTGTCAAAATATAGTAGTAAACGCCGCTTTCTTGACGCACTTATTTCTGAAGGTGTTCTTTCAAAAAACTTATTCTGGAAAGAAAATAACGAGTATGAAGAAGGTGTTTACTTGACGTATGAACGACTTGATGATCATCTTACCGTGTCGTATCTGCTCGATAAATACTCGGAAGACGACCTGCAATCACTCTTTAAGGTAGGTGGTGGACTCTATCACTATGTTGAAAAATCATCCGCCAGCCAGGGAATTGTGGAAGCCTTTGCTATTCAAATACCAGAAAGAACTGGTTATGAGCTGTATGAATTGATTGATGATGAGCGTAAAGACAATCTAAATATTATTAACTCATTTATATATAGTCTGATTTGGAGAGACCCAGGAACCATAAAAGATAAGACAATTACATATGTCAATGAGCATGTTTTGCGTTATGTAGAATCTTTTGACCAATTCTTCCAGATGGTTTATTCCGTCGCATTAGATCCAGAACACTTTTACAATGCAGACAGGTTGCATAAGTATTTAATGCAGTTTTCATTGCCTGACAGAGATAGTTTTTGGACAACCTATATTCATAATCAAGATAACCGTGAAACCTCAATGTTTAGGCTTATTGACTGGGCCGCGCTTGATGAGGACAAATCGTATTTATCAGATAAATCACGCTTATTAGCAGCTAAAGCATTGGCATGGATTTTTACAAGTACAAATATTTCCTTTAGAGATTCAGCTACAAAGGCTCTTATCGTCTTACTCGAAAATAATATAAAAATAATAACTAGCCTTTTGTCAGAATTTGAAAAAGTTAATGATCCATATGTCTATGAACGCATCTTTGCTGCAGCATATGGGGCAGTTTTGCGCTCAGACGAACTTGGCGATATTGATACACTCTCTCAGTATATTGTAAAAACCATTTTTAGGGCTGAAGAAGTATATGTGAATGTATTGGTGAGGGATTATGCAAGAAACATTGTTGAGTTTGGAATCTACAAAGAACGGTTTTCGCTTGATGATATTTCAATAGTTCGTCCACCATATAAGAGTTCATTCCCTACGACCTTTCCAGCTAATGAAGAAATCGACGCTTATCGATACGACTATAACTCCAAAGAATTCAAAGATTATTATTGGGGACAAAATTCAATATTAAGTTCAATGGTCACTGAATATGGCCGTGGGATGTGTAGTTACGGAGATTTTGGTCGCTACACATTTCAAAGTGCTTTACATGCTTGGGGTGACTTCGACCCAAATGATTTAAGTAATTATGCTTGTAAAATAATTTTTGAAGAATATGGATATGATGTTGAGAAACACGGAAAATTTGACAGGCGTGCGAGTAGTGGTGACCGACATAAAAATAAAACAGAAAGGATCGGAAAAAAATACCAATGGATTGCTCTATATGAGGTTTTAGCACGTATTTCTGATAATCATAAGATGATCGATGAATCAACACGCTGGGGTGATGACAAACAATATGTATGGTTTCAAGGTCCTTGGAATCCGTTTGTAAGAAATATTGATCCAACCGTAATAATTCGTCCTTTAGATAATGCATGCAGTCCTATAACGGTTAAGCATAAATATAGTGATTGGAACTATAAGAATGAAGAGTGGTTAGTCCGCGACAGTGATTTGCTCAATCCAGAAGATATAATTCCATTAACTGATTCAAAGGCTCATGAATGGATAGTTTTAGAGAATGATCTTTCGTGGGAAGAGCCTGTGCCCATAGGCCAAGATAAATACAACTATCCTCGAAAACATCTTTGGTATCAGATAAGAAGCTACTTTGTAAAAGAAGAGGATGAGGCAGAATTGCTTGCTTATTTGAATGCTCAACATTTCATGGGGCGCTGGTTCCCTGAAAGCCATGATCGTTATCAGGTATTTAGTCGTGAATATTATTGGTCACCAGCTTACCAATATTTTGATAAGCCATATTACGGCGGTTATGGCTGGGAAGATGTTCTTGACGAAAATAGAGATAATGTGATTGCGCATGTTTTGCCTACAGCAGAAAGGCATATCTGGGAATCGGGTGCGGATTATGAAAACCAACCATCGTATCTATCACCTCGAAGGTTAATGTTTTTAGAAATGAATTTGCAGTATTCAAATAATATTGGCGAATGGTTGAGTGAAACTGGCGAAGTGATTGTGTTGGATCTATCCGTCATAGACGGTGGACCTTCAAACTTGATTGTTAAGAAAGACGCTTTACAGAGATTTCTAAAGGAAAATAAGTTGTCAATATTTTGGACTTGCCTAGGTGAAAAGAATATTTATGGAACATCATTTAGTGGAATGCATTTTTCGCAATGGCTTGAACTTTCTGGGGTCTATACTTTAAAAAATGGTCATATAAAAGGCGAAATTAGACCTATTATTAAAGGCATCCAGTAGAAGTTAGCGTCATGAAAACACATAATCGGGTAAGGGCGGGTATTTAGCCCGCCCTCCCCACACCACCTAGCATGCGGGTCCGCACTAGGCGGTTCACACGAAGGGAGCACACGACGATTTCAGGCATAGCCATGCGCGTTCATCCACTGATCGCGAATGCTGATCAAGCCCTGGCGTTTCAGCCAGTCATTGGTCATCCCGGTTTGCGTGCCCAACGAGCAAGACAGATGCCAGTAGCTCTTGGAACTCATGCCCGTCCAGATCGCGGTCCGTGCCCGTGTGCCCAGGGCCAGCAGGTGGCGAATACGATTGCGCACCCCGCGCCACTGTTTCCAGTAGCACAGGCGGACACGCCGCCGCAGCCAGTGATCCAGCTCGGGGATGGGCCGGTAATAGTCCGAGAGGCCGAAGTAGCCCATCCAACCGCGGACGTATGCGGAGAGCTTCTGGAGCCGGTAGTCCATGGACACGCCCCACCTCCGTCCGGTCAGCTTGCGCAGACGGTGGCGAAAGTCTTGGTAGGCGCGCTTGGACCAACGCCGCTTCTTACCCCGGAAGGTGAATCCCAGGAATTTGCACGCGTCAGTCTTGACCACACGGCTCTTCTGCTCGTTGACCACCAGCTTGAGCGTTCCGGTCAAATAGCGAGACACGCTCGCCATCACCCGCTCACCCGCGCGGTGGCTGCGCACGAGGATCAGCAGGTCGTCCGCGTAGCGCACGAACCGGTGCCCCCGTCTCTCCAATTCCTTGTCCAGATCATCCAAGAGGATATTGGCCAACAACGGCGACAGCGGCCCACCCTGCGGCGTGCCGATCTCCGTTGCTTCAAGGGTTCCTCCAACCAAGACACCCGCCCGCAGATAGTCGCCGATCAAGGCCAGCAGCCGCTTGTCGCGCACCTTCCGACCCACGCGGGCCATCAGGACGTCGTGCTGAACCGTGTCGAAAAATTTCGCCAGGTCCAAGTCAACCGCGATGCGGTAGCCTTCACCAATGTAGGTTTGTACCCGCCTCAATGCTCCATGGGCAGAGCGTCCTGGTCGAAAGCCGAAACTCGCATCCGAGAACCCTGGATCGAAGATCGGTCCCAGAACTTGCGCAATGGCTTGTTGGATGACGCGGTCCATCACCGTCGGGATGCCGAGCAGTCGCTCGCCACCGTTCGGCTTGGGAATCGTCACCCGTCTGACCGGCTGTGGCCGGTAGGTACCCTCACGCAGGGCTTGGCGGATCGCCGGCAAGCTCGAACGTGCAAACTCGGGAAAGTCCTCGATGCACATCCCATCGATCCCAGGCGCACCCTGATTGGACTTCACGCGCCTCCATGCCTGTCGCATGTTCTCGCTCTCCAGCACCCGCTCCATCAGGTCATCGTGCAAGGCTGGCTGCGTGGCATCACGCCGCCTCACGTCTCCCCCGGGCGGGTTCAGCAACGCATGCGAGCAATCCACGGCTCCGCCTTGGCTTCTCATGTTCGGCCCTTCGTCGGGCGAGCGCTCCACGCTCGCTCGGCTACTATGGCCTCTGCTGACTTCTGTCCCGTCACGCCGAGCGTTGCCGCCCGACGCGCTGTCCGAGTCACGGTAGGGTCCGGTGGTGATTCCGGCGCTTTCGCGCTGGCCCTCAGTCCGGCTCCCCTGGCGACCACAGCACCCGTAGGGTTCGATGGCGATTCCAGCCCTTTCGAACTAGACCTCAGTGCGACTCCCATAGACACACGGACCGCTCGCGAGACAGACCTCCCCGGATAAGGACATGAACTTTCAGTGCACAACCGCCGCATTTACCCTATCCCCTGCACCTGGCGGGCTTCGTCACCTTGTGCTGACTCGCCCGGGGACTGAGCCTTCTATGCGATTTCTGTTCGTCGGCTCGCACCTTTGCGCTCAGGCTTCCTCCGGACAGACCCTCGCGGGGCTGCCCTTGCCGTCGACTAGTAGTTATATCCGTCCGCTGCGCGGACATCTCAGGTACTCCTACAGGGGACTTTCACCCCATCAGTTCATGCCCATGCCGGGCGTACACAAGAAAATGCAGCGGAACCACAAAGCCTACGGCTTTGCGGCCCGCTGATTTAGGCGTTGAACCGTTTAACTGTTTGGCTTCTGATACGCAAATTCTCTACAGGAACTAGATCATGACGGATTTGCGCCCTATCTCCGAAACAGAACCGCAAGTGTTTATTCTGGAGTCGCTATCCCTGGAAGATGAGGAAAAAGAACGTTTTGAAGGCCGAATAATCCGGGACATTCTCAGGCTATCAGGAAAAAAACCAAAGTACTATTATTTTCGCACTGAAAAAGAACTCGTCGAGCTCGTAAAAGAATATCGAAAATCTAGCTACCGATTTCTGCATATTTCGGCGCATGGATCCCTAGACTCCCTCTACACAACATTTGATAAAATTTCCTATCAACGGTTCGCCGAAATATTCGAGAACCAACTGAAAAATAGAAGGCTATTCGTCTCCGCTTGTGAAATGGGGAACGAATTGTTTTCATCGATCGTTTCGGGTCGCAATAAGGGGATGTATTCAATTGTGGGGCCAGCGCAAGATATTCGATTTGATAGAGCAGCCGCGATTTGGACGGCTTTCTACATTCTGATGTTTGACCTGGACTCCAAATTCATGAAGGCGGAGCCGATTACGCGACAAATACGGAATCTTAGTCGCCTGTTCAGCGAGCCATTCCACTTCTCTCGATATGATGCCAAGAACGACAAATGGAAACACGAGATAATAAGCGGCATAGGAAGACAAGAAGGCGAGGCCAAGTCCTCGATAGAGAAAGCATCTTGGTAAGAAATGTCCAACAACCACATACAGCCGACCGCAAAAAGCGCTACTCGTTCCTTGCTCTGCTTTTGCGGTCGGCTGATGCTTGACGTTAAGAGAGAGATAAAGTCATGATGGACCCGCCCATTCCAAATACTCACAGGCTACGTTATTCCAGCTGTCGCAATTGCATTTTCAGTTATCTTCTGGCTTAGCTGAAGAGCGAGCGCGGCAGATGTAAAAAGACACTGGAAGAAATACGCGAAACAACAAATGGTTGACAAAACGACATAATGCAATCAGCAATCAGTATGTTTACTTCCAGGACAGGCATTTTCGGCAAACAAGTCGCATTAGAAGAAGCAAAAATAAGAAATGACGCGCTTGCGAAAATATCAGAAACAGTTCAGAAAATATCTATTAATATCGCCACCACCCCAAGATCAGGACCAGAAGCATAACAGCAAATCAAGAACTTGGAATTACTCTTAAAACGCTACTTGACCATATTAGACAAAGCTTTGCTTCAACAACAACTGATGCGTAAAATGGGCAATAATTCGGCCGCACCCGGAATTGACTCCTAATGCTCAAATCAGAGGCTGTCTAAAAACTAAGAAATTGATTTTTATGTATATTTTTTGGAAAATATGGCAAGGTTCACGAGTCAATTAACTTCACTCATGTCGTGAATATGACTTCAAAAAAAGAATCTTCGCAAAAATACCCAAGCGATATCTCCGATGAAGAATGGGAGATTGTTGAAAGCATTTTCGAAGAACTTGAGCCTTATACAACAGGCCGACCAAGATCAAGTGATCTACGTGAAATCTTGAACGCTATTTTTTATTTAAACAAAACAGGTTGTCCGTGGCGTTATTTGCCAAATGATTTTCCATCCTACAAACTGGTTAACTATTACTACAATAAGTGGACAGATAACAAATTGCTTGAAAATCTTAATACCGCTTTACGCGAGCAATTACGCGAAAAAAAAAGACCGAAAACCAGATCCAACAGGCGCGATCATCGACAGCCAAAGTGTCAAGGGAACCCCTGAGTCTAGACGGGCCTCTGGGTTCGATGGCGGTAAGTTAGTCAAAGGTCGCAAGCGGCATATCGTTGTAGATACAATGGGTTGCGTGCTTGTCGTGTGGGTGCATGCCGCCAACATGTTTGATGGCACAGCTGCACGCGAAGTGATCGCACGCTTATTTCTACTCATCCAATCCGTCAAAATTATTTGGGCGGATGGAGCCTACGCCGGGGCAGAGCTGATTGAGTGGGTATTTAAGCAGTTTGCCTGTACGCTCACTATTGTTAAGAAGCAGACCGGTCGCCAAGGTTTTCATGTCTTGCCACGTCGTTGGGTCGTTGAAAGAACATTCGCTTGGCTTGGTCGTTCGCGTCGATTGAGTAAAGATTACGAGCGTAAGCCAACCTCAAGTGAGTCTCAAGTTTACTTGGCGTCTAGTCGGTTGTTGCTTCGCCAAATTTGCAATAATCAAATTCACTATAAATTGGCTACTAGCTAGAAAAGACTGTTTTTCCAGTTTCTAGACAGCCTCTCAGCCGCACAAAAAGCTCGAAAACAAAACCGCAGTATATGGCGAATTCGCCAAGCACTATAAGCTTTTCCTGCCGCGACAATTCCTGGCCAGCTTAATTCTTGACACAACTCGCAAGAAGAGAAAGAACAAAAACCAGAGAAACGAGCGACCAAACCAACCGACTTGCAAACAATTTAATAATTTGCAGGAAAACGCCTGAAACCTAAAACAGCTAAAAAAACCACATCCATCAAAATCATAGCCACTATCTTTTCAGCTCCAAGGCGGCATCTGCATCTCTGATCCAAAAAAGTCTCTGGCAAGCGAAAAAGCGGCTCAGCATAAACGCAAAAGCCGCATGCCTTAAAAATCGACAATTGGCCAACAAGGCAAATGCCGTGCTGCTCTCTTCCTATAGACCACCTATCACCTGCTCTTTTGAGATCGCCCAATGGCAAAATTCCTGAACACCAGCGCTACAAATTACTTTCTCGAAGAACTCATCAAGGACGCAAAAGACCGACTCATCCTGATCAGTCCGTTCCTCAAGCTCAACGATCGAATCAAGGAACTTCTAGCCGACAAGAATCGTTTAAAGATTGACGTGCGCATCGTTTACGGCAAAAGCGAGCTTCAACCCGAGAAGATCAACTGGCTAAAAGAGCTTACGTACATTCGCACAAGCTTTTGCAAGAACCTTCATGCCAAGTGCTACATGAATGAAGAGTTCTGCATTATCACTAGCCTTAATCTTTATGAATTCAGTCAAATCAACAACAACGAAATGGGCGTGTTAATCCGGCGCACGGACGACGCCTAGCTTTACAAAGACGCTTACGAAGAGTCACAACGCATCATTCGCATTAGCGAGGAAGCCCGAATCTCTCTTGAGCGCATATCAAACGAGCCCGAGAGCAAATCCGAAACCGAGGAAACCTTGCCTGACAAGTTGACAACTTCAAAACTTGCCAAAAAGCTGGGTATGAAAACCAACGACCTCACGGAAAAGCTCGTGCAATCCGGATTCTTGGAATCGCGTGAAGGCAAGCACTACATCACCAACAAGGGCAAGGACGCTGGAGGCGAGTTCCGCATGAGTCCAAAGTTTGGCCCATACTTCCTTTGGCCTGAAAACATGCAGCCATGAAGGCTAACCGCCAAGCCCCTGGAGATTGTCTAGCGGCGCTTTGCGGGAGTCCCGGCAAGGCGAGACTCCCGCGCCGCGCGCTATCCTTCCCAGCCCTGAAGCACTGGATCAAGACTGCCCATCAGACGGTTCAGAACCCGAGCCGGCTGGCGAGACGGGATCAGTCGGTCCGCCAACCACGGCCGTGGTGACGACCAGACCGTCACGCACCTTCTTGAGTTCGAGATTGGCTTCGTAGGGCTTGCCCGCATCGAGCAGCTTGATCGCCTGATCGACCTCGGCACTGGTCTCGGCCAACGGCAGACTGATCTCATGCGCGATCAACGTCAGATCGGCGAGCTTCAGCGACTGAGCCGCCGCCTGTCGGTCGCCACGTTGCAGATGCTCCTTGGCTTGAGCGATGGCCGCATCGCGTACCTTGGCGCGCTCGACCATGGACTGAGGCTTGGCCGTCTCATCTCCGGTGGCCTTGGCCTGAGCCGCGACAGGCTGGTCAGCGGCCGCCGTGGACTTCGGCTCGTCCGTCGCGCCTTGAGTCGGCTGAGCGTCGAATGCCTCGATGACCTGCAACTCCGAAGCGATCGGGATCAGATCCATCTTCTCGCGCTCACGTTCGTGCTTCACCTGCTGACCTTCCCGGACCTTGGTCGTCACGGTGATCGGTCGGTCTTGCTTCTCGGCTTGGTCGAGCAGCTTATGGCTTTCGGCCAGCAGCTTCTTGGCGTTGTCGACATAGCCATCGTTGATCGCCAGTCGTGCCAACTGAGCATGCTCGACGGCCATCAAGCCCAGCTTCGAGAGTTCCATCTCCTGTTTGGGACTCGGGCCGCCCGTCACGATCTGCGTGATGGTCGTGTCGGTATTGGCGGCGGCCGGACGGAGATCAGCGGCGTGGTTGCGACCGATGGCCACGAAGGACAGAGCGAGGATCGTGACGGCGGTGATCGGATAGATACGGTTCATGACGCTACACCCTCAGGATGATTGACAGGTTGCATCTGTCGGCGGCGGTTGCTTCCGCCGATGGAGAGAGTATCGGACACGCCACCTTACCCGAGGCTGAAGAACGGGTTAAATCCGTGTAACCTTGAAAAGAACCGCCATTGTTCAAATTCTGATACGTCGATGCGTGCGGCCACGTCCACGAGAGAGAAACATCCTTGCCCGCTTTGATCCGCCCCTTCCAGATCGGCCCCCATCGGCTCGCCAACAACCTGATCCTGGCCCCCATGGCCGGGATCACCGACCGCCCGTTCCGCACCCTGTGCCGGCGACTCGGCGCCGGACTGGCCGTGGCCGAAATGGTCGCCGCCAACACCGCGCTCTGGGGCAGCCGCAAGTCGCTGCGCCGGCTCGACTATCGCGACGAACCGGGACCGATCTCGGCGCAGATCGTCGGCTCCGACCCCGCCGAGATGGCCGAGGCCGCGCGGCTCAACGTCGAGCTGGGCGCGCACATCGTCGACATCAACATGGGCTGTCCGGCCAAGAAGGTGTGCAAGGTCGCCGCCGGCTCGGCCCTGCTGCGCGACGAGACGCGCGTGGCGCGCATCCTGGAGGCCGTGGTCGCCGCCGTCGAGGCGCCGGTGACGCTCAAGATCCGCACCGGCTGGTCGCCCGAGGAACGCAACGCTGTGCGCATCGCCCGGATCGCGCGCGAGTCGGGCATCGCCGCCCTGACCGTGCACGGACGCACGCGCGCCTGCACCTACGGCGCCCCGGCCGAATACGACACCATCCGCGCTATCCGCGCCTCAGTGGACATCCCGCTCATCGCCAACGGCGACATCGCCTCGGCGCAAGACGCCCGCCGCGTTCTGGACTACACGGGCGCGGATGCTATCATGATCGGTCGCGCGGCCCAGGGACGCCCCTGGATCTTCGGCGACATCGCCGCTGGGCTGGCCTCCGAGCCTGCGCATCCGTCTGAATCGCCGAACGCGCCACGCCACTGGATCAAAGACATCCTGAGAGAACATCTCGAATCGCTCTATGCTTTCCATGGCGATTACGCCGGGGTGCGGATCGCGCGCAAGCACATCGCCTGGTACTGCCGGCATCTGCCCGGCGCGGCGAGCTTCCGGGACACCATCAACACTACCGAGTCAGCGAGCGAGCAACTCCGGCTTGCACTCGCTTTCCTCGATCGAGACCACGACGATTACGCCCGACCATGACGAGTGAGGCCGCGCCCACCACATCCGAACCGCCACCGCCAGCGACTGGACTCGCCCCCGACGATCACCGGCACGCTGCGCCACTGAGCCAGTGCGTGCGCGCCGCCGTCGAGGCCTATCTCACCAACATGGCCGGACACGAGATCGAGGATCTCTACGATCTGGTCATGCAGGAGGTCGAACGCCCACTGTTCGAGCTGGTGCTGCACCACACACAGGGCAACCTCAGTCAGGCGGCACGCCTCCTCGGCCTGACGCGCAATACGCTGCGCAAACGGCTCAAGGCCCACGGCATCGACCGCTGAGGTCTGTCCTAAAATCCGTGGGATCGAAGACGCGGATGTTGCACAATCGCGCCCAAGCCGTCGACACCTCGATCCCGAACACTGTGCGAATCCATACGCCCATCCAGACTTTGGACCATCCAATGCAACCCATTCAACGCGCCCTGATCAGTGTCTCCGACAAGACCGGTCTGCTCGACTTCGCCCGCGTGCTCGCCGCACGCGGCGTCGAGATCCTCTCCACCGGCGGCACCGCCCGCCTGCTGGCCGACAACGGCCTGACCGTCGTCGAGGTCTCAGACCACACCGGCTTCCCCGAGATGATGGACGGGCGCGTCAAGACCCTGCATCCGCGCATCCACGGCGGCATCCTCGGCCGTCGCGGCCTCGACGACGCGGTCATGACCGAACACGGCATCCCGCCGATCGATCTGGTGGTGGTCAACCTCTATCCCTTCGAGCAGACGGTCGCCAATCCCGACTGTGATCTGGAGACCGCGATCGAGAACATCGACATCGGCGGCCCGACCCTGCTGCGCGCGGCGGCCAAGAACCACGCCAGCGTCACCGTGGTGGTGGACGCCGCCGACTACGAGCGCGTGGCCGAGGAGATCCAGTCCAGCGGCGGGGTGAGCGAGGCGACCCGCTTCGATCTGGCGGCCAAGGTGTTCGAGCACACCGCGCGCTATGACGGCGCGATCGCCAACTATCTGTCGGCGCGCGCCGAGTCCGAGGCCGGCGCCAGCTTCCCGCGCACCCTGACGCTGCAATTCAAGCGCCGGCAGTCGATGCGCTATGGCGAGAATCCGCATCAGAACGCGGCCTTCTATGTCGAGCATCAGGTCGCAGAGGCCGGCATCTCGACCGCGACCCAGATTCAGGGCAAGGAACTGTCCTACAACAACATCGCCGACACCGATGCCGCGCTCGAATGCGTCAAGCAGTTCGACGAGGCGCCGGCCTGTGTCATCGTCAAGCACGCCAACCCCTGCGGCGTGGCCTTCGGCGCGACCCTGCTGGAAGCCTATGATCGCGCCTATCAGACCGATCCCGAATCGGCCTTCGGCGGCATCATCGCCTTCAACCGCGAACTCGACGCCGAGACCGCGCACGCCATCGTCGAGCGTCAGTTCGTCGAGGTCATCATCGCCCCGCGCGTCTCGGACGCCGCCCGCGCGGCGGTCGCGTCCAAGCCGAACGTGCGTCTGCTCGAATGCGGCGACTGGTCCCGCGAACCGGGCGACCGGCTCGACTTCAAGCGCGTCAACGGCGGTCTGCTGGTCCAGGACGCCGATCTGCGTCTGACCGACCAGATCCGCACCGTCACCGAGCGCACCCCGACCGAGGCCGAGCTGGCCGACCTGCTCTTCACCTGGCGCGTGGCCAAGTTCGTCAAGTCCAACGCCATCGTCTATGGCCGCGAGCGCATGACCATCGGCGTCGGCGCCGGGCAGATGAGCCGGGTGAATTCCGCGCGCATCGCCGCCATCAAGGCCGAGCACGCCGGACTGACCGTCGCCGGATCGGTGATGGCCTCGGATGCCTTCTTCCCCTTCCGCGACGGCATCGATCAAGCGGCCGCCGCCGGCATCAAGGCCGTCATCCAGCCCGGCGGCTCGATGCGCGACGCCGAGGTCATCGCGGCGGCCAACGAGCATGGCATGGCCATGGTGTTCACCGGCATGCGTCACTTCAGGCACTGAAAACCCATGCGCATCCATCCAACGGCCATCGTCGAGGACGGCGCCCAACTGCACGACAGCGTGACGGTCGGTCCCTATTCGATCATCGAATCCGGGGCCGTCATCGGCGAGGGCTGCCGCATCGAGAGCAACGTGCGCATCTTCGGCGTCACCCGGATGGGTGCGCACAACCGAGTCTGTCATGGCGCGACCCTGGGTTCCGAACCGCAGGATCTGAGCTTCACGCCCGAGAAGGCCCGGCCGCTGATCATCGGCGATCACAACCACTTCAAGGAGTGCGTCAATATCAGCGGCGGGATCAAGTCCGAGGGCGGCACCCGGATCGGCAGCCACAATTATTGGATGGCCTTCAGCCACGCCGGACACGACTGCGTCGTCGGCGATCACAATGTCTTCGCCAACACCGCGACCCTGGCCGGGCATGTCGAGATCGACGACCACTGCTTTCTCTCCGGTCAGGTGGCGGTGCATCAGTTCTGCCGCATCGGCTCCTATGTCATGATCGCGGGCGTGACGGGCGTGCCCCAGGACGTACCGCCCTACATGCTCGCCGACGGCCATCGCGCGCGCCTGATCGGACTCAACGTGGTGGGGCTGAGACGCAACGGCTTCGGTCAGGAACAGCGCACGCGCATCAAGCAGGTCTATCGTTTGATCCTGCGCTCCGGTCTGCGCCTGGACGATGCACTCCAGCGCGCCGAGGACGAGTATCCCGGACCCGAGACCAAGCGGATCGTCGCCTTCATTCGTGCCAGCCGGCGCGGTATCGTGTCGTTCGGTTGAAGCGGACGCGATCCGAACCCAAAACCAGAGATTTGAAATACCGATGAAGATCTTGATCGTAGGCAGTGGCGGGCGCGAGCACGCCCTGGCCTGGAAAGCGGCCCAATCCCCCCAGGTCGAACAGGTGTTCGTGGCCCCCGGCAATGGCGGCACGGCGAGCGAGCCGGGCGTGGAGAACGTGGCCATCGCCGCCGACGACATCGCCGGACTGGTCGAGTTCGCACGCCGCGAGTCGATCGGGCTGACCATCGTCGGCCCCGAGGCGCCGCTGGTGCTGGGTCTGGTCGATGCCTTCGCCGAGGCGGGGCTACCCTGCTTCGGGCCGCGTCAGGCGTCGGCCCAACTGGAAGGCTCCAAGGCGTTCGCCAAGGACTTCCTGCACCGTCACGGCATCCCGACCGCTGCCTATGGCGTCTTCACCGAGCTGGAGCCGGCGCTCGCCTATCTGCGTCAGGTCGGCGCGCCCGTGGTGGTCAAGGCCGATGGTCTGGCCGCCGGCAAGGGCGTGATCCTGGCCGATGATCTGGCCACGGCCGAGGCCGCCGTGCACGACATGCTCGGCGGCGGACGCTTCGGCCGCGCCGGAGCGCGCGTCGTGATCGAGGAATTCCTCACCGGCGAGGAAGCGAGCTTCATCGCCATGGTCGATGGCCGGCACATCCTGCCGCTGGCCTCGTCTCAGGACCACAAGGCGCGCGACGACGGCGATCGCGGTCCGAACACCGGCGGCATGGGCGCCTACTCGCCCGCCCCCATCGTCACGCCCGAGATCCACGACCGCATCATGCGCGAAGTGATGGAGCCGACGGTCGCGGGTCTGGCCGCCGAGGGACTGCCCTATCTGGGCTTCCTCTATGCCGGCCTCATGATCGGCGCCGACGGCACGCCCAAGGTGTTGGAGTTCAACTGCCGGCTCGGCGACCCCGAGACCCAGCCGCTGCTGATGCGCCTCCAGTCCGATCTGGTCGAACTCTGTCTGGCCGCGCTCGACGGACGGCTCGATCAGGTCACGGCCGACTGGGACGCGCGTCCGGCACTCGGCGTGGTCATGGCCGCCGGCGGCTATCCGGACGACTATGAAACGGGGCATGTCATCAGCGGCCTGGATGCGGTACCCTCCAGCGAGGCCAAGGTCTTCCAGGCCGGCACCCGGTGCGAGGGCGACGCCATCCTGACCAACGGCGGGCGTGTGCTGTGCGTCACCGCGCTCGGCGCCAACGTGGCCGAGGCGCAGCACTTGGCTTATCAGGCGGTCGACCGCATCCAGTGGACGGACGCCTTCTGTCGCCGCGACATCGGGCATCGCGCCATCGCGCGCGAGCGATCCTGATCCTGGGCTGGGACAACGAGTAGAGCGAGATGGCTGACGCCTTTGCCACCAAGAGCTTCCTGGTCGTCGACGATTTCGCCGACATGCGTTCGGCGATCAAGGGCATCCTGATCTCGCTCGGGGTCACGCGCATCGATCAGGCCCGCAACGGCAGCGACGCCATCTCGAAGATGCAGAACAAGCGCTTCGAGGTCATCCTCTGCGACTACAATCTCGGCCCCGGCAAGGATGGCCAGCAGGTACTCGAGGAAGCGCGTCATCGCCAGCTCATCGGCGTCGACAGCATCTTCATCATGATCACGGCCGAGAATGCGCGCGAGATGGTGATGGGGGCCGTCGAATACGCTCCCGACAGCTATCTCTCCAAGCCGTTCACCAAGGATCTGCTGCGCACCCGTCTGGTCAAGCTCTTCGAGCGCAAGGCCCATCTGACCAAGGTCAGCGAAGCGCTCGTGGCCAAGGATCCCTCGGCGGCCATCCGTGCGATCGATACCCTGATCGCCGCCAAGCCGCGCAACCTCGGTGAACTGCTCAAGCTCAAGAGCGAGATCTGCATCGACTCCAACCGACTCGACGAGGCCACGGCCACGCTCGAACAGGTACTCGCCATCCGCGAAATGCCCTGGGCACGGCTCGGGATCGGCAAGATCCAGTTTTTGAAAAAGAACTTCGATCAGGCGGCCGAGACGTTCAGGCAGCTGATCGAGCAGGATGCCAATTTCATCGGCGCCTACGACTGGCTGGCCAAGACCCAGACGGCCCAGCGCCGTTTCGCCGAGGCCGAAGAGACACTGCGCACCGCCGTCAGGCTCTCGCCGCGCGGTATTGGGCGCCAGCATACGCTCGGCGACATCGCGCTGAACAACGGACACCCCGAGATCGCCGAGGCGGCTTATGAGCGCGCCGTCGGGCTGGCGAAATACTCAGTGCTCAATCACCCGGCGATCTTCGCCGGACTGGCCAAAAGCAAATCGGCCAACAACAAGCACGACGAGGCACTCAAGGTCGCCAACGAGATCCACAAGGTCTTCCCCGACCGAGAGGAGGCCGTCTTCTACGCGGCCAGTACCAGCGCGCTCATCAAGACCCGCCAGGGTGACAAGGCCGGTGCCGAGGCCGCGCTCGCCGAGGCCGAGGAAGCCCTCGCCCGGCTCAACGAGACGGCTCACACCGCCGAGCACGCCCTCGAGATGGCCAAGACCTATGCCGGACTCGGACGCGAAGACAAGGCAGCCACGCTCTTGCGTCAGGCCATCGCCAACAATCACGATGACGACGCGACCCTGACCCAGATCGTGCATCTGTGTCAGGAATCCGGTTTGAACTATGATGCCGAGGCCGCGATCCGCGAAGTTCAGCGCGATCTGGTCAAGACCAATAACGAAGGCGTACGGCTCATCAAACAGGGCGAGTTCGAGGCCGCCATCCGTCTGCTCAGTCAGGCGGCCGACGAGATGCCGGGCAACAAGACCATCAATCTCAACGCGGCCAAGGCCATCATCATGTATATGGAACGCCGGGGCGTCACCAACGATGATCTGCAAGCCGTGCGCCGCTACATCGACCGCGTCCAGACCCTGGCCCCGGACGACTGGCGGCTGGGCGACGTGACCGCGCGCCTGCGCAAAATCACCAGCCAAGGGGATTGAGCCGATGGACAGCATGGATTTTTCCGACATCCTCGCCTCGTCGATCCACGACATCAAGAATTCGCTCGGCCTGATCCTGAACAACCTCGAGGATCTGATCGCCAATCCCGACAACCATATCGCCAATCCCCGTCAGGCCAGTCTGCTGCAACACGAGGCGCGCCGCGCCAACAGCAATCTCATCCAGTTGCTGACGCTCTACAAGATCGGTCACGAGCAGCTCTCGATGCGCGTGACCGCCAACAACCTCGATGACTTCCTCGATGAGGTCGTCGCCGAGAATCATTCGGTGTGCCGGGCACTCGAACTGGAGTTGAGCCATCGTTGTGCGCCGGATCTCGAGGGTTATTTCGATCTGGAACTGGTGCGCAGCGTGCTCGACAGCACCATCGGCAATGCCAGACGCTATGCCCGCTCACGCATCGAACTCAGCGCCGCTCAGGAAGACGGCTTCCTGGTGATCCGCGTCGAGGATGATGGCGGCGGTTTTCCACCGGCCCTGATCGGCCTGCTGGAGTACCAGCCCGGCGAGTTCGCCGAGGCCGCCAACCCAGGGCGCACCCAGCTCGGTCTCTATTTCGCGACCCGTATCGCCCAATTGCATCGCAACGGTGACCTCCAGGGGCGGATCCATCTGGTCAACGCCCATCATCTGACTGGAGGCTGTTTCGAGCTGTGGCTTCCCTGAGGCGCGCGCGGCTTCTCTCGTCGATCGTCCTGCTGTGGCTGATCGCGGTCCAGGCGCCGCTGGCGGCTCCGGCCGATGTCCGGCTGCTCATCGACGTCTCCGGGAGCATGCGTCAGAACGATCCCCGGAATCTGCGCGCGCCGGCGCTGCAACTGGTCAACGAACTCATACCGGCTGGCGCCATCGCCGGCGTCTGGCTGTTCGCCGAGCAGACCGAGGTCTTGATCCCGCCGGCGCCGGTCGACGACGCCTGGAAGAAGCGTCTCGCCGGACGTCTCGCACGCATCCACTCGCGCGGACTCTTCACCGATATCGAGCGTGCCATCCGCACCGCGACCGAGGACTGGACCAAGACACCGCCCGAGGGCGAGCGGCATCTGATCCTCTTCACCGACGGACTGGTCGATGTCTCGAAGGATGAGGCCGAGAGCGCGGCCTCGCGCGAGCGCATCCTGTCCGAACAGATCGAGTCGCTCAAGTCGGAGGGCGTCAAGGTCCATGCCATCGGTCTCTCCGACCAGATCGACGAACCGCTCATGCGTCTGCTCGCCACTCAGACCGATGGCTGGCTGGAAGTCGCCCAGGACGCCGAGACGCTCCAGCGGCTCTTTCTGCGCGTGCTCGAACAGAGCGCTCCGCCGACGACCGTGCCGATCCAGGGCAATCGCTTCGAGATCGACGATCAGGTGCGCGAATTCACGCTCCTGGCCTTTCGACCCGAAGGTGGACAGAGCCAGTTGACGGCTCCCGACGGCGAGCGCATCCGCGCCGATCAGCTCACGCCCGGTGTGAAGTGGCGCGCCGAGGTCGGGTACGATCTGGTCACGCTGTCCAATCCCAAGCCCGGTCAGTGGCGTATTCGCGGGGTGGAAGACCCGGACAACCGGGTCGTCATCGTGACCGACATGGACATCGAGGTCGCCCCAGTCCCCAACGCGGTCGGACTCGGGGAGTTGCCCCAGCTCGAGAGCTGGCTCACCGACCATGGTCAGCCGGTCGAGCGCACCGAACTGCTGCAAGTGCTGGCCTCCAGGGTCATCGTCACCCCTGAATCCGCGACGCCCGCGTTGGGACAGATTCAAGGCGCCGCCGTCCCTACACCGCCGGTCGTCGGGGAGAATGTGACGCCACCCGCCACCGAAGAGGGGCAGCCCCCGCTCGCCGTGCCGCCGGCCGCACCCGCTGAGCAGGCCATGGCGCTCGATCAGGCGACGAAGCGGTTCTCGACCAGCCTGCAAACCCGCACGCTCACACCGGGCGTCTATCGTCTGGACTTCGTCATCGATGGCGGCACCTTCCAGCGCCAGCTCACCCGGCGCCTCAAGATCAAGGGCGCGCCGCTGACGGTCGACTATGAGGGACAACAGCCGAGCGAGACCGATCCCTTCGCCGCGCTGCTGGTGCGGCTCACCGCCGAACCGGATCTGGTCGACCAGACGAGCCTGTCCGGCTATCTGCTCGCGCGTGGCCCGGACGGCTGGACCGAGGTCGTCGAGATCCCCAAGGGCAAACGCTTTCCGCTGACCGTCAAGATCCCCGTCCAGCACCCTGGAGAGTACCGGATCAGCAGTCATTTCATGGGCCGGACCCTGACCGGAGATCTCACCGAGATCCAGCCCGAACCCGGTGCCCTGACGCTCGATTTCGCGGTACCGCCGGCTGAGCCGGCCGTGGAGGCCACGCAACCCGTCTCCTGGCTCTGGCTGCTGGTCTATGTGCTCGGGGGCAATGTGCTGCTCGGGGGGTTGCTGGCGCTGACCTGGTGGCTCATGACGCGCTCCAGGTCCAGCCGGAACACCGCCAAGAGGACGCGCGCATGAGCACATTCCAACTGGCCGCTCTGATCCTGGCCGGTGAGTTCGCCCTGCTCGCCTGGGTCATCCTGTTTCTGATGCTCAGACGCCAACGCCACCAGGAACAGGACGATCAGGTCCATGCCGGGGCCGTCATGCAGCATCTTGAAGCCCGCGAACCCAGCCACCGTGATGCCTTGGCGAATCTGTTCGAGACGACCTACAACCTGGAAGGCGACGAACTCGCGGCCAAGGTCGACGAGTACATGGAGCGCGAGCGGGCCTTCTACAACGTCATGCTGAATCTCTATCTCAACCGTGACGGGGACAAGCTCAAGGAGATCCCGTCGGAACTGGCCAAGGTGATCAAGCCCTGGGCCGAGATCACCCCGAGCGGCATGATCAATGCCAGTGACGTTACAGGTCTGGAGAACGAGAAGGCACAACTCTCGACTGAACTGGAGAACACCAAGGAAACCCTCGAACAGCTCATGGAAGAGTACATGGCCGCCTTCAAGAAAGCCGAGCAACAGCAGGCCGATTCGCTGCAGGAACCCCCGCCCGCCCAGGAACCTGCGGCGCAAGCGCCCGAACCGGACGAAGAGGCCGAACCGGACGAAGAGGCCGACCTTGGGGATCTCGACATGGACGCCGGTGATTTCGACATCCAGCCGGTCGAGAATCCACCCGAAGACGAGTCCGTCAAGCCGCCACCTGCCACACCGCCCGAGTCGTCACTCGATGAGACACTCGACCCCAGTGACATCGATGCCATGCTGGAAGCGCTGGCGAAAGAGGCCGTCAGCGAGCCGGGGCCGCCACCCGCCAAGCCCGATGAGGCGCCCGAGCGCCCGCTGAGTCCGGAGGAGATCGAGGAAGCGCGCGCCCGTGACGAGCTGGAAGGACTCGCCGATCTCTTCGATCCGCCGTCCGAGGACGAAGAGCCGGTCAAGAAACCCTGATGCGCGCTGTCGCACGCGACGGCACGCCATCAGGCCGCCATCGCCAGACGCGACTCCAGTGCGGCCGTGACCGGACCGCCGAGCCAGTCGCCGAATTCGCGCAATTCGGGGTAGCGGCCGGCCACGTCGAGCACATAGCCCAGGGTCCGAGGAATGTCGGCCAGATAGCCATGCTTGCCGTCGCGCAGACTCAGCCGGGCGAAGATGCCGCTGGCCTTGAGGTGACGCTGCATCCCCATGAGATCGAACCAGCGTTCGAAACGCTCGGCTTCGACCGCGTTGAGCAGCCCCGAGGCGCCGGCACGCTGGAAGTAACCGAGCGCCCAGTCCCGGACCCGCGCTTCGGGCCAGGAGATATAGCAATCCCGCAGCAGCGAGACCAGATCATAGGTGATGGGGCCGACCACAGCGTCCTGGAAGTCGAGCACGCCGGGATTGCCCGCCTCGGTCAGCATCAGATTGCGCGAGTGATAATCACGATGGACACAGACGCGCGGCTGCTCCAGGGCGCTGTCGATCAGGATGGACTCGACGCGATCGAGGCGTTCGCGGTCGCGTTCGTCGAGCGGTAGCTCCAGGAATCCGTGCAGCAGCCATTCGCGAAACAGGCCCAGCTCGCGCGTCAGTAGCGCCGTGTCGTACTGGGGCAGCCCCTCGACCGGAGCGCGTGTCTGGAGCGTCTCCAGGGCGTCGAGCGCATCGCCGTAGAGCCGGTCGGCGCTCTGCGCGTTCAGCTCGCCGAGATAGACTCGATCGCCGAGATCGGAGATCAGCAGGAACCCCTGCTCGCGAAACTCGGCATGGATCTCGGGGGTATTGAGTCCGCAGGCGCGAAAGCGCCGGGCCAGATCGGCATAGCGTCCGCAGTCCTCGAACTCGGGCGGGGCGTCCATGGCGATCCAGGTCTCGCCGTCGCGCCGGACACGCCAGTAGCGACGGAAGCTCGCATCCGAGGACGCCGGGGTCAACTCCAGCGACTCCGAACCCAAGACCTCGCTCAACCAGGAACGCAAGACGGCAGTTCGATCCGACACACCCATTCACTCCAAATGGCCATAGAATCTTAAGAAAAATCAGGGTCGGCGAACCTCGATGGAGTCATCGGCGATTGATGGCGCGCCCTGGATGTGCCATGGTTACAGGTTCAATCCCTAGCGTCCACTCATTCATTACACGCCCCTCCGACCGATGCCGACCCTGGCCGAACTCAAATACAGTGCACGCGCGGCTGCGTTGCTCGTGCTCGCGGCCGCCTCGGCGCCAGGCGGGGCGACAGAATCGGCCCCGAACGCCGCCGACCCGGCGAGCGGGCCGTCCACCAGCCTGCCCGACACGGGCCAGCCGCCGCGCGCATCCCGGACCGCGTTCTTGCCCGCCACGCCCGAGCACACACCCACGGACGGTGCATCCCTGACCCCCAGCCGGCCGGCCGAACGCGATGCCGCGCTCGCGACGCTGGAACAGCAGGGCGCGCAGGGCGTCACCCTCGCCCCACCGGATGAGACACCGCTCGCCCCGGTCGTCACCCCCGTCGAACAGCGCGCCGATGACCGCCGTCTGCACCTGGATCTCGGCTGGGAGTATTGCGGACCCGCGCCCGGCGTCACCAACATCACGCCGGCGTCCCCGCCACCTGAGACGCAGCGCCTGCCGATCGAGATCACGGCCGATCTGGTCGACTACGACCGTGAACGCGACCTGATCCAGTTGCAGGGCGAGGTCGATATCATTCAGGAATCGCGCCGCTTGCGCGCCGAGCGTTCGCGCTACGACCGGCGTACCGGAGACGTCAGCGCCGGCGGCAGCGTCGCGCTGGATTATCCGGAACTTCGGGTGATCGGCGAACGCGCCGACTACAACCTGGAGACCAAGCGCGGGCACCTGGAGCAGGCCGGCTACCGGATGCACGGCCGGGCCAATCTGCGCGGCGCCGCCACCGAAGCCTGGCTGCTCGACGCCGAGCGCAGCCGCTATCGCGACGTCCTCTATACCACCTGCCCGCCCGGCAGCTCGGCCTGGTCGCTGCGCGCGCGCGATCTGGAGCTGAATCAGGGCACGGGTCTGGGTGTGGCGCGCCACGCGCGCCTGCGCCTCTGGGACGTGCCCGTGCTCTACACCCCCTATCTGGCCTTTCCGATCGATGGGCGTCGGCGCAGCGGTTTTCTGATCCCGACCGTCGGCACCTCCGAGGAAACCGGATTCGATCTCACGATTCCCTACTACTGGAACATCGCGCCCAACATGGACGCGACCCTGACGCCGCGTCTGATGAGTTCGCGCGGGCTGATGCTCGGGGCCGAGTTCCGCCATCTCTCGCCCTGGCAACGCATCGAGATCGACGGCGAACTCCTGCCGAGCGATCAGAAGAACGAAGACGAGGGCGCGCGTGGTGCACTGCGCGTCACCCAGTCCGCCTGGCTCGGCACGCGCTGGTCGACCGCGATCGATTACGCCTCGGTCTCCGACGATCGCTATCTGGTCGATTTCGGCAACCGGCTCGATGTGACGAGTCTGCGCAACCTCAGCCAGCGCGCGGACGTCCTGTACAGCGGCGATGGCTGGTGGGCACTGGGGCGCGTGCAGCAGTTCCAGACGGTCGACACCAGCATCGCACCGGCCAACCGGCCCTATGGGCAGCTCCCGCACATCGAGCTGAACCTCTCGCCCGCACCCCAGGTCGGCGGTCTGGAATACGACTTCAAGGCGCAGTACGACTATTTCGACCACAATGCAGCCGTCCATGGCAGCCGGCTGGTCGCCATTCCCTCGCTGCGCTGGCCGCTGCGGCGCAGCTTCGGTCATCTCATCCCGCGCGCCCGGCTCTATTACACCCAGTACGATCTCGTCGATCAGGTGGAGGGCGCCGACAGTCAACCGAGCCATCTGATCCCGAGTGTCGACCTCGACGGCAAGCTGATCTTCGAGCGCGAGGCCGACTGGTTCGGCCACGAGACCTTGCAGACGCTCGAACCCCGGCTCTATTACGTCCTCACCGCTCATGAGGATCAGTCCGACAATCCCCGGTTCGACACCACGGCGCTCGACTTCAGCTTCGCGAGTCTGTTTCGCTCCAACCGTTTCACCGGCTACGACCGCATCAGCGACGAGAACCGTCTCACCCTGGGCCTGACCTCGCGCACCATCGCCAACCGCGATGGCGACGAGCTCTTTCGTGCCAGTCTCGGTCAGGTCTATTACTTCGACGAGCGCCGGGTCCAGCTCGACGATGCGACGCCCGAGGACGATGTGAGTTCGTCCCTGGCGGGCGAGCTGGCGGCACGACTGCACAAGGACTGGACCGCCCAGGTGGGGCTGCAATGGAATCCGCATGACGACGGGAACGCGTGGGAGAAGCAGATCCTCCAGCTACGCTACGCCCCCGACCGCGACCGCCTGATCAATCTCGCCTACCGCTACAATCTCGGCACCCAGGCGTCGGAGGAATACGAGGACACGGACCTCGCGTTCCAGATGCCCATCGGCCCACGGGTACGGGTGGTCGGACGCTGGCTCTACTCACTGCTCAACGACCAGACGGTCGAAGCCTTCGCCGGGCTGGAGTTCGGCCAGTGCTGCTGGCGCCTGCGCGTGCTGGGCCAGCATCTCAAGCGCGATGCCGATCAGCCGGCGAGCACCAGTGTCATGCTGCAGCTGGAGCTGGCCGGTCTCGGCTCCTTCGGCAATTCGATCGATAAGGTTCTGCAACGAGGAATCTATGGCTATCAGCCCGAATAGAGACGCGCCGGCGCGGATGACGCCGCGCCGGTCCCCGCGGGGGAAACTGCTGGGACTTGCGCTGGCGCTCGGAATGGGGCCGGCGCTGGTCTCGGCCCAGGCATTGGATGCCATCGTCGCGGTGGTCAACGACGATGTGGTGGTGCAGAGTGAGCTGGAACGCGAGATCGCGCTGGTGATCCCGCAACTCAACCAGCGCGGAACGGCCATACCGCCCCCCGAGCAGTTGCGCAAACAGGTGCTCGACCGTCTCATCCTCAAGCACTTGCAGCAGCAGCGGGCCAAGGAACTCGGTCTCAAGGTCGACGAGGCCACGCTGGAAGAAGCGCTTCAGGGGATCGCCGGCCGCAATGGCCTGTCGCTCGACGAACTCAAGGCAACGCTGGAGGCCGGCGGCATCCGCTTCGAGGACTTCCGTGAGGACACGCGCTCGCAGATTCTGAGCAGCCGTTTGCAGAATCAGGAGGTGGTGCGCAAGATCCAGGTCAGCGAACCCGAAGTCGATCGTTTCCTCGCGCGCGAGGCCAGCCGGCTGATCGAGCGCGAGCAGGTGCGCTTGCAGCACATCCTGATCGCCCTGCCCGAAAACCCGACCCCGGAGCAGGTCAAACGCGCCGAGGACAAAGCCAAGGGACTGGTGGAACGGCTGCGTAGCGGGGCCGACTTCGCCGCCGTGGCGGTGCGCGAGTCGGATGGACGCAACGCCCTGGAGGGCGGCGATCTGGGCTGGTTCGAGATGGGCGCGGTGCCGAGTCTGGTGTCGGACCTGGCCTATACCCTGGCCGAGGGCGAGGTCAGTGAACCATTGCGCAGCCCGAGCGGTTTCCACATCATCCGGATGCGCGAGATCAAGGCGGCGGCTCCAGAAGACGTCACCCAGACCCGGGCGCGCCACATCCTGATCCGCACCAACGAGATCGTCTCGGACGCCGATGCGCGCCAGCGGCTACTGCAACTGCGCGAGCGCATCATCGGCGGTGAGGACTTCGCCGGTCTGGCGCGCGCGCACTCCGACGATACCGGCTCGGCGCTCAAGGGCGGTGAGCTGGGCTGGGTCGATCCGGGAAAAACCGTGCCCGAGTTCGAGGAGCAAATGAACGCCCTGGCCGTCGGAGCGACCAGCGAACCCTTCAAGAGCCCCTTCGGCTGGCACATCCTCCAGGTCGAGGAACGGCGCCAGCAGAGTGCCAACGAGGACATCCTGCGTCTGAAGGCACGCGAGGCGCTGCAACGGCGCAAGGCCGAGGAAGCGACGGAGGAATGGTTGCGCCAGTTGCGTGACGAAGCCTATGTCGAGATCCGGCTCGACCAGGAATCATGATCTCAGCATCCATGACACACCCAAGCGAATCTCGCGTGCCGCGTTTGGCCTTGACGCCCGGCGAGCCGGCCGGCATCGGTCCCGATCTGATCGTACGTCTGGCGGCGGCCGGGCACTCGGCCGCCGAGCTGGTGGCTATCGCCGACCCGGACCTGCTGGCCGAGCGTGCGGCGCGTCTCGGTCTGTCGCTGACGATCGCGCCCTTCGATCCGGCTCAGGCGGCCTGTCCGAGCGAACCCGGTCGGCTCAACGTCTGGCCGGTGGCGCTCGAACAGGCGGCGACACCCGGTCGGCTCGACCCAGCCAATGCAGGCTATGTGCTGGAGACGCTCAGATGCGCCTGTGACGGCTGTCTCGACCGCACCTTCGATGCCCTGGTCACGGGGCCGGTGCACAAGGGCGTCATCAACGAGGCCGGCATCCCCTTCACCGGGCACACTGAGTTCCTGGCCGAGCGCTGCGGGGCCGAGCCGGTGATGATGCTGGCCACGCCCGGTCTGCGCGTGGCGCTGGCGACCACGCATCTGCCGCTGTCGGCAGTCAGCGCAGCCATCACGCGCGCCTCGCTCGGGCGCGTGGTTGACATCCTGCATCAGGATCTGGTCGCGCGCTTCGGCCTGGAGCAGCCGCGCATCCTGGTGTGCGGACTCAATCCGCACGCCGGCGAGGGCGGACACATGGGACGCGAGGAGATCGAGGTCATCACGCCAGTGCTCGATGAGCGGCGCACGCGCGGCTGGGATCTGGTCGGCCCGCTGCCCGCCGATACGCTGTTCGTGCCGACACGCCTGAAGGACGCCGATGCGGTGCTGGCCATGTATCACGATCAGGGGCTGCCGGTGCTCAAGCATCTGGGCTTCGGTCAGGCGGTCAACGTCACCCTGGGCCTGCCGATCATCCGCACCTCGGTCGACCACGGCACAGCGCTGGATCTGGCCGGGACCGATCGCGCCGATCTCGGCAGTCTGCGTCTGGCGCTCCAGACGGCGCTGACGATGACGGCGGCCGGCGCCGCTCGACACTGAACTTCGACCCTCTCTAGGATCCGGCTCGCTCCGAGCCGGTCAGGAATCTCATTCGATGCATTTCGATCTGCTTGAACGTGACGGTCTCGCCCGTCGCGGCCGTCTGACCTTTGCACGCGGGACCGTCGAGACGCCCGCCTTCATGCCCGTGGGCACCTATGGCACGGTCAAGGCCATGACCCCGGAGGAACTGCTGGAGGTCGGCGCCGAGATCGTGCTCGGCAACACCTTCCATCTGATGCTGCGCCCCGGCACCGAGGTCATCCGCCGGCTCGGGGATCTGCACGGCTTCATGCACTGGGACAAACCCATCCTCACCGACTCGGGTGGTTTCCAGGTCTTCAGTCTGGGTGAACTGCGCAAGATCACGGAAGACGGCGTCAAGTTCCAATCGCCGGTCGACGGCAGTCCGGTGTTCCTCAGCCCCGAGATCTCGATGCAGGTGCAGCGCGAACTCGGTTCCGACATCGTGATGATCTTCGACGAATGCACGCCCTACCCGGCCAGCGAGGAACAGGCGCGCGTCTCGATGGAGCTGTCGCTGCGCTGGGCGGCGCGCTCGCGCGAGGCGCATGGCGACAACCCGGCGGCGCTGTTCGGCATCGTCCAGGGCGGGATGCACGAGCGTCCGCGCGCCGAGTCGCTGGAAGGTCTGATGCGCATCGGTTTCGATGGCTATGCGGTCGGCGGACTCTCGGTCGGTGAGCCGGAGGAAGACCGGCTGCGGGTGCTCGATTTCCTCTCCGACAAGCTGCCGACCGATCGGCCGCGCTATCTGATGGGCGTCGGCACGCCCGAGGACATCGTCGCCGCCGTCCAGCGCGGCATCGACATGTTCGACTGCGTGATGCCGACCCGCAATGCACGCAACGGTCATCTGTTCACCCATCAGGGCGTGGTGCGCATCCGCAACGCCGTCCACCGCACCGACGAGGGACCGCTCGACCCGCTGTGCGACTGCTACACCTGCCGTCACTACAGCCGCGCCTATCTGCATCATCTCGACCGCTGCAAGGAGATCCTGGGCGCACGGCTGGCGACCATCCACAATCTGCATTATTACCAGACCCTGATGCGCGGACTGCGCGAGGCGATCGCCGGAGGCCGGCTCGATCATTTCGTCTCGGATTTCAAACGGCAACGCGCCTCGGCCTGATCGATCGGCGGTTGGCCGACTCAGAACCGGGCGTCCGGCCCCGAACACAGCCGATATCTCAATACAAACGATTGACCCAAAGCATTAGTCCCATTTTTGATAGGGCCATTAATCTTATCGTCATATTCTGATTCTCGGGCGGCAGGAGTCATGCCGTCACGTGCGCTGGTCGGCGCTCGCGAGCGCCTCCAACGCACGGCCCCCAAGCCAATCGGATCGGCCTGGATCACCGAATCAGGTTGGCGTCAGCTTCGCCCGCGCGCTCACAGCATCCCGCGCGCGTGGGCCTCGATACAGAGGTTTCCCGGTTTGAGAATACTCCCCAAGCACCTGCTCAATGCCTGGGTCGAGCGTCTGCGTATCGACCATCGTGTGGTGGCTCCGAGGGAATCCCACGGCCAGTACATCTTCGACGAGATCACCAGCGCCGACGAACTCGTCCTCGACTACCACAGCAGCGTCCTGCCGCCCAAGAAGTACTTCCTGCCCCCGCGCGAGGATCTCTTCACCTTCAACGCCAAGACGATGGAGATGTCGCCGGTCATCGAGGAGATCGAGCCCACGGTCATCATGGCGCTGCACACCTGCGACCTGCACGCCATCCAGCTGCTCGACCGCATCCAGGGTACGGGGCATGTCGACCAGCACTATCAGGCGCGGCGCCGCAAGACGGCCCTGGTCAGCATCGAGTGCATGCAGCCCTGCATGGACCAGGCCTTCTGCAAGAGCCTGGGCACCCTGTCGGTCCCGGAACAGTTCGATGTGCATCTGACCGATCTCGGGGACCGCTATGCCGTCGATGTCGGTTCCGATGCGGGCGAGGCGCTGATTCGCGGCATGGGCTTCTTCTGGAAGCCGTCGGACACCGACTACGATCGCTTCAATGAAGTGATGGCCGGCAAGTGGCCCAACTTCGACTACCGGCTCGACTGCGACGTCACCGACCTGCCCAATCTGCTCGGCGCCAGCCACGACAGCACGCTCTGGGACGAGATCGGCGAACGCTGTCTCTCCTGCGGCCAGTGCACCAAGGTCTGTCCGACCTGCTATTGCTTCGATGTCGTCGACGAGATCGATCTGAAGCTGGAAAAAGGCAAGCGGGTGCGGGTGTGGGATTCCTGCCTGCTGGAGAAGTTCGCCGTGGTCGCCGGCGGACACGACTTCCGCAACTCGCGCGCCAACCGGCTGCGTCATCGTTTCATGCGCAAGGGCAAGTATCAGCTGGAAGCCTACGGCCTGCTCGGCTGTGTCGGCTGCGGACGCTGCGCCCTCTCCTGTCCCGCGCACATCACGCCCATCGCCACCCTCAACACGCTCAACGAACGTCGCCAGGCGTCCCCAGGGGAGTCGGCCTAGAAGACTATGACCACACTGCTACGCGAAACCCTGGACCATTCGTCCATCTACATGCCGACCCCGGCGCGCATCGTCGCGGTCGAACAGTTCACCGAACTCGAGAAGTGGTTCCATCTCGAACTGCCGAGCGGCTTCACTATCGCCCACCAACCGGGACAATTCGTCGAGGTCTCGGTGCTCGGCATCGGTGAGGCGCCGATCAGCATCTGTTCCTCACCGGCGCGCAGCAACGGGGCCTTCGAGCTGTGCGTGCGCCGCGTCGGCAAGCTGACCGAGGCGCTGCATCGTCTGGAGCCGGGCAGCATGATCGGCGTGCGCGGACCCTTCGGTCACGGCTTCCCGATCGACCGCTTCCAGGGCAAGGACATCGTCTTCGTCGCCGGCGGTCTGGGTCTGGCGCCGCTGCGCTCGCTCATCACCGAAGTACTGGACGAGCGCGGCAAGTACGGGCGCGTCGCGCTGCTCTATGGCGCGCGCACGCCCAACGACTTCCTGTTCCCGGCCGATCTCAAGGCCTGGGCCGAGCGCGGCGACATCGAGTGTCACGTCACCGTCGACCGGCCGACAGACGGCTGGGACGGCCACGTCGGCGTCATCACCACCCTGCTGCCCAAGATCGACTTCCCGGCGCGCAACACCATCGCCACCGTGGTCGGTCCGCCGGTCATGTACAAGTTCGTCCTCCAGGATCTGCTCGCCAAGGGCATCGCCGAGGGCAACATCTGGCTCTCGTTCGAGCGTCAGATGAAGTGCGGCGTCGGCAAGTGCGGCCACTGCCAGATGCACCACATCTACACCTGTCAGACAGGACCGGTCCTGTCCTACGCCGAGGTCAAGGATCTTGAGGAGGCGCTATCATGAAACCCAAGGTCGCCTTCTTCGAGTTCACCAGTTGCGAGGGCTGTCAGCTGACGGTCCTGGATACGCTCCAGCGCCATCCCGAGTTGCTGGAAGTGATCGAGATCGTCCAGTTCCGCGAGGCCATGAGCGAGCGCGGCGAGGACTATCAGATCGCCTTCATCGAAGGCTCCTGCACGCGCCCGTCCGATGAAGCCAAGATCCGTGAGATCCGCGAACAGGCCCAGATCGTCGTCGCCCTGGGCGCCTGCGCGCATCTGGGCGGCATCAATGCCATCCGCAACCGGATGCCGCTGGAGCAGACCCGCGAATACGTCTACGGCGACAAGAAAGACTGGTTCGAGACCTATCCGGCGCGGCCGCTGAGCGCCGTGATCGAGGTCGATGCCGTCATCCCCGGCTGTCCGATCGACCGCAAGGAGTTCGCCACGGCGGTGACGCATCTGCTGCAGGGGCGCAAGCCGGCGATCCCGGACTATCCGCTGTGCATCGACTGCAAGCTCACCGAGAACGTCTGCATGTTCCTGCGCGGTCAGACCTGTCTCGGTCCCGTCACCCGTGCCGGCTGCGAGGCCATCTGCCCGGCCCAGGGTCAGGGCTGCGAGGGCTGTCGCGGTCTCATTCCGTCCCCCAACATGCACTCGATCAAGCAGGCGCTGCGCGAGCACGGCATGACCGAAGACCAGATCGCGGCCAAGCTGTCGCTCTTTCTCACCTACCAAACGATGCAACTGGAAGGGGTGACGCCCGCATGACCACGCTGAAAGTCGATGTCCATCATGTGACGCGCGTCGAGGGCCACGGCAACATCGTCGTGGATGTCCAGAACGGCGTGCTCAAGCAGTGCGATCTGCAGATCGTCGAGACGCCGCGTTTCTTCGAGGCCATGCTGCGCGGGCGTCCCTACCTGGACGCCTCGCACCTGACCTCGCGCATCTGCGGCATCTGCGCCGTCGGGCACGCGACCGCTTCGCTGCGTGCCACCGAGCAGGCGCTCGGGGTGACGCCCAGCCCGCAGACGACGCTGCTGCGCAAGCTCAACTTCCACGGCGAGATCCTCGACAGCCACATCCTGCACATCTACATGCTGGTGGCGCCGGATTATCTGGGCGTCGGCAGCGTCATCCCGCTGGCGCAGAGCGCGCCGGACGTGGTGCTGCGTGCGCTACGCATGAAGCAGCTCGCCGGGGATCTGTGCGCGGCCATCTGCGGGCGTCACACCCATCCGATCTCGATGACGGTCGGCGGCTTCACGCACTTCCCGAGCCTGGAGACGCTGCGCGAGCTGCGGGCGCGGCTGGTGGCCTCGCGCGCCGACTGCGACGCGACCATCGAGCTGCTGGCTGGGCTGGACTTCCCCCGCTTCGAGCGCGACACCGAGTACGTCGCGCTGCACAAGGGCGAGGAATACTGCTTCATCGACGGCGTCATCGACAGCAGTGACGGCGGACGCTGGGATCTGGAGGACTACCGCCTCATCACCAACGAGACCATCGTCCCGCATTCCTCGGCCAAGCACACCCGCCACCAGCGCGACTCCTACATGGTCGGGGCGCTGGCGCGCTTCAACATCAACCACGACAAGCTGCATCCGCGCGCGCGGGCGGCGGCCGAGGCGCTCGGTCTCGCGCCCAAGGTCATCAACCCCTATCTGATCGCGGCGGCACAGGCCGTCGAGGTGGTGCACTGCACCGAGGACGCGATCCTGCTCATCGACCAGTTGCTTGAGATGGGCATCCGGCACGAGGAGCCGGCCGCGCCGACCCGGCTGACCGGCGAGGGCGTGGGGGCCGCCGAGGTGCCGCGCGGCACCCTCTTCCACCACTACCAGATCGAGGACGGGGCGATCGTCGGCGCCAACTGCGTCATCCCGACCGGCCAGAATCTGGCCAACATCGAGCTGGACATGCGGGCGCTGGTGCCGACCATTCTGGACCGCAGTCAGGAAGACATCACGCTGGCCCTCGAGATGCTGGTGCGGGCCTATGACCCCTGCATCTCCTGCTCGACCCACATGCTGAACGTCCGCTTCGTCTGATCCACCCCGATCCGCGTTCCCCGGTTCGTCCGGGGCGCGCGGTCGAGACCCCTCACATGACAACCCTCATCCTGGCGCTGGGCAATCCGTTGCGCGGCGACGACGGCATCGGGGCCGCTGTCCTCGAAGCCCTGCCAAACCTGCCGCCCGACGTGACCCTGCTGGACGGTGGCACCCCTGGTCTTGATCTCGTCCTCAGACTCCAGGGGCACGACCGGGTCATCATCCTGGATGCCGCCGACATGGGCGAGCCGCCCGGCGTCTGGCGCTGTCTGACCCCGGAGTCCGTGCGCGGACTCGACCCCCAGCTTCGCGGCAATCTGCATGCGGCCGGTCTGGCCGAAGCGCTGACGCTGGGCGAGGCGCTGGGCCTCCTGCCACCCGAGATCCTCATCCTGGGCATCCAGCCGGCGGCGATCGACTGGTCGCCCGGACTGAGTCCGGAAGTCGCCCGAGTCATCCCCGAGGTGTGCGAGGCGGTTCTGAGGCTACTGCGTCCAACGGGCTGAGTCGCGGCCGATTCGGTGGGCCGTGGATGCCGGTCATGCCACTCGTGCATTGCGCAATCGAATCCTGAGTATTTAATAAATTGTCGATCCAGGTATACTCGCGACCTTGTCCAACCGACATCGTCTCTAACGTCTCCCTGGAAGCGACATGACCCATAAGCCCGATATCGATCCGCAAGAGACTCAGGAATGGCTCGACTCGCTCGAGGCCGTACTGGAGAACGAGGGCGTCGAGCGCGCTCATTTCCTGCTCGAACGCCTGATCGACAAGGCCCGGCGCTCGGGCGCCTATCTGCCCTACAGCGCCAACACCGCCTATCTGAACACCATCCCGGTCCAGGCCGAGCAGCCCTTTCCGGGCGATCTGGCGCTGGAGCGGCGCATCCGCTCGCTGGTGCGCTGGAATGCCATGGCGATGGTGGTCCAGGCCAATCGGCTCTCGACCGAGCTGGGCGGACACATCTCCAGCTTCGCCTCCTCGGCGACCCTGATCGATGTCGCCTACAACCACTTCCTGCACGCGCGTACCAAGGATCATGGCGGGGATCTGGTGTTCTTCCAGGGTCACAGCGCGCCCGGTATCTATGCCCGCGCCTTTCTCGAAGGCCGGATCAGCGAGGAACAGCTCCATCATTTCCGCCAGGAGGTCGATGGCCATGGCCTGTCGTCCTATCCGCATCCCTGGCTGATGCCCGGTTTCTGGCAGTTCCCCACGGTCTCGATGGGACTCGGACCGCTGATGGCCATCTACCAGGCGCGCTTCATGCACTATCTGCGCGATTGCGGACTGGTGAATACCAGCGGGCGCAAGGTCTGGGCCTTCCTCGGCGACGGCGAGATGGACGAGCCGGAATCCCTGGGCGCGATCTCGCTGGCGGCGCGTGAGCGGCTCGACAACCTCGTCTTCGTGGTCAACTGTAACCTGCAACGGCTCGACGGGCCGGTGCGCGGCAACGGCAAGATCATCCAGGAGCTGGAAGCCGTGTTCCGGGGCGCGGGCTGGAACGTCATCAAGGTGGTCTGGGGGCGTTACTGGGATCCGCTGTTCGCGCGCGACAAGCTCGGCCTGATGCTCAAGCGCATGGAGGAATGTCTCGACGGCGACTATCAGGCGTACAAGGCCAAGGGCGGCGCCTACACCCGCGAGCACTTCTTCGGCAAGTACGATGAACTCAAGGCGATGGTCGCCAACATGTCGGACGAGGACATCTGGCGGCTCAATCGCGGCGGCCATGATCCGATCAAGGTCTTCAATGCCTATGCCGCCGCCATGAACTGCACCGGCAAGCCGACCGTAATCCTGGCCAAGACGGTCAAGGGCTATGGCATGGGTGTGGCCGGCGAGGGCATGAACATCACCCACTCGCAGAAGAAGATGGGCGAGACGGCGCTGCGGGCCTTCCGCGACCGCTTCAACATCCCGATCTCGGACGATCAGATCGACGCCACGCCCTTCTACAAGCCGGCGCCGGACAGCGCCGAGAGTCAGTATCTGCACGCACGGCGCGAACGGCTCGGCGGTTTCCTGCCGGCGCGGCGCGACGAGGCCCCGGCGCTTCAGGTACCGGCGCTCGATGTCTTCAAGTCGTTGCTGGAGGGTAGCGGCGACAAGGAGATGTCGACCACCATGGCCTTCGTGCGTCTGCTCACGCTCCTGGTGCGCGACAAGCAGATCGGCCAGTACGTGGTGCCCATCGTCCCGGACGAGGCGCGCACCTTCGGGATGGAGGGCATGTTCCGTCAGCTCGGGATCTATGCCTCGCAGGGCCAGCTCTATGAGCCGGTCGATTCCGATCAGGTGATGTACTACCGCGAGGACAAGAAGGGCCAGATCCTGCAAGAGGGCATCAACGAGGCCGGAGCCATGTCGTCCTGGATCGCGGCGGCCACGGCTTACGCCAATCATGGCCAGAGCATGATCCCCTTCTATATCTATTACTCGATGTTCGGCTTCCAGCGCATCGGCGATCTGGCCTGGGCGGCGGGCGACATGCGTGCGCGCGGCTTCCTGATCGGCGGCACGGCCGGGCGCACCACGCTGGCGGGCGAAGGCTTGCAGCATCAGGACGGCCACAGTCTGCTGCTGGCCTCGACCATTCCGAACTGTGTGGCCTACGACCCGGCCTATGCCTATGAGCTGGCGGTGATCGTCCAGGACGGTCTGCGGCGGATGTATGAGGACAAGGAGAACGTCTTCTACTACATCACCGCGATGAACGAGAACTACGTCCAGCCGCCGATGCCCGAGGGCTGTGCGGAGGGCATCCTCAAGGGGATGCATCCGGTCCGGCACGGCACCGACGGCGAGCCTCGGGTCCAGTTGCTCGGCTCGGGCAGCATCCTGCGCGAGGTGCTGGCGGCGGCCGAGTTGCTGGAGCAGGATTTCGGCATCGGTTCGACCGTCTGGAGCGTCACCAGCTTCAACGAACTGCGCCGCGAGGGCATCGAGATCGAGCGCTGGAACCGGCTCCATCCCGACCGGACCGCGCGCGTCACCTGGGTCGAATCCCAGCTCGGCGACACGCACGGTCCCATCGTCGCCGCGACCGACTACATGCGGCTCCAGGCCGATCAGATCCGGCCCTATGTGCCGCGCCGCTATGTGACGCTCGGCACCGACGGCTTCGGGCGCAGCGACATGCGCCGTCAGCTCAGAAAGTTCTTCGAGGTCGACCGTCATCAGGTCGCGCTCGCCGCACTCAAGGCGCTCGCCGACGAGGGCACGGTGCCAGTATCGATGGTGACGGACGCCATCGCCAAATACCGCATCGATCCGGACAAGCCCAACCCCGTGAACGTCTGAGCCGACTGGTCAACAGGTTTTAAGGAGTATTGCGCGTGTCAAGCCTCGAAGAAATCCTCTTGCCCGACATCGGCGATTTTTCCGGTGTCGAGATCATCGAGATCCTGGTCGCTCCCGGCGACCGGATCGAAGCCGAACAATCCATTCTGACCCTCGAAAGCGACAAGGCGACCATCGAGGTTCCGGCCCCCCTTGGCGGGCTGGTTCAGGAGGTTCTGGTCAAGACCGGCGATCGCGTCAGTCAGGGTGATCGGCTGATGCGGGTCGAGACCTCTGGGTCGAACCAAACCCGGAACGAGACGAGTCCGGTCGTAGGTGTGGCTTCAGCCGCATCGGCGGAGAGTGCGGCTGAAGCCGCACCTACGAACATGACCGGGGCTACCCCCGAACCCGAGTCGCGATCCGAACCGGCGGCCGAATCGGAACCACCGCGCCGCGCCCCCGGCGAGACCGAGCGCCGTCAGGCTCCGGTGCGCCCGCGCCCCGAGGACATGACCGCCATCGCCCGCGGCCGCAAGGCTCATGCGAGTCCTGCCGTGCGCCGCTTTGCGCGTGAGCTGGGCGTGGATCTGGCGCGGGTGAAAGGCTCCGGCCCCAAGGGTCGCATCGTCAAGGACGACGTCCAGGGCTATGTCAAGCAGACCCTGGCCCAGGGCGGCAGTGCGGCGATCGAGCCGGGCACGGCGGGCGTCTTCCAGCTCCCGAGCACGCCCGAGGTCGATTTCAGCCGCTTCGGCCCGACCGAGATCCGGGAACTGCCGCGCATCCGCAAGCTCAGCGGTCGGCATCTGCACCGCTGCTGGATCGGTATTCCGCATGTCACCCAGTTCGACGAAGCCGATATCACCGATCTGGAAGCCTTCCGCCAGACCCAGAAGGATGACTCGGCCAAGGCGGGCGTCAAGCTGACCCTCCTGCCCTTCCTGCTCAAGGCCGTGGCAACGGCACTGGCCCGGATGCCCGTGCTCAAGGCGTCCCTGACGCCGGATGGCGAGAGCCTGGTCCACAAGCACTACACCCATATCGGCGTCGCGGTCGACACGCCGAACGGTCTGGTCGTCCCGGTGGTGCGCGATGTCGACCGGAAGGGTCTGCACCAGCTCGCCACCGAACTGGCGGATCTCAGCGCCAAGGCGCGCGACGGCAAGCTGCTGCCGGGCGACATGCAGGGCGGCTGCTTCTCGATCTCCAGTCTCGGCGGCGTCGGCGGAACCGCCTTCACCCCCATCGTCAACGCGCCCGAGGTCGCCATCCTCGGCGTCTCGCGTGCCGAGATGAAGCCGGTGTGGAACGGGCGCGAGTTCGTGCCGCGCCGGATGCTGCCGCTGTCGCTGTCCTACGACCATCGCGTGGTCGACGGCGCCGACGGGGCACGCTTCACCAGCCTGCTGCGCGAACTGCTCGGTGACATCCGACGCTTGCTGATCTGATAGGATGGCGGGTCTTATCCCATAACGATTGTCAGCGCCTGTGGCGCCCGTGAGAGAAGCCCCACCATGAGCACCATCATCGAGGTCAAGGTTCCGGACATCGGAGATTTCAAGGACGTGCAGATCGTCGAGATCCTGGTCGTCCCCGGTGATCGGATCGAGCCGGAGACGTCACTGGTAACAGTCGAGAGCGACAAGGCCAGCATGGAGATTCCATCGCCCCGGGCCGGAGTCGTGAAGGCCGTGAACGTCAAGATCGGCGATCTGATCTCGCAGGGCGATCCGATCCTGACGCTCGACGTCGCCTCCGCGTCGGTTGACGAGAGCGACGACAGGGCGTCCGATGACGACGCCGAACTGGCCGCCGAGACCACAGCCGTCCAGGAGATCGTGACCGAGGTCGTGGTGCTCGGCGCCGGCCCCGGCGGATACACGGCCGCCTTCCGCGCCGCCGATCTGGGCAAGAAGGTCGTCCTGATCGAGCGCTATCCGACGCTCGGCGGCGTCTGTCTCAACGTCGGCTGCATCCCGTCGAAGGCACTGCTGCACACGGCCGCCATCATGGAAGAGGTCAAGACGCTCGGCGTCATGGGCGTGACCTACGGCGAGCCGGAGGTCGACCTGGCCAAGATGCGTGCCGGCAAGGACAAGGTGGTCGCCAAGCTCACCGGCGGGCTGACGGCGCTCGCCAAGCAGCGCAACGTCCAGGTCGTCCAGGGCGCCGGGCGCTTCGAGTCGCCCAACCGGATCGGCGTCGAGACCAAGGAAGGGCGTGTACGGGTGCGCTTCGATCAGGCCATCATCGCCTGCGGTTCCTCGCCGATGAAGATCCCCGGCTTCCCGCACGAGGATTCGCGCGTCATGGACTCGACCGACGCCCTGGCCCTGGCCGACGTGCCGGATCGGCTGCTGATCGTCGGCGGCGGCATCATCGGTCTGGAGATGGCGAGCGTCTACAGCGCCCTCGGTTCGCGTATCGACGTGGTCGAGCTGAAGAATCAGCTCATGCCCGGCTGCGACCCGGATCTGGTCAAGGCGGTCGAGAAGATCATCAAGAAGCGCTACGAGAACATCTGGCTCGAAACCAAGGTCGCCAGCATGAGCGCCGGACCCGAGGGCATCAAGGTCGTGTTCGAGGGCAAGCATCCGGGCACCGAACTCTACGACAAGGTGCTGGTCGCGGTCGGTCGCCTGCCAAACGGCAAGCTCATCGACGCCGAGGCGGCGGGCGTGACGGTCGACCAGCACGGTTTCATCAAGGTCGACCAGCACCAGCGCACCAATGTCCCGCACATCTTCGCCATCGGTGACGTGGTCGGCGGCCCGATGCTCGCGCACAAGGCCACGCACGAGGCCAAGGTCGCCGCCGAGGTCATCGCCGGACAGCCGTCGCTGTTCGACCCGCTGACCATCCCTTCGGTCGCCTACACCGATCCCGAGGTCGCCTGGATGGGCCTGACCGAGACCCAGGCCAAGGCCGACGGCATCCCCTACGAGAAGGGCGTCTTCCCCTGGGCGGCGAGCGGACGCGCGCTCGGCATCCATCGCGACGAGGGTATGACCAAGCTGCTGTTCGATCCCGAGACCAAGCGCATCCTAGGCGCCGGCATCGTCGGCCCCAACGCCGGTGAGCTGATCGGCGAGGCGGTGCTGGCGCTGGAGATGGGCGCCGACATGGAAGACATCGGTCTGACCATCCACCCGCATCCGACCCTGTGCGAGACCATCGGACTCGCCGCCGAGATGGCGCATGGCTCCATCACGGACCTGATGCCGCCGAAGAAGCGCTGAGAGGCGACCGAACGCCCCTCTCCCCTCGCGGGAGAGGGGGGAAACTACCGCCCCGCCAGCCAGAGACGCAGCCGTAACCCCAGTCCAGTTCCGACCCCAACGATCGACGAGCGAATACGTCCATCGCCATCGATCACAAAGCTGGTCGGCACACCCGCCACGCCCCAGGTCCGAGCCAAACGACCATCAGGGTCCGAGACGACCCGGAAATCCTGCCCGGCCTCGTGCATGTAGGCGCGGATCTCATCCTCCGTCCCCGATTGCAGCGCAACCGTGACGACGGCGTGATCGTCGGCGATGGCGTCGATGGTGCCGTCGGTGATCCGGCACACCGGACACCAGGTCGCCCAGAAATGCACCAGCACCGGCCGCCCGCGCCAGTCGGCGAGATCGATCGATGTGCCATCCACCGTGCGGCCAACCAGCGGCGGAGCCTCGCCCGTGACCAGGGTCCGTCCCTTCCACCACTGAACACCGACGACGATCGCCGCGATCAGGACGAGGTTGACCAGCCAGCCGCCCAGACGTCGACGCCAGCGTTGCCGAGCCGTCGGCGCCGGGGGAGCGCACGCTGAATCGGGAGTCGGCTCACTGTCGTCAGCCAAAGCGCAACACCATCCCGGTTGCCGCCAACCGCTCGGCCTCCTGCTCCAGCTCCAACTGGGTCAGCGGATGGCCGGCGAGCCAGTCGTCCGGAAAACTCAGCGTCAGGTTCTCGCCCTCGACCTGAAGGATCGGATTCGGCTTGCTGTCGACCGAGCGGCCACGATGCAGCAGCACCGCCAGACGCAGGATGACGCACAGCCGCCGCACCGCGAGCTGGACGGTCTGGGGCAGCGCGGCGAATTCCTGCACCGGGAACTTGCGCCGATGTCCGAACACCAGCGCCGCGAGCATGGTCTGCTCCTGGCGCGTGAAGCCGGGCAGATCGGCGTTGCGCAACAGATAGGCGCCATGCTTCTGATATTGGCTGTGGGCGACCATGACGCCGATCTCATGCACGCGCGCGGCCCAGGCGAGCATACGCGGATAGTCGAGATCGTCGAGCGACCAGGGCTTGACCAATTGACGATAGAGACTCAGGGCCGTGGCCTCGACACGCCGGCCATGCTCCTGATCGACATGGAACTGCCGGCAGAGCGTGGCGACGGTCCGATCACGCACGTCGCCCTGCTGATGGCGGCCCATCATCTCGTAGAGCACGCCCTCGCGCAGGGCATAGTCCGAGACCTGCATGTGCGCGATACCGAGCGAGTCGAACACCGAGCGCAACACGGCCACACCACCGGCGAACACCGGCCGGCGCTCCTCGCTCAGGCCCTTGAGATCGAGCGCCGAGACCTTGCCGGCGTCGATCAAGGCTTCGCGCAGTCGCATCAGCGATTCGGCCGAGATGCCGTCCTCGCACCAGCCCTCGGCCTGGACCACGGTGGCGATGGCGCGGATGGTCCCGGAACTCCCGACCGCCCGCTCCCAGCAGGTGCGGCGGAAGAGTTCGCGCACCGGACGGACCTCCAGGGCGCCCGTCAGCTCGGCGCGCTGCATGGCCTTGGCCGTGATCCGTCCATCGGCGAAGTGACGGCGCGTCATGCTCACACAGCCCATGTGCAGGCTCTCGCGCAGACGCGGCGAGAAGGCGCGCCCGACGATCATCTCGGTACTGCCGCCGCCGATGTCGACCACCAGCCGCCGTTCGCCCCCGGAGGCCAGCCCATAGGCCACGCCCAGATAGATCAGACGCGCCTCCTCGCGCCCGGCGATGACGTCGATACTGTGTCCGAGCGCAGACTCGGCGCGCTGAATGAAATCGGCGCCCGGATCGAGCTGGCGCAGCGTGTTGGTGCCGACGGCGCGCACGTCCTCGGGCGCAAAGCCGCGCAGACGCTGCCCGAAACGTTCCAGACAGGCGAGTGCGCGCTCGGCGACCTCTGGCGTGATGCTGTGATCCTCGGTCAGCCCCTCACCGAGTCGCACCATCTCCTTGAGACGGTCGGTGATCTGGACATGACCGTCGTCGATGCGGGCGACGACCATGTGAAAACTGTTGGAACCGAGATCGACGGCCGCGACGGTGCGTGTCGAGGCTGTATCGGCAGCCTGTACGACGTCTTCGGGCATGGGCTAAATCCGGCGGATGGACAGGGCGCGAATGATAGCAAAGGGCGTCAGCGGACGTTCAGTGCATCGGCGGCTGAGCTGGAACACGAGCGGCGAAATAGTCGTTCAGGAAGGTGTCGAAATCCACCTGGTCCGCTGCCTCGATCGCCTGCTGACGCGCGATCGACTCGGCGGCCAGCCGCTCGAAGAGTGCGAGCTGTTCAGGGGCGAGTTCGGTCGCCTGGAATGCCTGCCGATGTGTCTCCGACCAGCGCCAGGCCAGGGCGAAGAAGCCCTCGCCCCGGTCTCGCATTTCGGCGAGCATCCGCGCCGATGGGGTCAGGTCCGGATGATCGATCTTCTCGCGCTGGCGTCTCAGGCTCGCCACATGCGGCCCATCCGAACCGCCATCGAGCAATTCGGCGATCCCGATCATGCCGTCGAGGATCTCGTGCGCCCAGACGCGCAACTCGACGGCCTCGCGATCGCGCGCCAAACGCAACCCAGGTTCGCGCCCGCGATGGGCGACCAGTACCTGATTTTCGTCGATGTTACGCCGCTCACGTGTCGCGATCCGGGGACTGTCCTGGAGCAGGCAATAGAGCATCAGGGTCTCCAGAAACTCCAACTGCTCCAGACCGACGCCGAGCGGTTCGAACAGATTGACGTCGAGTGAGCGCAGCTCGATATAGCGGACGCCGCGCCGGCGCAGGGCGTGGGTCGGTTTCTCCAGCCACTCGGTGATCTGTTTGGGCCGCACCGTGCTGTAGTACTCGTTCTCGATCTGGAGCACATTGGCGTTGAGCTGCTCGTAGCGATCGCCGACCTTGACCCCGATGGTCTCGTACTGCGGACAGGGCGTCTCGATGGCCCAGGTCAGACTGCGCACATAGGCATCGAGGCTGTCATAGCAGGCCTTCATGCCCGTCCCCTCTTCCTGCTTGTTCTGATAGCCGATGTCGCCCATGCGCAGGGACGTGGCATAGGGATAGTAGAGCGTGTGCGGGTCGAAACGCTCCAGGTCGGTTTCCTGTCCCTGAACGAAGCTGCCGCAAACCGCCGGCGAGGCGCCGAACAGATAGGGAACCAGCCAACCGATCCGTTGCAGGTTGCGGATCATGCCCATCTGGGCCTCGGAGCGGAAGAACCCCGGCTCGGCCCGGTCGTCGCGCTCGGCCTGATACAGCGTCCAGAAGGCGTCAGCGAAGGAGAAGTTGAAATGCACCCCGGCGATGACCTGCATCACCCGTCCATAGCGGTTGCCGAGTCCACGCCGATAGACCGTCTTCATGGTCGCGGCATTGGAGGTGCCGTAGCGGGCGAGCGGGATGGCGGAGCCGCCCTCGATGACACAGGGCATGCTGGTCGCCCAGAGCCGTTCGTCGCCCAGATGGCGGTTGACGACGACATGGATGTCGCTCAAAAAGTCGAGCACCGCGCGCGGGTCGGTCAGCGCCGGCGTGACCAGCTCGATCAGGGCCTCGGAGAAGTCGGTCGTGATGTGCGGGTGAGTGAGCGCCGAGCCGAGCGCCGGCGGATGCGGTGTTTGTGCCAGGCATCCGTCCGGCGCGACGCGCAGACTCTCTTTTTCCAAGCCGATCCGGTTGTCGCGCAGTGCCGCGCTCGCGCCGGCCCGATGGAGCCGGTCGAGCACCGGCTCCAGATCCATCGCAGTCTCGCTCAAGCTCAATTCCTCATCACCGCGCGCGGCCCGTTGTCGGTCCGCTGCATCAGGATGCCGTCGGCCAGGATGCGCGCGGCCTCCTCGGCCTCGATACGCGCGATGACCTCGCGTTGCTTCTCCAGCGCTTCCTCGTCGACCTGATCGGCTTCCTCGTCGACCGGCGTGAGGCCGCGCGCGCGCAGGAATCGCTCCTGATCGGCCTTGAAGCGCTGGTTGCGCCGCTCGTCCTCGGCGCGCCGTTCGGACTCACGCAGCGAGACCTGCTTCTGCTCCTCGACCTCGCGTACCAGACGACTGCGTTCGGTGAGCATCCTGAAACCCTCGTCCCGGGCCACGCGCTCGGCAGAGCGGCGCGCCAGCGCGTCGAAACGCAGCTCGCCGACCTTCCTGAAGCCGGCCGGATCGATCTGGGTCCAGGGCAGGGCGTTGTCGAGCGAACGCTCGCCATGTTCGCTGATGTAGTCGGCGCTCGGGAAGCGGATGTCCGGCTCCACGCCGCGCAACTGGGTGCTGCCGCCGCTGATGCGGAAGAACTCGGCCATGGTCAGACGCAGGCGCCCCAGGTCGCTCTTTTCGCCCGGTACATAGCGGTTGAGATCGATGAGCGTCTGCACCGTGCCCTTGCCGAAGGTCGGCTCGCCGATGATCAGCCCGCGACCGTAGTCCTGGATGGCGGCGGCGAAGATCTCGGAGGCCGAGGCGCTCTCGCGGTCGACCAGCACCGCCAGTGGACCGTTATAAGCGACTCCCGGATCACGGTCGGCCTCGACCTCGACCTTGCCGAAGGCGTCCTTGACCTGGACCACGGGGCCGGTATCGATGAACAGCCCGGTCAGCGAGGTGGCCTCGGCGAGCGAACCACCGCCGTTGGAACGCAGGTCGATCAGCAGCCCGTCGATGCCGCGCATCACCAGATCATTGATGAGTCGGCGCACGTCGCGCGTGGTGCTGCGGAAATCGGCCGTGCCGCTGCCCTCGGCCTCGAAGTCGCGATAGAAGGCCGGAATCTCGATCACGCCGACCTTGAGTCCAGGGGCGTTGCCGAGATCATCGACGACATAGCTCTTGGCCGCCTGATCCTCGAGCTTGATCTCGTTGCGCACCAGAGCGACCTCGCGCACCGGCTTGGACGAACCCGTGGCCTTGGGCTGAATCTGCAAGCGCACCACCGACCCCTTGGGACCACGGATCTTGTCGACCACGTCCTCCAGGCGCCAGCCGACGACATCCTCCATCGGGCCGTCGAGTCCCTGGGCCACACCGAGGATCTGGTCGCCGGCATGAACCTGACCGGACTCGCGCGCCGGACCGCCGGGGACCGTGCTCTGCACGAGCGTGTATTCGTTGTCCGAGCGCAGCACCGCGCCGATGCCTTCCAGCGACAGCTTCATGCTGATGTCGAAATTCTCCGAGGTGCTCGGCGACATATAGCTGGTATGCGGCTCGATGGTCTCGGTATAGGCGTTCATGAACGCCTGGAAGACGTCATCGCCCTTGAACTGATGGATGCGCCGTGCCAGCCCCTCGTAGCGCTTGCGCAGCCGGTCACGGATTTCCGCGTCTGACTTGTCGGCCAGACGCAGCGAGAGGTAATCGTGCTTGACGCGCTTGCGCCAGCGCTCGTCGAGTTCGGCGGCATCGCGCGCCCAGGGCGTCTCATCGGACTCGAAGGTGAAGGTCTCGGCGGTGTCGAGCGTGAAACGACCGTCGAGCAGCTTGAGCGCATGGGCGACGCGCTCATCGACGCGCATCCGGTAGACGCGGAAGATGTCGAAGGCGATATCCAACTCACCCCGGCGCAGGCTTTCGTCGAGCTGGCGCGCTCCGTTCCGGAACCGCTCCACGTCGCGCGCCAGGAAAAAGGTCCGATTCGGATCGAGCGCCTTGAGATAGCGTTCCAGCACCGAGGCGGCGAAGTCGCGGTCGAGCGCGACCTTGCGGTAGTGATAACGCTCCAGCACCTTGTTGATGACGATGGCGGACTTGGTCTGGGTCGGGGTCGGGAAGAGGTCCGACAGCGGGACCGAAGACGGCGCCGCCAGGGTCGTCGTCGCCACGATCAGCAGGGCGACGAGCAGGAGTGGAAACCGGAAGAGGCGCTGTTTCATTGGCGTTGTACTCTGTTGGGGAATCGCCGGTTCGAGGACGCTATTTGTAGACCTTGCGCCGATAGAGATCGGTTCGGCGGCTGACCACACGGTCGACGAACAGCAGGCCGTCGAGATGATCGAGTTCGTGTTGGACCGCGCGCGCTTCGAATCCTTCCATCTCGTACTGGTGCTCGACGCCGTCGGCATCCTGGGCCTTGAGCCGGATCTGGGTGGCGCGGATCACGTTGCCCGTGTAGTCCGGGACCGAGAGACAGCCCTCGCGGCCCATGGCGAAGCCTTCCCAGTGCGTGATCTCTGGATTGATGAGGACCAGATGGCCGTGATTGGGCGTCTTGGGCCGCGATGAGAGGTCGAGGATGACGATGCGCCGAAAGTGGGCGACCTGGGGCGCGGCGATGCCGACGGCACCGGGGCCGGCCAGGCGGGTCTCTTCCAGATCGGCGATGAAGTCGCGCAGGGACTGGTCGAAGGAGTCGACGGGTTCCGAGACCTGCTTGAGACGCTGATCGGGCAGTTTGAGGATATCGAGGATCGCCATGACTCAACCGATCAGCACATCGACCGGGGAGACGTCCACCGACACGCCGCGCGCGGCCATCGGCACCAGCGCGTCAGCCAGCGCCTCGATGGTGCGATCGCTGTAGCCCTGGATGTTCATGATGTAGACCGGACGCTCGCGCTCGCCGGCCACGTCCGACTCCAGCTCCAGGATGTTGAAGCCCTGTTCGGCCAGGATCTCGGTCACATCGGCGACGATCCCGGCGCGGTCGGCGCCCGTCACCCGGACCTGGACGTTGGGCATCAGGTGCTGGTGCAGCCCGCCGCTCAACGGATCGAGATGGATACGCAGACCGAGTTCTTCGGCCACAGGCGCCAGAGCGTCCAGGATCTCAGTCTCCGGGCGTGCGTCGCTGACCATCAGCATGATGGTGAAGTTGCCGCCGAGCCGGATCATCGAGGCTTCGCCCAGATTGCAGCCACATTCATACAGGACGCGCGTGACGCGCGAGACGATTCCCGGCCGGTCGGCACCGACCAGGGTCAAGAGGTTCCAGTCAGACAGAGTGTCCGTCACGGTCTTCAGCTCCCATGGCTGTCGTTCGGCGCGAGCCAGATCAGGCTGGCCAGACGGCCCGTGGTGCCGTCGCGCCGGTAGGAAAAGAAACGTCCCGGCTGGGAGTGGGTGCAGTCCCCTCCCCCATAGACCCGCTCGACACCGAGTCGCGCGAGTCGGAGCCGGGCGAGTTCGAAGAGATCGGCCAGCCAGCGCTCGCCCTGAGCCGTATTCGGGCTGGGGCGAAAGGCGGCGGCGGTCTCGGGATGCTCGGCGACGAAGGCCGCGCGCACCTCGGAACCGACCTCGAAGGCATCGGGTCCGATCGCCGGCCCCATCCAGACCAGCAGCCGTTCGGGCGCGACCGCCATGGCCGCCACCGCGCTCTCCAGCACCCCGCCGGCCAGCCCGCGCCAGCCGGCATGGACCGCCGAGACGCGCGTCCCCTGGTCGTCACAGAGCAATAACGGCAGACAGTCGGCCGTCATGACCGCACACACGGCTCCGGGCGTGGTCGCGATCGCCGCATCGGCTTCAGGAATGGGCGCCGCCGGGCATTCGGCCCGCACCACTTCGCAACCATGGACCTGTCGCAGCCACAGCGGTTCGGCGGGCAGCCCCAGATGCGAACACAGGATCTCGCGATTGCGGGCGACATGCTCCGGGTCGTCGCCGACGTGGTCGCCGAGGTTGAGACTGGCGAACGGCCCCTGGCTGACGCCGCCGAGACGGGTGGTCGCACAGGCGCGAACGGACGCGGGTGCCGGCCAGTCAGGCTCGATCAGCTCCATCGGCCACCTCCCGGCGAAACAGATCCAACAGGGCCTCGAGATCGGATGCCATCGGCACCTCCCAGTGCATCTCGGCGCCGGTTGCCGGATGGATGAGGCCCAGACGGATGGCGTGCAACGCCTGACGCGGAAAGCTCTGGAGCGCGGCAGCCAACTCGGGACGACAGCCGCGCGGCGGCCGTGGACGACCACCATAGGTCGTGTCGCCGACCAGCGGATGATGGATGTGCGTCATGTGCACGCGAATCTGATGGGTGCGTCCGGTCTCCAGCTCGACGGCCAGCAGCGTATGCCCCGGATAGGATTCCAGCACGCGATAGTGCGTGATGGCCTCGCGCCCGTTGCCGACCACGGCCATCTTGACGCGCTGGGTCGGATGACGGCCGATGGGCGCCTCGACCCGCCCGCCCGCGACCAGCGTGCCCAGCACCAGCGCCCGATATTCGCGATGAACGATCCGCCGCTGGAGCTGCTCGACCAGCGCGCAGTGCGCCTGGAGCGTGCGCGCGACCACCATCAGGCCCGTGGTGTCCTTGTCGAGCCGATGCACGATCCCGGCACGCGGCAGGGTCGCCAGCTCGGGCGCATGGTGCAGCAGCGCATTCAGGAGCGTGCCGTCCGGATTACCGGCGGCCGGATGCACGACCAGCCCGGCGGGCTTGTCGATCACCAGCAGGTGCTCGTCCTCGTAGACCAGATCCAGCGCAATTGCCTGCGGCCGGTGTTCGTCGACCACGGCCAATTCGGCCTCGATGCGGATCGACTCGCCGCCCCAGACCTTGTCGCGCACGCGGCATGGCCGATCGTCGACCAGCACCTGCCCGGCCTCGATCCATTGCTGAAGACGCCCGCGCGAGAACTCCGGCAGCAGCTGGGCCAGCACGCGGTCGAGCCGGCCACCGGCGAGATCCGGTTCGACTCTGAGCGAGCGCCGGATGATTTCGGTAGACAGAGACTTCATTCAGCGGACATCCAGACAGGCCCGTGCGCGTATCGAAGACGCACGGTCAGACCTTCGCCAAGACGGGGCTTCGGGTATACTGGGAGCGATTCGAAACAGATACTCATGCGACATGTCACGAACGTTAACACGATTGACCGCGCTCCTGCTCGCCGTGACGCTCACCGGATGCGGGATCTTCGGCAAAGAGATCGATGAAACCGAGGGTTGGAGCGCCTCCAAGCTCTATTCCGAGGCCGCGACCGAACTCGACGCCGGTTCCTACGAGCACGCCATCGAACTCTATCAGAAGCTCGAGGCTCGCTATCCCTTCGGGCGCTATGCCATGCAGGCGCAGCTGGATGTCGCCTACGCCCATTATCGGGCCGAGGAACCCGAGGACGCGCTCGCCGCCGCCGACCGTTTCATCAAACTCTATCCTCAGAACCCCTATGTCGACTATGCCTACTATCTGAAGGGCATCGTCAACTACAACCGCAGCATCGGCTTCCTCGACCGCTTCATCCCGACCGACGCCTCGCAGCGCGATCCGGGCTCGGCGCTCGACGCCTTCAAGGATTTCGCGATCCTGGTCGAGCGCTTCCCGAACAGCAAGTACGCCGAGGACGCGCGCCAGCGCATGGTCTATCTGCGCAGCAATCTGGCCATGAACGAGGTCCATGTCGCGCGCTACTACATGAAGCGCGGCGCCTATCTGGCCGCGGCCAATCGCGCCAACCACGTCATCCAGCACTATCAGCGCACCAGCGCCGTGGACGATGCGCTCGAAGTGCTGATCGACGCCTATCGCGCACTCGGCAAGGACGATCTGGCGGCCGACGCCAAGCGGGTGCTCGACCTCAACCGCCAGGAAGGGCGCTTCATCGCCGACGAGGTCCGACCCGAAAAGGTGGATCTGGCGCGCCGGCTCTGGGACTATCTCCAGCTCGACGAGAACTGAGGCTCAGATCGCCGCCTCGTTCTCCTCGCCGGTGCGGATGCGCACCACGCGCGTCACATCCGAGACGAAGATCTTGCCATCACCGATCTTGCCGGTGCGCGCGGCTGTGGTGATGGCATTGATGCACTCCTCGACCTGATCGTCGGCCAGCACCAGCTCGATCTTGACCTTGGGCAGAAAGTCGACCACGTACTCCGCGCCCCGATAGAGTTCGGTGTGGCCCTTTTGACGGCCGAAGCCCTTGACCTCGATCGCCGTCATGCCCGTGATGCCGGCCGCCGACAGCGCCTCGCGCACGTCGTCCAGCTTGAAGGGTTTGATGATCGCTTCGACCTTTTTCATGCAGCTCTCCCGTTAAGCCGTATCCGCTGAATCAATCACGGATCAGTATAAGTGGACCTTGGAGGGATGAACAGCGCCGGGGGACATGCGACGCCGCCGCCCCCTAAAAACCGCTGGTGATCGGATAGCGCCGGTCACGCCCGAAGGCCCGGCGTGAGATGCGCACGCCGGGCGGCGCCTGACGGCGCTTGTATTCGTTGCGATCGACCAGCCGCGCCACGCGCCGGACGACATCGGCCGGATAGCCTTGAGCCACGATGTCCTCCACACTCTCGTCGTCCTCGATATAGCGCTTGAGGATGGCATCGAGCAGATCATAGGGCGGCAGACTGTCCTGATCGGTCTGATCGGGGCGCAGCTCGGCCGAGGGTGCGCGCTCGATCACCCGCTCCGGGATCACGGGCGAGCGGCCGTTGCGATAGCGCGCCAGCCGGTAGACCAGCATCTTGGGCACGTCCTTGATCGGCGCGAAACCGCCGGCCATGTCACCATAGAGCGTGGCATAGCCGACGGCCATCTCGCTCTTGTTGCCCGTGGTCAGCAGGATGCGCCCGGATTTGTTGCTGATGGCCATGAGGATGATGCCGCGACAGCGCGCCTGGATGTTCTCCTCGGTGACGTCCACCGGCTGACCGGCGAAGACGGGTTCGAGCATGTCGAGAAAGGCGTGGAAGGCCGGCTCGATCGGGATGACGCGGGTCGAAACACCCAGCCGTCGGGCCTGTTCGAGCGCATCCTCGTTGCTCATGTCAGCCGTGTAACGTGAGGGCATGAGCACGGCCTCGACCCGATCGGCGCCGAGTGCGTCCACGGCGATGGCCAGGGTCAGGGCCGAGTCGATCCCGCCGGAGAGTCCCAGCACCGCACCCTCGAAACCGTTCTTGCGCACATAGTCGCGCACGCCCAGCACCAGAGCCTCGTAGATCGTTTCCTCCTCGCCGGGCCAGTCTGTGAGTGGTTCGGTGCCCGCCCTGACTGGAACCCCATCGGCATCGAGCTTGAGGGCGAGCGTCGTTTCGGTGAACAGGCCCGCGCGGTGCGTGATCCGGCCATCGGGATCGACGACGAAGGAGGCTCCATCGAACACCAGTTCATCCTGACCGCCGACCAGATTGGCATAGAGGATGGTCAGGCCATGGGCGCGCGCGCGCCGCGCCACCAGCGCCTCACGCTCGGCGATCTTGCCGCCGTGGAAGGGCGAGGCGTTGAGATTGAGCAGCACCTGAGCGCCGGCCTCGGCGGCCTCGCGGGTCGGTTCCTCCCACCAGATATCCTCGCAGACGCTCAGACCGAAACGCAGCCCGCACTGCTCGAACACAGTCGCGCCCGTTCCGGGCTGGAAGTAACGCTTTTCGTCGAAGACGCTGTAGTTGGGCAGATGCTGTTTGGCGTACTCGGCGATCAGGGTGCCGTCGCGGATCACGCCGGCGACGTTGAACAGTCCGCCGACCGAGGCGCGCGGATAGCCGAACACCAGGGTGATTCCCCGGATCTCCGACTGGAGGCGCTCCAGCGCCGTCTCGACCCGTGCGATGAACTCGGGTCGCAGCAGCAGATCCTCGGGCGGATAGCCGGTCAGGGCCAGTTCGGGGCAGACCAGCAGATCGATGCCCGATGCGTGCGCGCGCCGGGCCGCCGCGATCAGACGCTCGGCATTGCCGGCCACGTCACCGACCAGGGGGTTCATTTGCAGGATTTCGATGCGACAGGACACGTTCGCGGCTCCAGTAATGCGATGGAGGTTGATCAATGGAGCCGGATCTAGCCAGACTCTCCGAGTGACCGACCGATGGATGGGACGCCTACTCCATCCGGGTTGAGTTCATACAATACCCACTTGGTGCTCCAGTGAGACCAGTCGATTGTTCTGATCGATCGTGGCGCGGAACCGACCCTGGATACCGGCATGGGTGACGAACTGACGCAGGTTGATCGCCGGAATGGACAGTGTGCGCCCGTCATGGGCGCGCACGACCACGCGCGCCGCCGAACCCTGGTAATAACGCAGATACTCGGTGCGCGAAATGTTCAGGCTGAAATAGAAGTGACGCATGGCAGGACTGGTTGCAAGCGGACACGACAGGCACGAACGCGCGCGAGTCCTCAATCCTGATCGAGCACGAACTCGACCGCGATCAGCCGCCCCTCATCATCCTGGGTCACGCGGGCCACGCGCGCGCGCCGACGCAACGGCTCGATCTTCGGGTTCGGACTGAGGACCAGGATCTCCAGGTCTTCATCCGGCGCGATCGGCCGATCGGAGCGAAAGGCGCATCCCGAGGCACTCAGGTTGATCAGGCTGGCGGTCATGGACTCACCCGTCGTGAGGCGGGTGATGGTGACATCGGTCTCGGTCTCCAGACGCCGGAATCCCCGGCGTTCGTCATTGGTCAGCATGGATGGCATCCTCCTGTACGAGCGATCATTCGCGACAGCTGAGTTGAAATCATATCTTGAATCGCCCCGAGCTATTCTGAAGACTCGCCGCAAGCCTGGCCAGTTCGCCGCTGGCGGCGGCCGCCTGTGTCGCCCCATCCGCGATCTGCCCAACACTCTGGGACAGCGACTGGATGTTGCGGTTGATCTCTTCGGCCACGGCCGATTGTTCCTCGGCCGCACTCGCGATCTGGGTGTTCATGTCATTGATGCGGGCGATGGCGGCGGCGATGGCCCGCAGTGACGCACCGGCCTGACGCGCCTGGGCCACGCCCTCGCCGGCCCGGACGCGCCCCTGATCCATGACGGCCACCGCCCCGGCCGAACCGGACTGTACGCGCTCGATCTTGCCCTGGATGTCCTGGATCGAATCCTGAGTGCGACTGGCCAACGTCCGCACCTCGTCGGCGACCACGGCGAAGCCGCGCCCCTGCTCACCGGCGCGCGCGGCCTCGATCGCGGCGTTCAGGGCCAGCAGATTGGTCTGGGCCGCCACGCCGCGGATCACGTCGAGCACGGCACCGATTTCGCGGCTGTCGTCCGACAGGCGGGCGATGACCTGGCCGGCGGACTCGACTTCACTGGCGAGCGCCTCGATGGCGACGATAGCCTGCTCGACGACCTGGGAACCGGCCTCAGCCTCGCGGTCGGTTTCCTGGGCGGCGCGTGCGGCATCGGCGGCATGGCGCGCGACCTCCTCGACCGTGGCCGTCATCTCATGGATGGCGGTGGCGACCTGATCGGTCTCGGAGAGCTGCATGCGCACCTGTTCGCTGGTCTCGCCACTGGTAAGCGACAGCTCCTCGGCCGCCGAGGCCAGATGCGTCGAGACACCGGCGCTCTCCTTGACCATCTCGTGGATGCGTTCGACGAAGCGGTTGAAGGTTCGCGCCAACTCGGCCAGCTCGTTGTTGCCCTCGGCGTTCAGTCGCTGCCTGAGATCACCCTCGCCTTCGGCGATTTCACGCAAGCTGGCTGTGACCTGACGGATAGGGCCGGTGATCATACGCGCTATTCCAAGGATACCCAGGATACCGACGGCGACCACTACCAGGAGCGCCACGCTCATCCCAAGCACCATCTCGGCCATGCCCCTGGCGACGATGGCTACAGCCTGTGTCTTGGGGATGCCGAGTCCGAAGGCGCCGACCACCTGACCGGCTGCATCGAACACGGGTTCATAGGCCGTCAGGTGCGGCTCACCCAACACATCGGATTCGCCCACATAGCGCTCGCCCTGCATCAGTGGATCATGGGCCGCGCTCGACGCGCCGAGCCGGGTACCGAGCTGACGCTGCCCGTCAGCAGTGCGCACACTGGTGGCAACCCGGACGAAGTTCGCGCCATCACGGGCAAAGAGACTGAAGAGCAGACCCAGGTCACGGCTGATGGCATCGGGCATCGCTGTGTTTCCCTCGACCGAGCGACCCTGGGCGTCGACCAGCTTGCCGCTCTGGAGACTCAGTTGACCGAAGTCACGCGAGAGATAGAGCCTGGTGGCGCGCAGATCGCCATCGACCTTGGTGAGCAACGTCTGATGTACGAGCGTTTCGACCATGGAAGACGCCGTGAGATAGGCGATCAGGACCAGCGCGGCACCGATCAGCAGGATACCCGGGATGGCTGTGACGGCGAGCCGGGCGCGGATGGTGAGATTCTTCCACATGGGAGCCACCGGCTTGATTGGAAACAAAATGGGGTTCCTGGTTCAATGCGCTCCCTGTTATGACACTTATGATTGTAGCCGCCCCGTTGCAGGCGTGCATCTGATTGGCTTCAATCGGGCGACTGGCCATCGGGGCGGGTCTCGGACCCGGCGCCGGACTGGCGATGAGAGTCGCTCGAGTCGCGATCCTGGACCTCGTCTTCATCGAGCAGGAGACGCTGCCCGTCGCCTTCCAGATCGTCGAACTGACCGCTACGCGCCGCCCAGAACAGCACGGCGACCGCCGCGAGCCCCAGAACCAGCATTCCGGGGATCAGACCATAGATGACTTCCATCGTGAGACGCTCAGCGTGTTGGATGATGCGAATCGGAGGACTTGAAGCGCGCGCCGAGACGCGCCGAGTTGCCGATCACGGCCAGACTGCTCAGCGGCATGGAGACGGCCGCGATCAGCGGTGTGACGACGCCGGCCATGGCCAGCGGCACCATGACCAGATTGTAGAGGATCGATAGCGCGATGTTCTGGCGGATGGTGGTCAGGGTGCGGCGCGAGAGCTCGGACGCTTCCAGCACCCGCTCCAGCTCGCTCGACATGAGCACGATATCGGCGCTGGCGATGGAGACATCGGTGCCGCTGCCCATGGCGATACCGACATCGGCGCGCACCAGGGCCGGGGCGTCGTTGACGCCGTCGCCGACCATGGCGACAGGCTCGCCGGCACGCTGGAGGTCGTCGATGACGCGATCCTTGTCCTCAGGTAATACCTCAGCGATCAGTTCGATCGAACCGAGCCGTCCGGCGATGCGTTCGGCGGCCGTACGCCGGTCGCCGGTCAGCAGTGTGACGCGAAGTCCCTGAGCGCGCAGACGCGCAACGACTGATTCAGCGCCTGGACGCAGCTGATCCGCCACCCCCAACCGCAGGGTCAGACGGCCGTCGATGGCGCAGAGAATCCGGCTGTCCGGTTCCGTGTTCGACTCGGGATCGGATGGCAGCGCGATCCCCTGACACGTGAGCCATTCCGCGCGGCCGATGACCAAGGCGCGGCCCGCGACCCGCCCGGCGATGCCCAGGCCCGGTTCGACCTCGACCGCTTCCACCGTCAGGCCACCCGGATCGATCCCGGCTCGTTCGCATAGATCCAGCACCGCCGTCGCCGCCGGATGCTCAGACAGTCGCTCCAGCGCGCCGATCAGACGCAGGTCGGCGCGCTGTTCGTCGGTCAGCACCGGCGATTCGGGGTCGAGCGGGCGCCAATCGGCTCCAGCCCCGGCGATCGCCACCACGGCCGGGCGCCCCTCGGTCAGGGTGCCGGTCTTGTCGAAGACCAGATGGCGGATGCTCGACAGCCGCTCCAGCACCGCCCCGTTCTTGATCAGGATGCCGCGTGCCGCGCCCACGCCGGAAGCGACCGCGATCGCCATCGGCGTGGCCAGTCCAAAGGCGCAGGGACAGGTGATGATGAGCACGGCGGTGGCCGCGGTCAGTGCGCGCTCCAGATCGACCTGGACCCAGAGCACGAAGGTCAGCGCCGCCAGCCCCAGGGTCGCGGCGACGAACCAGGGCACGATGCGATCGGCCAGACGCTGGATGGGCGCACGACTCGCCTGCGCCTCCTCGACCAGCCGGATGATGCGCCCGAGCGTGGTCTCGGCGAGCAGCCCCGTGACCCGGACCCGGAGCACCCCTGCCCCATTGATGGTGCCGGCCGAGACCCGATCGCCCGCCGTTTTGGGGACCGGGCGCGACTCGCCGGTCAGCATCGACTCGTCCACACCGCTGCCTCCGTCCAGGATCTCGCCATCGACCGGGATGCGCTCGCCGGGACGCACCAGCACCCGTTCACCGACGACGAGCGAGCGGATCGGCACGACCGTCTCGCCGCCGTCGTCCTGGAGTCGGGTCGCGACCCTGGGTTGAAGATCGAACAGCCGTTGGGTGGCCGCCACCGCGCGTCGGCGCGAGATCGCCTCCAGATAGCGCCCGACCAGGATCACGAACAGAAAGTTGACCACTGTGTCCCAGTAGACCGCGCCGATCTCGGAGCCGCCGAGCGTCACATAGAGCGAATAGCCATAGGTGACACTGACCCCGATAGCGATCGGCAGATCCATGCTCAGATGGCCCGAACGTAGCCCCGACCAGGCGCCCCGGTAGAAGGGCGCGCCCGAATAGAGGATGGTCGGCGTAGCGAGCAGGAAGCCGAGCCAGTGGAAGAGTTCGCGGAACTCGCCCTGGTCCGCCCCGCTGTAGAGCGCGATCGAGATCCACAGCAGGTTCATCATGGCGAATCCGGCCCAGGCGAGCCGGAACAACAGGGCGCGATTTTCGCGCGCGATGGCGCCTTCGGAGGCATCCGGATCGAAGGGCGTGGCGGCATAGCCCAGATCGGCCAGCCGACGCAGGATGCGCGAAAGCTGGAGCCGTCCGTTGTCCCAGCGTACCCGCAACCGGCGTCCGGTGAGATTGACCCGTGCCTCCTCGACGCCGGGGAGCGACTGAAGTCCGCGCTCGATCAGCCAGACACAGGCCGCGCAGTGGATACCCTCGACCAGCAGATTGATCTCGCGGTCCTCGGCAGCGACGTCGGTGAATTCCTCCTGCACCGCGTCCAGATCGAAGAGGGTGAGATTCTTGGGCGGCTCGGGCGGCGGACCGAGCAGGGCGCCTTCAGGCGTGCGGCGGTAGAAGCCTTCCAGCCCCGCCGCATGGATGGCCAGACAGACCGACTTGCAGCCGGTGCAGCAGAAGGCGCACTCGGTGCCGGCGATCTCAGCCGTCTCGCGCGCACCGGCGGCGATCGGCAGACCGCAGTGAAAACAGTGCTCTTCCTCCACCCGCTAGCGCGCCCCGACCGTGAGACGCTCGCTGACGCTGAACTCGTCCTCACCCAGACGTGCACTGATGAGCGTGTCCCACACGCCTTTCAGCGGAAAGGCGGTCTCCACCACATAGCGCCCGCGATCCTCACGGTTCATGGTCAGGGTGAAGTCGCGCGCGGCATCCGAGGGCCGGTAGGCGTGGAAGGTCACGGCCTCGGGATCGACCGGCTGACCGGCTTTGTCGACGAAGAAGACGCGGATGAACTCGGTCTGACCGGCGTGCAGCGACGCCGGGATGTCGGCCCGGATCAGCCAGCCCGGATCGCGTGCCTGACGGGTCAGGACGGTGCGCTCATAGTTCCGCCCACGCTCGTAGTAATCGGCGTTGACCAGCCCCGGATTGGTCGCGAAGGCCAGATAGACCATGACCAGATTGACGGCCAGCACCGCGACGATGAGCCCGATCCAGCCGAGCACCCAGGGATTGCGCAGGGCCGCGTTGGGCTGGAGATGAGCCTGGAGACGGGCTTGGATGTGGGTCATCATCGGTGCTGGGCCTCGTGTGGCTGAGAGTTTCCGCCGCTCAATCGGAGCGCGGTCTGGGGCCGACGAAGACGCTCTCACGCTCGGTCACGGCCGGCTCGCCCGTCGTTCGCTCGGCCTCGATTCGAAAGACGATCGGCTGCTGTTCGGCCTCGAGCGCCTGGCGCGGAATGCGGACGAAAACGGTCGCCGGCGTCACGCCGCCCGGTGCCGTCGCGATCGGTTGTTCGGCACCGGCGAGCGTCAGTGACTCATGCCCCGTAGCGCGGATCGTCACGGCCAGCGGCTCATGGGTCTTGTTGAGAATCTTGAGGGTGTATTTGTTCTGGATCGAGCCATCGCTCTGGAGCACAAACAGCGGCGCGCGTTCGTGCAGCACCCGCAGTTCGAGCGGGTCGAGCGAAGTCAGGCCATAGAGGATGCCGGACAGCGACAGCCCCAGGATGAGGACATAGACCCAGACCCGCGGCCTGAGCCACAACGGGCTGGTGCGACGTCCTTCGAGTTCATCCAGCGAGGCATAGCGGATGAGCCCGCGCGGCCGACCGACCTTGTCCATGACCTGATCGCAGGCATCGAGACAGAGCGCACAGGTGATGCAGCCCTCCTGCTGACCGCGCCGGATGTCGACCCCGGTCGGACAGACCGCCACACACTGATTGCAGTCGACGCAATCGCCCGTCGTTCGCTCGCCTTCATCCTCGCGCTTGACCCGACCGCGCGGCTCGCCGCGCCGCTCGTCATAGGTCGGCACGATGGTCGAGCGGTCGAGCATCACGCCCTGGATGCGCGCATAGGGACAGAGCCAGAAACAGGTCTGCTCGCGCAGGAATCCGGCCAGGACATAGGTACCGGCCGTGAAGAGCGCGACCGTGACATAGGCCGCGCCATTGGCCTGACCGGTGAAGAAAGTCCACCACAGCGTCGGCGCGTCGGTGAACCAGGCCACGAAGCTGAATCCGGTCAGAAAGCCGATCAGGAGCCACAGACCATGCTTGATCGCGCGCAGTTTGAGCTTTTCGCGACTCATCGGCGCCGCGTCGAGCTTGCGACGCGCCGCCGGCGGACCCTCCAGCCGCTCCTCGATCCAGGTGAAGACATCGGTCCAAACGGTCTGGAAGCAGAAGAACCCGCACCAGACGCGCCCGACGAGCGCCGTCATCACCGCCAGCAGGATGGCGAAGAACAGCAGCAGCAGCGACAGCATCCAGAAGTCCTGCGGCAGCACCGTGACCGAGAACAGATGGTATTGGCGATTCGGGATGTCGAACAGCACCGCCTGCCGGTCGTCCCAGCGCAGATAGGGACCGAGCAGATAGATCAGCCACACCGAGGCCATGGCCCACTTGATGGTGCGCCAGCGACCGGGTATCCGCTTGGCATGGATGGTCTGGCCGCCGGCATTGACATGCCAATCGTCGGCCTCGGCATAGAGCGCGTCGACCGAGACCGGCGCGGTCGATTCAGGATCGGTATTCAATTGGGTCACATCCAGACGTCACATCCCGCCACCGAGCGAATGGACATAGACGACCAGCTTTTTGATGTCCTGCGCGCTGAGTTTGCCTGCCGGCTCGGCAAAAGCGGGCATCACGGCGCTTCGGCTTTCGGGGGCGTCTTTCTGATTGACGCCATACAGGATGGTGTGACGCGCGCTCTCATAGCCGCCCGGCTCGAAACGCCAGATGCCGTCGCGCAGATTCGCCGCCCCCACGCCGATGAAATCGCCATTGGGCAGGTCGACCACATGCCCATTCGCGGTCTGACCATGACAGGCCACGCACCCCTTGGTCCGGAACAGGTTCCAGCCGGCCTCGCTGCCGCCCTCGCCGCCGGTCTCCGCCATCGCGACCGCCCAGTGCGCGAGCGTATCGACCTCCGGCTCGGTGAGCATGGTCTTGTGCGCCGGCATCAGCGACTGACGCCCGCCCGTGATGGTCTCGGTGAGCTTGGCCGTGGTGCCGCCATAGAGCCAGTCGTCGTCGGCGAGCACCGGATAGCCCGGATTGCCCTGCCCGCCGCTGCCGTGACAGGCCGCGCAGTTGTCGCCGAACAGCACCTTGGCCGAGGCTAATGTGTATTGCTTCAACCCCGGATCGGCCAGGATCTGATCGGCTGTCATATCGCGAATCCGATCCTCGAACTGAGCGCGCTTGGCCTCGATACGCTCGACGCCCTGTTCGTATTCTTTGATCTGGCTCCAGCCGAGGACGCCGGGCGTCGGCTCGTCACCGACCGGCCAGGTCGGATAGAGGATCGAATAGCCGATGACCCACAGGATCGACAGCCAGAACCCCTGCATCCACCAGCGCGGCGGCGGATTTTTCAGCTCGCGGATGTTGTCGTCCCAGACATGCCCAGTGTTGTTCTCGCCTGGAAAGGGATTATGGTCGGCCATCGTGATCTCCGGAGGGCGCGTCGTCCTCGTCCTCGAACGGGATGTGCTTCCTGGATTCGAGCGACTCCCGGTTCTTGGGACGAAAGACCTGAAAATAGGCCAGGATCATCAGCAGGAAGATAACGACGGTCAGGATGGTGCCGATCCAGTCGTTGACCGTCATCGCCTCCCAGTCGGTCGCGAAATACTCGATGAGGCTATTCACGATAGGCCTTGGCGTCATCGAGCTTGACCATGGTGCCGAGCACCTGGAGATAGGCCACCAGGGCGTCCATCTCGGTCTTGCCGTCGAGCAGGAACTCGGCGGCGGCGATGTCGGCCTCCGTATAGGGCACGCCGACCTGTTGCATTCCCCGCATGTGACGCTGCATCCGCGAGCCGGTGCCGGCCGGCCAGAGCGTGAAGCCGAACACCCGCAGCGACATGTCCGGATCAGCCGCCGTCTCGTCGAGCCAGGGATAGCTGGGCATCACCGACTCAGGCACCAACGAACGCGGATCGTACAGATGCCGGCGCTGCCAGTCGTCGGAATACTTGCCGCCGACGCGCGCCAGATCCGGGCCGGTCCGCTTCGAGCCCCATTGGAAGGGATGGTCGAACATGGATTCGGAGGCAAGCGAATAATGCCCGTAGCGCTCCTTCTCGTCGCGGAAGGGCCGGATCATCTGCGAATGACAGAGATAGCAGCCCTCGCGCTGATAGATGTCGCGTCCGGCCAGCTCCAGCGCCGTGTAGGGACGCACCCCGTCGCCCGGCTGCCAGTTCCACTGCTCCTTGCCGGTCTCATCGAACGTGACGATGGGTTCCTTGCCCGCTTTGTCCCAGACGATCTCGGGGAAAGCGTTGTGCTCCATCGTGCCCTTCAGATAGAACAGGGGCACGATCTCGACCAGTCCGCCCACCGAAAGCACCAGCGCGGTGGCGATCAGCAGGGCCCAGATGTTGACCTCCATCCATTCCTGAATGCTCTTGACACGAACCTTGGGTCTATTGCTCATGTGTTCGGTCTCCCGCTTCAGGCCATGGCCGGGAGGGCGCGCGCCTGTTGCAGGCGACCCTCGACGACGGATTTGCGCACGGTCATGAGCACGTTGAACAGCATCACCGCCGCGCCGAACAGGAACAGCATGCCGCCGACGGCGCGCATGGCGTAATAGGGATGCATGGCATCGACCGACTCGACGAAGGTATAGGCCAGGGTGCCGTACTCGTCATAGGCGCGCCACATCAACCCCTGCATGATCCCGGACACCCACATGGCGACGATGTAGATCACGGTGCCGATGGTCGCGGTCCAGAAATGCAGGTTGATCAGGCGCTCGGAGAACATCTCGGTGTGATAGAGCCGCGTCATCAGATGGTAGATGGCGCCGATCGAGATCCCGGCCACCCAGCCGAGCGCGCCCGAGTGCACATGGCCGATGGTCCAGTCGGTGTAATGCGAGAGCGCGTTGACGCTCTTGAGCGCCATCACCGGCCCCTCGAAGGTCGACATGGCATAGAAGGCCAGCGCCATGATCAGGAAGCGCAGCACATAGTCGGTGCGCAGCCGGTCCCAGGCGCCGGACAGCGTCATCATGCCGTTCACCGCGCCGCCCCAGGACGGGATGATCATTGCCAGCGAGATCGCCGCTCCCAGCGAGCCGGTCCAGTCCGGTAGCGCCGTGTATTGCAGATGATGCGCGCCGAGCCAGACATAGCCGAACATCAGCGCCCAGAAGTGGATCACCGACAGCCGGTAGGAATAGACCGGACGCCCCGCCTGCTTGGGCACGAAGTAATACATGATGCCGAGGAAGCCGGCGGTCAGATAGAAGCCGACCGCATTGTGACCCCACCACCACTGGATCATGGCGTCCTGCACCCCGGAGAAGATCGAGTAGGACTTGAAGAGTCCGACCGGGATCGCCAGGCTGTTCACGACATGCAGATAGACGATCATGATCATCATGCCGAGGAAGAACCAGTTCGACACATAGATGTGCGAGGACTTCCGGTTGGCGATGGTCATGATGAAGTTGAAGGTGAAGGCCAGCCAGACGACGGCGATCAGGATATCGATCGGCCATTCCAGCTCGGCGTATTCCTTCGACTGGGTCAGCCCCAGGGGGAGCGTCAGCACCGCCAGCACGATGACCGCGTTCCAACCCCAGAAGGTGAAGCGCGCCAGCTTGTCGCTCCAGAGCCGCACCCCGCAGGTGCGCTGGACCGAGTAGAAAGCGGTGGCCATCAGAGTACAGCCGCCGAAGGCGAAGATGACGGTGTTGGTGTGCAGCGGCCGCAGCCGCCCGAAGGAGAGATAGGGACTGTCGAAGTTCAGGAACGGCCAGGCCAGCTCCGAGGCGATGTAGACGCCGAAGGCCGCGCCCAGCACCAGATAGACCACAGCCATGATCGTGAACCAGCGCACGATCTCGAAGTTGTACTTCTGCTCCAGACTGGCTTGCATGGACCCTCCCGAAACCGTTGGACACAACATGAAGGCAAGGAGGCCATCCGGCCCGGACCGAGTCGACCGCGATCCGGCGGCGTCGATTGACGAATCTCAATGGATCGCGTATCGAAAGTCAACCCGCGAATCGTCAATGCTTATTTGAAGAAAGACTCGACCGAAAACCCTTCGCTTTCGAGGATATCACGCAGCCGGCGCAGCGCGTCCATCTGGATCTGACGCACACGTTCGCGGGTGACGCCCAGCTCGCGCGCGACACTTTCGAGCGTCGAGTTCTCATGGCCGTGCAGACCGAAACGGCGCTCGACCACCTCGCGCTGCTTGTCGTTGAGCAGACCGAGCCAGTGCTCGATGTTGACGTGGATGTCGTCGTCCTGGATGCGCTCGGTGGGGTCGCTGGAACCGTCGTCCTGGAGCATGTCGACCAGGGGCTTGTCGGCGTCCTTGCTGTAGGGCGTGTCGACCGAGGTGATGCGCTCGTTGAGACCCAGCATCCGTTTGACCTCGTTGATCGGACGGTCGAGCAGCTGGGCGATGTCCTCGGAGGTCGGGTCGTGGTCCAGGCTCTGCGCGAGCTGGCGCGAGGCCTTGAGATAGATGTTGATCTCCTTGACCACATGGATGGGCAGGCGCACCGTGCGCGTCTGGTTCATGATGGCGCGCTCGATGGTCTGGCGGATCCACCAGGTCGCATAGGTCGAGAAGCGAAAGCCGCGCTCAGGGTCGAACTTCTCGACCGCCCGGATCAGCCCGAGATTGCCTTCCTCGATCAGATCCAGCAGCGGCAGACCGCGATTGAGATAGCGGCGCGCGATCTTGACCACCAGCCGCAGGTTGCACACGATCATGCGCTGACGCGCCGCGTTGTCGCCGGCCTGGGCGAGGCGGGCGAACCGGATCTCCTCCTCGGCGGTCAGGAGCCTGGACTCACCGATCTCGTTGAGATAGATCCGGGTGGCATCGAAATCGGCCTCGGATGCCTCGATAGGGCGCTCCCCAGTAACGCTCGACGAGTCGCCGTCGAGCAGCTTGAGATCCTCCGAGTCGGAGTCATCGGAAGCGACGGAGTCCGAATCCCCATCCAACAGCGGCAAGGATTCGCTATCGATCTCAGACAGATTGTCAGGGGTCTCGCGGTCTTTGGCGCTCGACATCCACATCCTCCGGCGCGCGGGACGAACTGTTCAAGGGCGCGCGGGCAGATAGAGGATCGGGTCAACGGCCTGACCATGACGACGAACCTCGAAATGCAGCAGATAGGCGCCATCCGCGCCCTGCCCGACCTCGGCCACGACCTGCCCCTGATTCACACGCTCGCCCTCCGTGACCAACAGCCGGCGGTTGAAGCCATACGCGCTCAGATACTTTTCACTGTGTTTGATGATGATAAGGTTGCCGTATCCCTTGAGTCCACTCCCGCTGTAGACGACCTGCCCCTCAGCAGCGGCCTTGACCTGATCTCCCGACCGACCGCCGATGCGGATCGCATGTCGGGTACGATCGCGCTCGCTGTAGGTCTGCACCAGCGGGCCGGTGAGCGGCCATTCCCAGTCCACGCCCGAGGGTCCGCGCCGGCTACCCGGCCCCTCGCGTGTCGGCGTCCTGGCGGCGGGACGCGATCCGGCCCGCGGTTTGGCGGCCTTGGTCGCCTGAGGCGGTTCGGTCTTGGTCGTCTGCTCGACGGTCCGGTTCACGGGAGTCCGACCCGCTTCAGGCCTGTCGGTCGGCGTGGACGCCTCGCTCGGGGCGGCCGGCTGCGGCGCTTCCGCGAGGAGCGGTGCCGGCGGCTTGCGCACCCCCTTAGACGAACGAACATCCGGCGGCGCGATCCGCAACAGGGTATCGGCATAGATGGTGTAAGGCGGTTCCAGCCGATTCCAGCGCACGAGTCGACGCTGACTGACACCGAGTCGCTGGGCGATCAGACCGAGGCTGTCGCCGCTTCGGATCAGATAGTAGCCATCGGGCACCGGACCGGACCAGTACCGGCCATGGAGCGACTCCGATGATTTGGAGGCACAACCGGCGATCAGCAGCGTCAGGGCCAGACCCAGCAGCGACGAGACGACCGGCATCCGCGTGTCGTCCAGCGCGTCACGCTTCATGGTTGGGGTCGATCGCAGCTGGAACAAGGTCAGATCAAGACTCCCATCATCCCAATCGGGACTCCCAAGCGTATCGGTCGGTGCGCCCCGGCTTCAGGCGACTCCAGCCAGCAAGGGCACGAAGCTGGCCGGTTCCAGGATCTCGTGACCGAAGCCGCCGCGTGCGTGACGCACCAGCCGCACCAGGCTCTGACGCGGCCCCTCGCCGATCGGCAGCACCATGATGCCGCCCGGGGCGAGCTGCTCGGCGAGCAAGCGTGGTATGCCGCGCGGTGCGGCGGTCACCATGATGGCCTGATAGGGCGCGTACTCGGGCCAGCCCTGGGCGCCGTCGCCGTGGCGATAGCGGACATTGCGCATCTTCAGCGCGCCGAGCCGCTCCTGGGCGCGCTCGAACAGCTCGCCGACACGCTCGACGGTGTAGACGCGCCGCACCAGCGAAGCCAGAACGGCGGTCTGGAACCCTGAGCCGGTGCCGATCTCCAGCACGGTGTCGGGTGTGCCGTGCTCCAGCAGCGCCTGGGTCATGCGCGCAACGGTATAGGGCTGGGAGAGGGTCTGGCCATGTCCGATCGGCAACGCCGAATCCTCGTAGGCACGACTGGCGAGCGCCTCGTCGACGAACAGATGACGCGGCAGCGCGCGCATCACGCGCAGCACCTCGGGCGAGTCGATGCCGGCGTCCATCAAACGCTGGATCAGGCGCTCGCGCGTGCGTCTGGAGGTCATGCCGATCCCCGGATCGAGCAGGGTCTCGGTCATTACACGCATCCGGTCAGCCAGGAACCGAGCGACTCCAGGGCGGAATGCCGGGTCAGGTCGACCTGTAGCGGCGTGATCGAGACGAAGCCCGAGCGCACGGCGTCGAAGTCCGTGCCGGGTCCGGCATCCTGTTCGGGGCCGGCCGGCCCGATCCAGTAGATCGGCTGACCGCGCGGGTCGCGCGCCTCGACGATCGGTTCGGCCTTGTGCCGATGGCCCAGCCGCGTGGCCTTGAAGCCCGCGAGTTCGGCATAAGGGCGATCGGGAACATTGACGTTGAGGATGATGCTGGATTCGAGCGGGTTCTGACGCAGACGCTCGACCAACTGGACCGCCACGCGCGCGGCGGTGTCGAGGTGCCGGGGCGCACTCGAAGCCATGGAGACGGCGATCGAGGGCAGTCCCAGGAAGCGCCCCTCGGTGGCGGCGGCGACCGTGCCCGAGTAGAGCACGTCGTCACCCAGATTCTGGCCATGATTGATGCCGGAGACTACGATGTCCGGCTCGATCGAGGGCAATCCGGTGAGCGCCAGATGCACACAGTCGGTCGGTGTGCCGTCGACCTGGATGAAACCGTTGGGCATGCGCTTGGCGCGTAGCGGTCGGTCGAGCGTGAGCGAGTTGCTCGCTCCGCTGCGGTCGCGTTCCGGGGCCACGACGACCACCTCGCCCAGGGCCGTCAGGGCCTCGGCCAATACGATCAAACCGGGTGACTGATAGCCGTCGTCGTTACTGACAAGGATTTTCATCGTTTTTTCGCGAGTCTCTTGGTATCGCCGAGGATCATACTCTACGGACGCTGATCGGGCATCCCGACATCGTCGACCGATCGTGGGGCGGCTATACTCGCCCCCCAAAGCCTGCCCAGACAGCCCCAATCCAGCCGATGAAACCCACACTCCAGGACGCCGACCGTCAGCTCTTCCGCGAACAGGTCGAGGATGCCGAGCCTTTGTCGTTCGAGAGCGCCGAACCCTTCCGCCGCCGCCCGCCGCCAGTGCCGCGTCCACGTCCGATCGAAGCGCCGGAGGGTGACGAGCGGGTCGCACTCGCCGAGTCCGAAGTCACAACCCACGACTATCTGCTCTTCGCGCGCCCCGGCGTCCAGAACCGGGTGCTCGCCGATCTCCAGCGTGGGGCCTTTCCGGTCGGGCTGGAGGTCGATCTGCATGGAATCCAGGCTGAGCACGCGCGTCAGATCCTGGCCGAATTCCTCACCGAGTGCACGCATCGGCGGGTGCGTTGCGCGCGCATCATCCACGGCAAGGGTTATGGTTCCAGCGGACGGGCGCCCGTGCTCAAGAGCAAGGTCAACTACTGGCTCAGACTCTATGATCAGGTTCTGGCCTTCTGTTCAGCGACCCGTCGTGATGGCGGAACCGGAGCGGTCTATGTGCTGCTGCGCAATCCCAACAAGGCGTCCAGGGCGCGCATGGACTGAGCGGGGACGGCGGCTCGGCATGTGGCTTCGACGCTCGATGGCGCTGCTTACCCTGAGTCTCGCTGCAACCGGAGGCGTGCCGGCGGACACGCCGATCCTGGGACTGGCCTATCAGCCCTATGTCGGACACTGGAGCGCGCGGACGGACAATCCCTATGCGCCAGGAGACGTCCATGTGCCGGCCTTCAACAGCTATGTCGGCGGCATCGACGTCGAGAACCCGGATCGCTCGCTGTGGGCGGCGACCCAGACCCTGCGCCTGACCTTCGACGAGGCGGGACGGCTTCAGGACGTCTCAGCGACCGGTTCGCTGGACTTCCTGCCCGAGGCGCTGCGCGGACAGGACGCTGTCGCCTGGAGCCACACCAAGACACGTTTCTTCGAGGATCGCACACCCCAGACCGTCAGCGGCGTCGATCACGCGGCCTCGGTCTATCGACAGCTCGATGCCCTGCGACGGGCCGCCGGCGGAGCGCCGCTGACACTCGCAACCTATGGCACGGGCTTTCAGGCCGGCTACTGGCGTCAGGTCGACGGGCAGGACTATGTCGCCCTGCCGTTCTGGACCGATCGCCGCCTCCTCGAACTCCGTCCCGGCGAGACCATGCCCTATCAGAGATGCGAGACCACCGATGTGGTCTTTCTCTTTCCGCCGACGGCCGTCCATGTCAGACCCGCGCCTGAGCGCCTCCAGGTCGAGACAGCCGGCACGCCCGGACAGGATCTGCGCGTGGTCGCCATCCATCAGACATTGTTCGAACCGACGAGTCCGACCGACCCGGAGGCGCGGCTCAATCCCGGGTTCTTCGCCGGCGACGCCAATGCTCAGATCGCACTCGCCGCCGCTGAGATCAACGCCCAGGCCGGTCGGCGTCTGCTGACGCTCAAGCTCGGCGTGGACAACATCCAGGTCGCCGGCACCCTGGTGAACGACCGGATGCGTTTCGCGATCCTGTCCGCGCTCGCTCAGGCCCAGGTCGCCAACGCCCGCTTTCCGGGGACCGTCACCCATCTGATCCTCTCCAACGAATACGCCCAGCCCTGGAGCGGGCCGGACGGCCAGCCGAGTCCGACCGAACAGATCACCGCCATGCTGAAGTACGCCAGAGCGCAGATGGCGCCGAACGCAGCTTTCGCCGGACTCGATCTGCGGCTCGGTGCGCGCGGACACCGCTTTCGGCTGGCCGACCCGAACGCGGACGATCCGGCACTCGCCCGCTTCGGTCGCGAGGTCGCCGCCCTGCTCGCGGAGTCGGATTACGTGATGGAGAACCTCTATCCCAGTCCAGAGGCAGTCGAAGCGGCTGCCCAAAGCGGTCAGTGGTCGGTCTATTTCGATCCCGATAAGGGCGAACTCAGCCGGAAGTGGTGCCAGCTCGAACGAACGATCCGGACACTGGCCGGCGAGCGACCGATCGAGATCATGATCGGCGAGATCGGCCACCCCACCGATGGCATCGCCTTCAATCTGCCCGGCTATGTCGAGGATGGGGCGCCGATCCGTCCGGACACGGCCTTCGCCGCGATCGCCGACCGGCTCGATACCTCCGGGGCGCGGCTCGACGCCGGCGGTCTGGCCATCGCTCGGCGCTATTTCAGCCCGGCCCTGGCGAGCGCCTTCGTGCGCGAGGCCGTCGCCTGGTCGCGGACCACGGGCGTGCAGATCCATCTGTTCGAAGCCTTCGACGAACCCTGGAAATCCTCGCCGAACCTTCCAGCTGATGAGCTGGCGACCAGGCGCACCCTCCTCGGCCGCTCCGGTCCCTATGGCGCCGAAGCCAACTACGGACTCTTCGGCTACAGTGGCGTCTCAGGGCTACGACCGCCATCGCAGCACCCCACCGGGATCGCGCCCGGCTCCCGGCTCGCACCCCAGCTGCCTGACGGCGTGCGCTGGAACGGAGCCTTCGAAGGACAGTTCTTCCCCAAGCGGCCGGACCTCGATTTCGCCGCCCTGGCCCACTCCTTCACCACCACGACACCGTGATACCATCCGCGACCATATGCTGACCTATCCCGACATCGACCCCGTCGCCCTCGCCCTTGGCCCGCTCAAGGTCCATTGGTATGGCCTCATGTATCTGATCGGCTTCGCGCTGGCCTGGTGGCTCGGGCGCTGGCGCGCGCGCCGCCCCGAGTCCGGCTGGACGACCGAGATGGTCGACGACCTCATCTTCTACGGCGTCCTCGGCGTCATCGTCGGCGGACGGCTCGGCTACATGCTGTTCTACGGATTCGATCAGATCCTGACCAATCCGCTGAATCTGCTCAAGGTCTGGGAAGGCGGCATGTCCTTCCATGGCGGGCTGATCGGTGTGATGGTCGCGATCTGGCTGTTTGCGCGCCGTCATCGGCTGCACTTCTTCCAGGTCGGCGACTTCCTCGCACCCCTGGTGCCGACCGGACTGCTGGCCGGGCGCATCGGCAACTTCATCAATGGCGAACTCTGGGGGCATCGCACCGAGTGGCCCTGGGGTTTTCAACTTTCCTGCGAGCGCTTTCCGCGTCAGTGTCTCGACCAGCCGGCCGACGCCCTGCTGAGTCCGGCCGTGCACGCCTCTCAGCTCTACGAGGCTGCACTCGAAGGACTGGTACTGTTCGCCGTGCTCTGGATCTTCTCCAGCCGTCCGCGTCCGATGATGGCGGTCTCGGGGCTGTTCCTGCTGGGCTACGGCGGTTTCCGCTTCCTGGTCGAATTCGTGCGCGAACCCGATGCCCACATCGGCTATCTGGCCTTCGACTGGCTGACCATGGGGCAGATCCTGTCGCTGCCGATGATGCTCGCGGGTGCATTGCTGCTCGCCCTGGCTTATCGTCCGCGAAAGACGGCCTGAGCACGATTTGCAGGCAACAAAAAACCGGCTCAAGGCCGGTTTTTCGTGTCTTCAGTACGAGCGTCTTCGCGATCAGGCCATGGCCTTGATGTGGGCGTTCAGACGGCTCTTGTGACGCGCCGCCTTGTTGGCGTGGATCAGGCCCTTGCGCGCGGCGCGGTCGATACGCGGCACGGCGTCTTTGAACGCCTGCACGGCCGCTTCCTTGTCTTCGGCGCGGATCGCCTTGATCACCTTCTTGATGAAGGTGCGCAGGGTGCTGCGCTGAGCCATGTTACGCTGACGACGGTCTTCCGCCTGACGGGCGCGCTTGCGCGCTTGAGGTGAATTAGCCAACTGAGTCTCCCGAGAATTCGATGTCTGACGCGGTCGAGGTAAAAACGATGAAACCGCGTGGAGGGTCGGCCAGCAGCTTGGGCCACACCGAACGCGGTTTTAGACGACGCAGTATTTCGGATCGGAGCACGATTGTCAATTATAATCAGCGCCTTTTCCTGTCTGGAGCCGCCTCCGATCCATGGCCTCGCTGGTTGCCTCGTTCGCCAAGGTGGGCGGCGGAACGCTGTTGTCGCGTATTCTGGGATTCGTGCGGGATCTGACCATCGCGCGCGTGTTCGGCGCCGATGCGGCGACCGATGCCTTCTTCGTCGCCTTCAAGATCCCCAATTTCGCGCGCCGGCTGTTCGCCGAGGGCGCCTTCTCGATGGCGCTGGTGCCGGTACTCAACGACTATCGCGAGCGACAGGGGCTGCCGGCGCTCAAGTCCTTCGTCGATGACCTGACAGGCACACTGGCTGCTGCGCTACTCCTGATCACCGGACTCGGCATTCTGGCCGCACCGCTGCTGATCCTGGTCTTCGCGCCCGGCTTCGGCGCGGACGCCGATCAACTCGCGCTGGCCACGATGCTGCTGCGGCTCACCCTGCCCTATCTGTTCTTCATCACGCTCACGGCGCTGGCCGGCGCCCTGCTCAACACCTATGAACGTTTCGGGGTGCCGGCTTTCACTCCGGCGCTGCTCAACATCGTCCTGATCGGCTGTGCGTTGTGGCTGGCACCGTTGCTGGAGACGCCGATCCTGGCGCTGGCCTGGGGCGTGCTCGTCGCCGGGCTGGTGCAACTGGCGTTTCAACTGCCCTTTCTGGCACGGCTCGGGCTGTTGCCGCGACCGCGCTTCAAACCGCGCGATCCGGGCGTGATCGCTGTTTTCAGGCGTCTGGGGCCGGCGGTGCTGGGCGTGTCCGTGGGCCAGATCAGCCTGCTGCTCGACACCCTGCTGGCCTCGGTGCTCGTGACCGGCAGCATCTCCTGGCTCTATTACTCGGATCGGCTCATGGAACTGCCGCTCGGCCTGCTGGGCGTGGCGCTGGGCACGGTGATCCTGCCGCGTCTGTCGCAACGTCAGGCCGCGCAGGATTCCGAGCGCTTCTCAGATACGCTCGACTGGGCCTTGCGGCTGGCACTGCTGCTCGGTCTGCCGGCGGCGGTCGGACTGCTGGTGCTGGCCGAGCCGGTGATGGCCACACTCTTTCTGTCGTCCGAGTTCGGCGCCGACGACGTCACCCAGGCGGCGTACTCGCTCATGGCCTATGCGCTCGGGATCCCGGCCTTTCTGGCGATCAAGGTGCTGGTACCCGGCTATTACGCCCGGCAGGACGTACGCACGCCGGTTCGGCTGGCGCTGATCGCGCTCGGTGTCGGGCTGGTGCTGCATCTGCTACTCATGGTGCCGCTGGGACATGCCGGCCTGGCGCTCGCAACAGCGTTCACGGCCGCGCTCAACGCCGTCCTGCTGCTGCGCGGACTGAGGCGATCGGGCATCTATCGCCCCCCCCCCGGCTGGACGCGACTGCTCGCTCAGACGTTGCCGGCCAGTTTGGCGATGGGGCTTGTGCTGCACTGGGGTCTTGGAGAGCGTGCCGACTGGATGCTTGCGGACGCCTGGACGCGGATCCTGGAGCTGACGGGCTGGATTCTGGCGGGCGGATTGGTTTATGTAACACTCTTGCTCGTCGCCGGACTGAGACCGCGTGATCTGCGCGAGTGTCGTTGATGGGCATTTCCGCCTCACCAGACGGCGACTTGCCGGCTTGAAGTCCCTACGAAGGCGCTCAGGCCGCCAGTTCAGTCAATACCTCGGGATGCTTGGCGACGATCTTCAGAAGACACAGCACCGCGCCCGGCGGCGTGAATCGACCCTGCTCCCAGTCACGCAAAGTTGCCACGGGCGTCTGAATCAGGTCGGCGAACTGAGGCTGCGAAAGCCCCAGCGCCTGACGCGCGGATCTGACGAGCATCTGCTCCGGGGTCGTGGTGCGCGCGACGAGGCCGTCGCGCATCTCGGCGAGGCTCTCGCGCAGACCCGGCAAGGCTTCACCCGCGTCCTGTTCGATGGCGTCGGCGATCTGGTCGATGTTCATCGGGCGGCCCTCAATATGTCGTTGGGTTGGATGCTGGACTGATCCGACTTCGCATAGATCGCGACCAAACAGACCACGCCTTGCGCCATGAAGTTGAAGTAGATCACGCGCACGCCGCCGCGCTTACCTTTCGCTTGAGCCACCCAGCGCACTTTCCGCGCGCCATCGGCGCCTGGGATCACGTCGCCGGCCAGTGGGTTCCGGGCGATCCAGGTCACGAAATCGAGCCGCTCGTCTTCCGACCAGATGGCGTCGGCCTGTTTCTGAAAGGTCGGAGTTTCGATGACGGTTTGCATGGGCCGCATGGTACGGGAATCCCGTATCGCGAACAATCCCCTGACACACGACACCGGCGCAGATCCACCAGATTGCCCCGATCAGGACACCTCGGCCAGATCCCCCTTCTCCTGCAACCAGGCCCGCCGGTCCGCCGCGCGCTTCTTGGCCAGCAGGCGGTCTAGCAGTTCGTCGGTCTCACGGTCGTCGTCGATGGTGAGCTGCACCAGGCGGCGCGTGTCGGGATGGATGGTGGTCTCGCGCAGTTGCGCCGGGTTCATCTCGCCTAAGCCCTTGAAGCGCTGCACATTGACCTTGCCCTTGATCTTCTCGGCGGCGATGCGGTCGAGGATACCCTTCTTTTCGTCGTCGTCGAGCGCGTAATAGACCTGCTTGCCGACGTCGATGCGATAGAGCGGCGGCATGGCGACATAGACATGCCCCTCGGCCACCAGACGCCGGAAGTGCTTGAGGAAGAGCGCGCACAGCAGAGTGGCGATATGGGCACCGTCCGAGTCGGCGTCGGCCAGGATGCAGATCTTGCCGAAGCGCAGCCGGCTCAAATCATCGCTGCCCGGATCGACGCCGATGGCCACGGCGATGTCATGCACTTCCTGCGAGGCCAGCACCTCCTCCGGCGCGACCTCCCAGGTGTTGAGGATCTTGCCGCGCAACGGCAGGATGGCCTGGAACTCGCGGTCGCGCGCCTGCTTGGCCGAGCCGCCGGCCGAGTCGCCCTCGACCAGGAACAGCTCGCCGCGCTCGGGATCGGTCGCGGTGCAGTCGGCGAGCTTGCCGGGTAGCGCCGGACCCTGGGTGATCTTCTTGCGCGTGACCGTCCGCCCGGCACGCAATCGCGCCTGAGCCGCGCCGATCGCCAGCTCGGCGATGCGCTCGCCCTCGGCCACATGCTGATTGAGCCAGAGGCTGAACGAATCCTTGACCACGCCCGAGACGAAGGCCGCGCACTCGCGCGAGGACAGCCGTTCCTTGGTCTGGCCCGAGAACTGCGGATCGAGCAGCTTGACCGACAGGATGTAACTGACGCGGTTCCAGACATCTTCCGGCGCCAGCTTGACGCCGCGCGGCAGCAGATTGCGGAACTCGCAGAACTCGCGCACCGCCTCGGTCAGCCCGGTGCGCAGACCATTGACGTGGGTGCCGCCCTGAACGGTCGGGATGAGGTTGACATAGCTCTCGGCGATCGGCTCGCCGCCACCCGCTCGAATCGGCTCCGGCAGCCAGACCAGCGCCCAGCTCGCCGCCTCGGTGCGCCCTTCCATGTCGCCGACGAAGGGTTCGGACGGCAACGTCTCGACGCCGCTCAACGACTGGAGCAGATAGTCCTGAAGCCCGTCCTGATAGCACCAGACCTGCTCCTCGCCGCTGGTCTCATCGCGAAAGCGCACCTCCAGCCCCGGACAGAGCACGGCCTTGGCCTGGAGCAGATGGGTCAGCGGACGCACGGCGAACTTGGGTGAGTCGAAATAGCCGGGATCGGGCCAGAAGCGCAGTCGCGTCCCTCTGTCGTTGCGCTTGACCGTACCGACCACGTCCAGATCGCTGACCTTGTTGCCGTCCTTGAAGGCCATGTTGTATTCCTGGCCGCCGCGCTTGACCCAGACCTCCAGATGCCGCGAGAGCGCATTGACCACGGACACGCCCACGCCGTGCAGACCGCCCGAGAAGCGGTAGTTGTCCGAGTTGAACTTGCCGCCCGCGTGGAGCTTGGTGAGGATGACCTCGACTCCAGGCCGTCCCTCCTGCGGATGGATGTCGACCGGCATCCCGCGCCCGTCGTCCTCGACCTCCAGCGAGCCGTCGGCATGGAGCGTGACTGAAATGCGCTTGGCATGACCGGCGAGGGCTTCGTCGACACTGTTGTCGATGACCTCCTGGGCCAGATGGTTGGGACGAGTGGTGTCGGTGTACATTCCGGGGCGCTTGCGCACCGGATCGAGGCCCTGGAGGACTTCGATGGCTGAGGCGTCGTAATGGCCGGTCATGGACGGGCGGATCTTCCTGAAGGCTGAAAGGGTTGAATCTGAGAGTCGCCGGAGCGGTCGCGCTGGTTTGACCGCTCAACCGAGCTACGGTACCGTACCTGCAAACCCGGATTCAAACCCAGATGAAACAACCCAAGACCCCGCCCCCACCCGCGTTCGAGCAATCCCTGACCGAACTGGAAGCCGTCGTCGACGCCCTGGAACAGGGCGAGATGACGCTCGAAGACTCGCTCGCGGCCTTCGAACGCGGCATCGGCCTGACCCGCGCCTGTCAGCAGGCGCTGGAAACGGCCGAGCAGCGGGTGCGGATCCTCACCGACGCCCGGCCGGACGCCGAGCCAGAGCCATTCGACGCCCATGACTGATCACACCCTGGATGACTTCCGCGCGCGCTGTGCTGCGCGTGTTGAGACTGCGCTCGACCAGATCCTGCCGCCCGTGAGCGTGCAGCCGTCGCGACTGCACGAGGCCATGCGCTACACGGTGCTGGCCGGGGGCAAGCGTATCCGTCCGCTGCTGGCCTATGCCGCCGGCGAGGCGCTCGGACTCGACGCCGCCCTGCTCGACCACCCGGCCTGCGCCGTCGAGATGATCCACGCCTATTCGCTGATCCACGACGATCTGCCGGCGATGGACGACGACGACCTGCGTCGCGGGCGTCCGACCTGCCATCGCGCCTTCGACGAGGCCACGGCGATCCTGGCCGGCGATGCGCTCCAGACGCTGGCCTTCCAGGCGCTGGCCGAAGCGCCGGGGCTGAGCGCCGAGTCGCGCGTGGCCATGGTGTCGGCACTCGCCCGCGCCAGTGGGGCGCGCGGCATGGTCGGCGGTCAGGCGATGGATCTGGAGGCCGAGGGCACGCCGCTCGATCTGGTGCAGCTGGAGAACATCCACATCCACAAGACCGGCGCCCTGATTCGCGTCTCGGTGCAGATGGGCGTGCTGGCCCATGGCGGACTCGACGCGGACAAGGCCGAGCGGCTCGACCATTACGCCAAGTGTCTGGGTCTGGCGTTCCAGATCCAGGACGACGTGCTGGATGTCGAGGGCGACACCGCTCAGATCGGCAAGACCGCCGGACGCGACCAGGAACTCAACAAGGCCACCTATCCGGCGCTGGTCGGTCTGGCTGAGGCCAAGGCCATGGCCAATCAGCTCATCAACGAGGCCATCGAATCCGTGTCGATCTTCGGCGAGCGCGCCCAGCCGCTGGTCTGGATCGCCAACGCCCTCCTGGGACGCAAGAACTGACCGAATACGCGGGAGAGGGGACGCACGGCGACATTGAACCGCCGCCCCTCGAACCACACTAACCCCAGCACTCGGCCCGGTCGCCCCATCCGACTTGGCCGAGCCGCCAGCCGCCCCCATCTTCCAGCCATCCATTCCGACGACGACACTATTCCCATGGAGCCATCGACCCCATCCCCCTGCTCGACCAACGCCACCTGCGAGATCGCCGACGTCCAGGGGAGCGCCGACACCCGCCGCATCGCCATCGACAAGGTCGGCATCAAGGACATCCGTCATCCAGTGCGGGTACTCGACCGCAGCGGCACCGAGCAGCACACGGTGGCGAATTTCAACATGTACGTCTATCTCCCGCACGACTTCAAGGGCACGCACATGTCGCGCTTCGTGGAGATCCTCAACCGCCACGAGCGCGAGATCAGCGTCTCGTCCTTCAAGACCATGCTCAGCGAGATGTCCGAGCGTCTGGAATCCGAGGCCGGCCACATCGAGATGCGCTTCCCCTTCTTCATCAACAAGAAGGCGCCGGTCTCCGGGGTCGAGAGCCTGCTCGACTACGAAGTCACCTTCATCGGCGAGATCCGCAACGGACAGCCGCGCCTGGAACTCAAGGTCATGGTGCCCGTCACCAGCCTCTGTCCCTGCTCCAAGGAGATCTCGGCCTTCGGTGCGCACAATCAGCGCTCGCACGTCACGGTCCAGGTGCGCATGGAGCGCTTCATGTGGCTGGAGGAACTGATCGAGCTGGTCGAGCGTGAAGCGTCGTCCGAACTCTATGGCCTGCTCAAGCGCCCGGACGAGAAGTTCGTCACCGAGCGCGCCTACACCAATCCCAAGTTCGTCGAGGATCTGGTGCGCGACGTGGCCAAGCGGCTCAATGACGACCCGCGCATCCTCGCCTACACGGTCGAGGCCGAGAACTTCGAGTCGATCCACAACCATTCGGCCTATGCCCTGATCGAGCGCGACAAGGCCGCTGAGTCCCGTTTGGCGGAGAGCGCGCTCTGAGTCCGGTCGAACCCCGCTGTCTGCTGCTGCACGGTTTCACGGGCAGCGGGGCCGACTGGTCGAGCGTCTTTCCCGAGGATCCGGAGCGGCTGGCGCTCGACCTGCCGGGGCATCTGACCAGCCCGGATCCGACGGGCGATTATCTCGATGAGATCCGCGCGTTGCTCGACACGCTGCCGGCGAGCATCGACCGGATCATCGGCTATTCGCTCGGCGGTCGGATCGCGCTCAGCCTCATCCAGCTCGCGCCCGAGCGTTTTCGTTCCGCCGCGATCATCTCGGCCCATCCCGGACTGCTCGACCCGGCTTTGCGCGAACAGCGCCGGCTGGCCGATCAGGTCTGGATCGACCTGCTGCGCGATCAGGGAATCGACGCCTTCGTCGCGGCCTGGGAGCATCAGCCCCTGTTCAGAACCCAGGCACGGCTCGCACCCGAGATCCTGGCACGTCAGCGCGCGCAGCGTCTGAGTCAGCGTCCGGAGGGACTGGCCAGGGCGCTCGAACGGCTTGGACTGGGCGAGATGCCCAGCACCTGGGAGGCGCTCGCGCGCTACCAGGGTCGGCTCGACTGGATCATCGGCGGCGAGGACACGCGCTTCCAGGCGATCGCGCACGAAGTCTTGGCGCATCGTCCGGCGACCCGGCTGCATGTCCTGGAGGACGTGGGTCACAATCCGCTGCTGGAGGCGCCCGAGCGGCTACGCACCTGTTTGGAGCACGCGAAGACGTCGCCTTCCAATGCGCTCAGGATTTCGATCGCCTAGAATCGCCGAATCTCTTTGCGCTCTTCGCGTCTTTGTGGTTCAAATCCCCAACCCATTCCAATCCTGCTCGCTCCCGCTCCTATGTTCAGCCATCCCATCTCCGGGGCCGGTTATCTATTACAGGGCCTGAGGCTCATCACCCGCCCCGGAATCAAGCGTTTCGTGGCCATTCCCTTACTGCTGAATCTGCTGATCTTCTCGGCGGCCATCTATGCCGGCATCAGCCAGTTCGAGGGACTGATGCAGCTCATGGAATCCAGACTGCCGACCTGGCTGGGTTGGCTCGAATGGCTCATCTGGCCGCTGTTCGTCCTGCTGCTGTTCGTCTTCGTCTTCTACACCTTCGGTCTGCTCGCCAACCTGATCGCCGCGCCCTTCAATGGACTGCTGGCCGAGAAGGTCGAGCTGCTGCTGACCGGCCGCCCCATCGAGCAGGAGGGCGATTACGCCCGGCTCTTGGCCGAACTGGGGCCGACCCTGCTCGACGAACTGCGCAAGCTCGCCTATGCCCTGCTGTGGGCGATTCCCTTTCTGTTGCTGCTGTTCGTGCCGCTGGTCGGGCCGGTGCTCTGGTTTCTCTATACGGCCTGGATGCTGGCGGTCGAATACAGCGACTATCCGATGGGCAATCACGGTCTGCGCTTCGCCGAGATCCGGCGCCGACTGCGCGAACGGCGTACGCTGAGCTTCGGCTTTGGCGCGGCGGCGGCCGGGATGGCGATGGTGCCGGTACTCAACTTTCTGCTGATGCCGGTCGCAGTGGCCGGGGCGACGGCGATGTGGGTGCGTGAATTCCGTTCGTCCAACGGCTATCAGGGGCCGCATCAGTCGCGCGTGGCCACGCACTACATCCTGCTGACCATTGACCATCTCTCGGGACGCATGGATGGCGAGATCCTCGCCGGGCCGCTCACCGGACGCACGCTCGACGCGACCGAGACCGGCGAGCTGCTCGGTCTGCTCGATCTCTGTTATCGCACCGACGCCGAGTCGGCCGAGGCGCTGGAAGCCTATCTGACCCACGAGCGCGGTCAGCGTTTCCAGGAACCGCCGCCGCGCCCGGACACCGAACGCGCACCGCCACCGCCACCGCCAACCGACCGACCCGGCCTGGACGAGAACGAGGCACGCGCCATCCTGGGTCTCGCGCCCGATGCCGGCGCCGATGCGATCCAGGCCGCCCATCGACGCCTGATCCAGCGCCTGCATCCGGATCGCGGCGGTTCGGACTATCTGGCCGCCAAGGTCAACGAGGCCAAGCGGGTGCTGCTGGCGTCCCAAGTCTGAACGCTCAGACCACGGCGCGCAGCAGATCGACCCGATGCGGCTTGAGGAAACGCGCACCCTCGGGAGTCAAATGACGCTCGAAGGCGGCGCGGATCTCAGCGAGCCGCGCCGCGTCGAGGTCACGCTCGGTATGCGTGACCTGGATGAAGCGCTCGGCGAAGGCGTCCCAGTTCGGATAGACGCCTTCCGACTGGTAGAACACCTGACGCTCCCAGGCGAAGCGCCCCGAGTCGACCGCGCGCTCGATGGCGGCATAGGCCGCCGTGCGCACGAGGCGCTCGTCATGGATCAGTCGCATGACCGCGTTGAACGCCCCCCAGTAGACGGGTTCCGAGACATAGACGTAACCGCCCGGCGCCAGTACGCGCCGGATCTCGGCGAGTGCGCGGTCCATGAACTCGACCGGCACATGATGAAGCGACTTGAACAGAAAGACGCCGTCATAGGTCGCGTCTGCATCGTCGATCGACTCGGCACCGCCGAACCGGAACTCGACAGTGGGCAGATCCTGAACGGCCAGATTCTTCGCATGCTGGATACGATCGACCTCGGTCGCCGTCACCCGGCGTGCGCCCAGGTGCGTGGCGAGCAGCCGGGTCATCCAGGCCGCGCCGCAGCCCAGTTCCAGCACCTGGCGTCCCGCGACCTCGACCAGTTCCTCAACGATCCGGATCTCGTCGCACGTCCGGTAACCGACAGGGTCGGTCTGGATCATCTGTCTCGGCATGATAGCCTCATCTCGGATTTCAACGTTCAGAGTTGTGTTCATGGCGTTCGAGCCTAAGGTCGACGGCGAGACGCCCACTTCCATCATCGCGCCCAGGAGCCGAAACGCATGAATGAACCGTATACCCGCTTGGACAAATGGCTCTCGATCCTCTTTCTCTACACCGAAAAGCTGGTGCTCGTCGTCATCGGCGGACTCGCGCTCCTCGGCATCGGGGAGTTGATCTGGAGCATCTATCAGCTACGCGCGATCCGCCTGGAGGATCTGCTGATGATGTTCATCTTCATCGAGATCATGGCGATGGCCAATGTCTACTTCATGCGGCGCAGCGTGCCCTTCACCTACCCCATGTTCATCGCCGTCACCGCGCTCTCGCGTCTGATCGTGCTCCAGGGCAAGGAGCACAGTGCCGCAGGCTTGATCTACGAGAGCGGCGCCATCCTGCTCATCAGTCTCGCCATTCTCGTCATCCGTTTCAGTCAGCAGTTCAGCACCGGCATCCTGGAACGGCGCGAGGCCCACGAGGATCGTCACGAATGAGACGACGATGGTCCGGCGGGCACTCCGGATGGAATGGCGTATTATAGCCGCCTTGTTGAATAGACCCGGCTCCCTACGCTCGTGATCGTGATCGAACTCCTCGCCTATCTCGCCATCGGCGCGCTCTCGGGTGTCATGGCCGGACTCTTCGGTGTCGGTGGCGGCGCCATCATGGTTCCGGCCCTGATGCTGCTCTTCGGCGCGCTCGGCGGCGTCGGCGGCGACTGGCTGGCCCATCTGGCGGTCGGAACCTCGCTGGCGACCATCATCGGTACGGGCGCGGCCTCCACGCTCGCACACCACAGACACCGGGGCGTGCGCTGGGATATCGTCTGGCCACTGGCGCCCGGCATCGTCATCGGCGCCCTGGCCGGAGCGGCTCTGGCCGGCTGGATTCCGAGCCTCTGGCTGCAACGGATCTTCGCGGTTTTTCTGACCTATGTCGGCATACGCCTGCTGGCGGCTCCCGCCACGTCCATCACCGCGTCGCACTCGCTGCCGGGGCGCGTGGGGCTGACGACTGTGGGCGGCGGGATCGGGCTGCTCTCGTCACTGGTCGGAATCGGCGGCGGGACGCTCACGGTGCCCTTTCTGAGCCGTCATGGTCTGGGGATGCGTCAGGCCGTGGCGACCTCGGCGGCCTGCGGGCTGCCGATCGCCGTGGCCGGCGCGCTGGGGTTCATGCTGGTCGGTTGGGGTCGCCCTGGATTGCCCGCGTTCAGCACGGGTTTCGTCTACTGGCCGGCGGTGGCGGCCATGCTGGCCGCCAGCATGCCGATCGCCCCGCTCGGCGCCCGACTGGCCCACACCCTGCCCGTGCCCCTGCTCAAGCGGCTCTTCGGCGGGCTGTTGCTGCTGATCGCCGCGCGTCTGGCGTTTTCCTGAGAGGTCCGGACGCTACCTGGCCGTGTCCGGATTCAGGATCAGCCGACGATAGAGATAGAGCTGACCGTTCTGGTCGCGCAGTGCCAGCCGGCCCTGATCCAGGGCGAACTCGAAGGTCTGGGTGAAGTTCTCGGTACGATTGCTCAGCTCGACCCGATCGGTCTGAACCCGGATCTGGCCTTCGATGTAGCCCCGACAGGCTGAATAGAGACGATAGAACCCGCCCTGAACGATCAGGAGGCCGCCCTGGTTGTCCTCCCAGAGTCCGTCCAGCGACGTGCCGGTCCAGGGCATGGCGCCGCCGCTCGCCCCCTGCATGGCGCGCCAGGCCGAATCGGCCATGGTGCTCCCCGGATCGACATTGGCCGTGAAGCCCATGCTCTCCATCATGCGCGCGATGGCATGCGCCATGGCCTCGGCCGCCGTCTGCTGGGCGGTGGCGGGCTGAAGCGGTAGTCCAGCGAGGATCAGGGTCAGAATGAGCGCTTGGCGCGCGCGCGGACGCATGATGGACGATCGGACTCGAATGGCTGGCATGAGGCGCTGCTGGCTGCACGACACGAGGTCGGGCCGATAGGTGAAGACTGGGCGGAATGTTCCACGAGCGGCGCAGTGTAACAGAGCCGGGAATCCGGATTGAAAATCCTGTCGCGCTCATTGCGCCGGGGACTGGCCCCGAAAATCGCGTCCGGGCACCGGCGGCAGGAACTCACGCAGGCGGCGCGACTCCAGCCCCAGACGGTCGGCATAGATGATCCGATAGCTCAGGACGCGCTCGACATAGCCGCGCGTCTCGGCGAAGGGGATGCGCGCGATCCAGAGATCGGCGTCCATACAGGTCTCCGGCAGCCAGCGCTCGACACGCGCGGGACCGGCGTTGTAGGCCGCCGTGGCCAGCGCCGCATGGCCGAAGCGGTCGCGCATCCGCGTCAGATAGGCACTGCCGAGCGTGATGTTGCGCTCGGCGTCGAGCAGATCCCAGCGCGAGGGTTGGGGCCGCCCCAGCTCGGCGGCGACTTCGCCGGCAGTCGCCGGCATGAGCTGCATCAGACCGACGGCGCCGGCCGGTGAGGCGATGGTGCGCGCAAAGACACTCTCCTGGCGCATCACGGCCTGAATCCAGTCCGGCTCGATGCCGATCTGCCATGCCTGTTCGGCGGCCAGATCACGATAGGCGAGCGGAAAGCGGATCTCCAGATCGTCCCAGTAGCCTGCGCGGACGAGCATGACGATGGCCTGATCGTGCCAGCCGCGATCGTGGGCGAGCCGCGCGGCGGCCATGAGTCCCTCGGTGCCCAGCCGGCTGGCGAGTGTGCGCCATTCGCGCCGCACATCGACCTCGCGGCCGAGCTGGTCGAGCGCGAGGATGCGCCGGTAGGCCGGCTCCTGGGCCAGCGTCCGGAGTCGCTCCGGCGCGACCGGCACCGGGCGATGCTCCAGGTTGTAGGGCCGATCCAGACGATCGGCGGCCATGAAGCCCCAGAAGCTGCGTTCGCGCGCCGCCGCGCCGAGTGTCGCCTGTGCGGCCTCCGACTGGCCAAGGAAGGCCTGGGCCACGCCCAGCCAATAGAGCCAGCGCTCGCGCTTGATCTCGCCCTCGGGCATCCGTTCGATCCATTTGGCCAGCCAGTCCCAGGCGCGCAGCGTGATGGCCGCGCGCAGACGGCGTTCCTGCTCGGGCAGATTGTCCGCGTTCGGCTCGATGGCGTCCCAATAGAGCAGCCCCAGGCGATCGCCGGCCTCGGCCAACGCCCGTCCGACGGCCACCTGCGCCCGTTCATGTGCATGCTGGTCGTCCGCCAGGGCCGGCTCCAGACGCCGCAGCGCCAGCGCGGCCCGATCGGGATCGCGCCGCGCCAGATGCGTGATGCCATGCGCCAGAATCGCCGCACGCATGGGATGTGGCGTCTGGAACAGACCGGCCTCCAGAATGCGCTCAGGCATCTGATCAACCGACAGCCAGAGCCTGAGCCAGGGCCGCTCGGACTCGGGCAGCCGCCGACCGAGATAACGCGCCAGCCCAGTCCTTCCAGCCTCCAGCGCCAGCCGGATGCGCGCCCAGACCCGTTCGGTCGTCAGATGTCCCTCGGCGCTCCAGCGCTCGAACACCGGGTCACAGGCATCCGGCCGCGACTGACCCGACAGCCAGATCGGCTCGACCTCGGGCAGCGCCTCCTCGACGCGCCCGGTCTCGATCAGGGCGCGCAGCTGGAGACAGCGGCGCTCGACCGAGTCGTCCGGCTGATAGACACGCACGTAATCGCCCCAGCGCCCGGCGTCGGCCAGACGGCGCAGATAAGCCGGACGCAGCCGCTCGGCCAGTGGGGTGTCGGAATAGTCGTCGAGAAAGGACTCGATGCGCGCCTCCGGTGCGTGATCCAGATCGCGCGTCAGCTCCGCGAACAGCAGATAGGGATAGAGCGGGTCATCGCGCAGACCGTCCGCCAGTGTCTGAAAGGTCGCCGGATCGCCGCGTTCGAGCGCCGACTCGGCGGCGAGGAAGTCCGCACGGGAGTCGGCGCGGGCCTCCAGGACCACACCGCAGGAGACGGCGAGCAGCACAACGGTTAGCATGACCGGGAAAGCGGCCGAACGCCGTGACCGCTTCGACAGTGACAGACTCATCGGATTTGGCCTATTGGGGAACCTCAGACATGCGAACGACCATTGTAGTCATCATTTCACTCCTGGTCGGTGCCTCCTTCGGCGGCATCATGACACTCGGCTTCGGCTGGGGCATGGGCGCGGCGAGCGGGATGCTGATGGGAACCCAGGCCGGGGTCTGTCTCGCCGTCGAGACCGCGCGCCGCCAGGGCGGGATGGACGAGGCCAAGCTGGATGCCCTGGTCGCCGCCAGCGTCGAGCACATCCGTTCCAAGGGGTCCTCGGTACCGCTGCAAGCCGAGATCGAGTGGGTCCAGAACGCTGCCGGCTGCACCAAGCTGGTCGAACAGCTCGACAAATGAGGCCCGGGGCGTGTCGGTAGCCGTTCGAGGTTGCCGACACCGCATGGGGCTATACTCTTGAATCGTAGGGACTGACGCTCAAGCTCCAAACCGCGAGGCGTGAGGAGGTGCCCCATGCCAACGATTCGACAGCCCGCCGTGGCCGATCGATTCTATCCAGGCGATCCCGTCGAGCTGGGCAGGATGCTCGATGCCCTGCTCGCCGATTCGCCTGCGTCGGCCGCATCCCGCCCCGGCACGGCGCCGCCCAAGGCACTGATCGTGCCTCATGCCGGTTACATCTACTCCGGTCCCATCGCCGCCACCGCCTATGCCACGCTGGCGCCGGTGCACGATCAGATCCATCGGGTCGTGCTGCTGGGTCCATCGCATCGGTTGCCCTTCATGGGACTGGCGGCGACCAGCGCCGATGTCTTCGCCACCCCGCTCGGCCCGGTTCCCATCGACCGTGCGGCCGTCGAGCGCACCCTGACGCTGCCGCAGGTCCGGCTGCTCGATGCCGCGCACGCCCAGGAGCACAGTCTGGAGGTCCAGTTGCCCTTCCTGCAACGGGTGCTCGACGACTTCAGTCTGGTGCCGCTCGTGGTCGGTGAGGCCGCACCCGAATCGGTGGCCGAGGTGCTGGATCTGCTCTGGGGCGGACCCGAGACCCTGATCCTGGTCAGCTCGGACCTGACGCACTATCTGGACTACCGCACCGCTCAGCGCATCGATGCCGCGACCTCCGAGGCCATCGAGGCGCTGCGTCCCGAGGCGATCGGCTCTGATCAGGCCTGCGGCCGTGCTCCGTTGAACGGACTGCTGACCCTGGCGCGACGGCGCGGACTCCAGGCCGAGACCCTGGATCGGCGCAACTCGGGGGATACGGCCGGATCACGCGATCAGGTGGTGGGCTATGGCGCCTATGCCATCCATTGAGACGGCCGGCGAGCGGCCGGTCATCTATGACGCGACCGAGCGCGCGATCCTGCTCGACATCGCCGCGCGCTCGATCGCGCATGGGTTGGCGCACCAGCGCCCGCTGGATCTCGACCCGGCCGAGTATCCCGAATCGCTGCGCGCCATCCGCGCCACCTTCGTCACCCTGGAGCGCCACGCCGATCTGCGCGGCTGCATCGGCGTGCTGGACGCCTTCCGCCCGCTGGTCACGGACGTGACCCGGAACGCCTTCGCCGCCGCCTTCGAGGATCCGCGCTTCCCGCCGCTGCGCGCAGCCGAGTATCCCGAGTTGACGCTCAAACTCTCGGTCCTGACACCAGCCGAGCCGCTGACCTTCGGCTCCGAGGTCGAACTGCTGGCCCAGATCCGGCCGGGCGTCGACGGACTCATCCTCAGCGATCGGGGCCGGCGCGGCACCTTCCTGCCCTCGGTCTGGGAGCAACTGCCCAACCCGCGCGACTTTCTCGACCACCTCAAGCGCAAGGCCGGTCTGCCGATGGGCCACTGGTCCGACAGCCTGCGCGTCTCGCGCTATGGTACCGAGTCGTTCGGCGGACCGATCGACCAGATCCAACGGCCGGCTTGAGCCATCACGCGGCGTCCGGCGCGAACGAATCCGCCCGGTTCGGAGGAGCGAGGCGGTCGAGCAGTTCCAGGCCGCGCGCCCTGTCGGGACAGAGGATCACGGCCATACGGTCAGGAGTGTGCGGATCGGGGCGACTGATGGCGCCGGACCGCGCGATCAACGCCGTCTGTGCGTCGGTGAGCGATCCCGTACCGAAGAGCGAGATCACCAGCCCGCCCGGCACCGGGGGCGGCGCCTCGAACGGCTGACCGTCCATGAGCGCGACCCAGGCCGGCACGAACGCCGGGCCATAGAGTTCGAGAAAGCCGTTGGAGCCGCGCAGATGGGCTTCGATCGGTCGTCCGCCGATCATCTCCAGATTGCAGAGTCCGGTATAGCCGGCCAGATGGCGCCCGATCCAGTCGCGGACGCGCGCGTCGAGTTCGGGCCGTTCGACGCCCACATCCCAGTAGAGCGGACGCGCGCGATCCTTGCGCTCCGAGGCGCTGGTGTGAGCCAGCCAGACGACTTCGCCCGCGCGCACCAGACAGTCGGTGCTGGTGTGCTCGCCCTCCAGCCGCTCGCACCAGAACAGCCCTGGTTCGTTGGGGACGGCGTCGGCATGCACCGCGCGCGCCCGGAGCGCCATACCGGCCAGATTGACGATCGGCTTGACGAACACCCAGTCATCCGGCGACAGGCCGCAGACGAGCGGATCGACCCCGCAGGGCGCGGCGCGCAATCCGGCGGCGAGTGCCACGCCGAGCTTGTCGTAGACGGAGCGATGGGCCGGATTGAGCCGCCAGGCGGCGGCATCGTTGACCGCGACCTCGGATCTCGGCTCGGGTTGAAAGAGGTGCGCACGTTCGGGCAGGACACCGATGAACATGGGATTCAGGCCACGGGCGCGACTTCGCACAGGCTCGACTTGAACGGCGGAAAACCGCTGATCGGGTCGAGGTGCCGGTCGTCGGTCAGCTCGTTGACGTTGGCGCTGTTCCAGCCGTGGGTGCAGTGGACCACGCCGGGCTTGATACGCTTGGTCACGCGCGCGACGAAACACACGGCCCCGCGCGGCGAGCGGATCTCGACCGATTGACCATCCCGGATGCCGCGCGGCTCGGCATCGCTGGGATGGATCTCGACCAGGGGATTAGGGATAGCCCGGCGCATCCGCTGAATGTACTGATGCTGTGAATGGGTATCGAACTTGGTTCGCGCCCCGCTGGTCAGGACCAGCGGATAGTCGCGGGCGATCTCAGGCGTCGAGACCGGACTCTCGGCCGGTTCGCGATAGATCGGCAGTCCGTCGTGACCGGCGGCGCGCAGTTCAGCCGAATCGAACTCGACCTTGCCGCTCGCGGTCGGGAAGCCGCGCAGCCGATAGAGCCGGTCGGCGTCGAGAAAGCCATGCTCGACCAGATCCTCGATGGCGCCGGCATAGACGGTGACGCCATCGGGATTGCTGTAGACCTCCTCGCGGATCTCATCTGGAATGCCCTCGGCGGCCTCGGCCCAACTGGCCTCCAGATCGCCGTTCCAGAACTGATCCCCCATGCCCAGCCGCACGCCGAGTTCCAGGAAGATCTGTCCGTCCGGACGCGCCTCGCCGCGCGGCGCGACCACCGGCCGCCGATAGCGCAGTTCGCCCTGATAGGCACAGCCCGGATAGGCGATCAGCGCCGGGCGTTCCAGACTGGTCGCCGCCGGCAGCACGATGTCGGCCTGAAGCGTGGCCGGGTTATGGAAGAAATCGGTCGCGGCGAAGAAGTCGAGCGATCCGAGCGCCTGTTCCATGCGCTTGGAGTTGGGCCACATGGCGGTGTTGATGCCCATGGCCAGCAAGGAACGCACCCGCTGCGGACGCCCGTCGAGGATGCAGTCGGGCAGCAGCATGCTCTGCCCCGCCGGCCAATACTTGGTCCAGACCGGATAGACCTCGTCGCCGATGCGCGGCGGCAGGTTGTTGCGACAATGATCGAACAGCTCGATCGGCTTGGGCATCACCTTGTCGTTGAAGAAGCGGTTGCCGCCCTCACGATCCAGATTGCCGGTGACGGCCGAGAGCAGGATGAGCGCGCGGTGGTTCTGGAAGCCGTTGCTGTGCTGAACGGTCGCGGTCGGCGACAGGGTGATCTGGGCCGGCTGCGTGGTGGCGAAGAGTGCGACCGCCGCGCGCAGGTCGGACGCCGAGATGCCGCAGATGGACGCGACCCGCTCGGGCGTGAACTCAGCCACATAGTCCCTGAAGGCGTCGACGCCCGAGCACCATTGATCCAGGAAGGTCTGATCCTGCCAGCCATTGGCGAAGATCAGATGATGGAAGCCGAGCGCCAGCGCGCCATCGGTGCCGGGACGGATCTGGAGGTGGATATCGGCCTGATCGACCATGGGCGTGCGGCGCGGGTCGACGACGATCATGCGCCGCCCCGGCTTGAGCGTCACCAGACCATGGGTGTCGAACGGCGGGATCGAGCCGCGCGGATTGGTCGACCAGATCAGATGACAGCGGGTCTTGGGCGAGACCACGGTCGAGGTGGTCTTGATCTTGTAGCCGAAAGTGACTTTCTCGGCCACCATGGTCGCCGAGAAGCAGCAACCGCTCTCGGTCAGATAGTTGGGCGAGCCGAAGGCGTGCGCCAACCGTTGGAGCTGGGGACGCGCTTCCTTGGTGTAGCCGGCGAAGAAGGCGACTGAAGGTGCGCCGTGCTCATCACGGGTGGCGCTGAGCCGTTCGGCGATGGTGCCGAGCGCCTCGTCCCAGGAGATGCGCTCGAACTGACCGCTGCCGCGCGGCCCGACCCGCTTGAGCGGATAGAGCAGACGATCGGGGTGATTGCGCCGGTCGAGCTGGGCGTAACAGCGCGGACAGTCCGGCCCCTTAACCGCGACGGGTTCGCCGCCGTCGTCGAACTCGACCTGAATCGGGCAGTTGGCATCGCATTCGTAGCAGGTGCTGGGCTTGGTGGACATGTCGATGGTCTCGCGCGACGATGGGTGTTCGTGGTTTCATGCCGGATGGTCCTCAACATGACGCCCGATTCATGGAAACCAAGCACACACCCGACTACAGCGGCGGCGGCCTGCTGAATCTGATGAGCAGCCTGATCCAGGCGCGCGGCGGACGCGGCGAGCATCCGCCGCTGGCCGGACTGGCGCTGGACGATCTGACGCGCGCGACCAATCTGGTGCTGCTGGTCGTCGACGGACTGGGCGCGGACTGGCTGGCGCGGCACGCACCGGATGGGTTGCTGAGCCGGGCACGCTGGGGGGCGATCAGTTCCGTGTTTCCATCGACCACGGCCTCGGCGATCCCGACCTTTCTCACCGGGCTGTCGCCGCTCCAGCATGGGCTGACCGGCTGGTTCACCTATTTCGGCGAGCTGGGATCAGTGATGGCAGTCCTGCCCGGTCGGCCGCGCTATGGCGGGGTGTCGTATCGTGCGGCCGGGATCGATCCGCGCCGGCTCTTCCCCCATCGCTCGATCTTCGACCGTATCGGCACGCGCGGTATCGCCGTCTCGCCGCGCTTCATCGCCTATTCGGACTTCAATCGCGCGCATCTCGGGCGCGGCGAGGTGCGGCCGTTCGAGTCGCTGCCGGAGATGTTCCAGCAGACGCTGCGCGTACTCCGGCCGCGGCGACATTGGGGGCGTTCGTCGGCAACGCCCGAGCGGCGCTATCTCTATCTCTACTGGCCGGAACTCGACCGCATCGGGCATGAGCACGGCATGGAGGGTGCGGCCGCCCTCGCCCATCTGGCCGAGATCGAACAGGCGCTGGAGGCGTTTCTGAGCGCGGCGGCAGGGACGGATACGGTGCTGCTGGTGTGCGCCGATCATGGCCAGATCGACACCCGGCCCGAGGATGTCATCGATCTCACGCAGCACCCCAATCTAGTCGAGTGTCTGACGCTGCCGCTGTGCGGCGAGCCGCGCGCGGCATGGGCCACGGTACGTGCCGACAGTGCGCGGCGTTTCGAAGACTATTGCGCCGGCGAGCTGGGCGATATGGTCGAACTGATACCGAGCCGGCAGGTGATCGCGGACGGTCTGCTCGGACCCGGACCAGCGCATCCGCGCATCCGCGATCGGGTGGGTGATTACTGTCTGCTGCCGCGCGCGCGGCACGTCCTGCGCCAGACTCTGCCCTTCGAGGAGCCGCACATCCATGTCGGCGTCCATGGGGGGCTGAGTGAATCCGAACTCAGGGTGCCGCTGTGTCTGTTCGAGCTGTAGCACCCATCGTCGGCATCGGCGCTTCGGCCGGCGGTCTGGAAGACCTGGATCGATTCTTCGGTCAGGTTCCACCCGACAGCGGACTGTCCTTCGTCGTCGTCCTGCACCTCGATCCGGCACACAAGGGCCATCTGGCCGAACGCCTGCAACGCTGCACGACACTTCAGGTGGAGCAGGTCGACGAGTCCGTCCGGGTCAGTCCCGATCATGTCTATCTGATCGCACCCAACACGGGTCTGTCACTCCGGCAGGGTGTGCTGCATCGTGTCGGGCCGGCCCCCATGCACGGCCAGCACCTACCCATCGATGTCTTCTTTCGCTCGCTCGCGCAGGATCGGCAGGAACACAGTATCGGCCTCGTTCTCTCGGGTATGGGCCGCGACGGCACCCTGGGATTGTGCGCGATCAAGGACGCCGGCGGTCTCACCCTGGTCCAGGATCCTGCAGAGGCCCGATTCGACGACATGCCGCGCAGCGCCATCGCTGCCGGTCTCGCCGACATCGTGGCACCGGCCGAAGACCTGTACGGCCAACTCCAGGCCTGTCTGCGCCAAGCCAGACCGCCAAGACCGCAACGGGCCGTTCCGCCTCCGTCTGCGATGCCCGATGATCTGGATACGGTGATCATCCTGCTACGCAATCACACCGGACATGACTTCTCGCTGTACAAGCGGAGCACCCTCCAGCGTCGCGTCGAACGGCGCCAGCGTCTGCACCAGCTCGACGAGATCGCGCACTATGTCCGCTATCTCCAGGACAACCCACTGGAGCGCGAACAACTGTTCAAGGAATTCCTGATCGGCGTCACCAGCTTCTTTCGCGATCCCGCCGCCTGGGACCATCTGCGCGACGTCGTGATCCCCGAACTCCTGGAGCGCCGGCCCAGCGGCGCCCAGATCCGCGCCTGGGTCGCCGGCTGTTCCACCGGCGAGGAAGCCTATTCACTGGGCATCGTCTTTCGCGAGGCGATCGAACGGCTGTCCCCGCCCCAGTCCCATTCGCTCCAGATCTTCGCCACGGATCTCGACCCGGTGGCCATCGCCAGAGCACGACAGGGTTTCTACCCGCTGAGCATCGCCGCCGACGTCTCGCCGGAGCGGTTGCAGCGGTTCTTCACCCAGGAGAACGGCAGCGGTTATCGCATCGGCAAGGAGGTGCGCGAGCTGGTGATCTTCGCCGAGCAGAACGTCATCCAGGATCCGCCCTTCACACGGATCGACCTGATCATCTGCCGCAATCTGCTCATCTACATGAAGATGGAGTTGCAGCGCCAACTGCTATCGTTGTTTCATTACAGTCTCAACCCCGGCGCGGTCCTGTTCCTGGGTTCGGCCGAGACGGTCAGCGGCTCGGGCGAGTGTTTTCACACCCTGGACAGCAAGTGGCGTTTCTTCCGCCGCGAGACCCCGAGCCTTGGTCAAGCCCCGATGCATTTCAACTTCCCGACACTCAAGGCACTGCCCGCGAACACGGCGACGATGACCGAGGGGACACAACCCATCGACTTGAAGGCACTCCTCAATCAAGTGCTGCTGGAGCGCGTGACCCCAGTAACCATCCTCGCCAACCCGCATGGCGAGATCCTCTACACCACCGGACGCACGGGCCAGTATCTGGAGCCGCCCGTCGGTCATGCCAGCCTGAATCTCTTCGTCATGGCGCGCGAGGGTCTGCGCGAAGTCCTGCCCGGCCTCTGCCGGCAGGCACAAAAGCAGCCCGAGGGCGAGCCGGTCCTTCAGCGGAGTGTGCATGTCAGGACCAACGGCAGCTTCCAGTGGGTCGACGTTGCCGTACATGATCTGCGCGACCCCGCGCCACTGCGCGGCATGCTGCTCGTGGTCTTCAACGAGGCGCCCGAGCCGGCCACCAAGCGGCGGCGTACCCACAGGAGCGGCACGGCCCAGCCATCCGCACCGGAGGAACGCGAGATCCAGCGTCTACGCGAGGCGCTGCAAAGCACCCGCGAGCAGATGCAGACCTCTCAGGAGGAGCTGAAGTCGGCCAATGAGGAGTTGCAGTCCACCAACGAGGAGCTGCAATCGACCAACGAGGAACTCACCACCTCCAAGGAGGAGATGCAGTCGCTCAACGAGGAGCTACAGACCGTCAACATCGAGCTGCAAGCCAAGGTGGACGATCTCTCCAGAGTCAACGACGACATGAAGAATCTCCTCGACAGCACCGAGATCGCCACCCTGTTCCTGGAGGAGGATCTGCGTATCCGGCGCTTCACCTCCCAGGCGGCCAAGCTCATCAACCTGATCCCCGGCGACGTCGGACGACCGGTCACCCAGATCGCCTCCGAACTGCTCTATCCCGAACTGGCCCAGGACGTGGCCGAGGTGCTGCGCACCCTGGTCTTCAGCGAAAAGCTCATCGGCACCCAGGACGGACGCTGGTTCAACGCGCGCATCCTGCCCTACAGCACGCTGGACAACCGTATCGACGGCGTGGTCGTCACCCTGGTCGACATGACCAAGGCCAAGCGGCTGGAGAACGAGTTGCGTCAGGCTCTGAAGGAGCTCAGCCGTCTGGCCGGTGTGTCAGCGACGGACCAGGGCGGGGATGCGGCAACCAATCCGCCCAAACACGATGACCCATCAGCCGTCGCTGATGCTTGAATCGGCTGAGCTGACAAGCCCGATGTCGAGTGACGCCCCCGAACATAAGGATCCAGACGCCCCGATGAGCCAACATCCGCCACCCAACCTCCAGGACATCCTGAGTCCGGACGGGTTCTATGTGCTCCGTCGCGCCGCCGAGGCGCTCTACGAGCAGCGACGCGGCCATCGACCGAAGAACACGGCGGCCGACCTCTCCATCCATGACCTGGAGAGCCTCATCGAAGAGCTGCGGCTCCACCAGATCGAGCTGGAGTTACAGAACGAAAGCCTGCGCGCTACCCGCAATCTGCTCGAGCAAAGCCTGCAACGGTATGAAGACCTCTATCAGGAGGCGCCGGTCGCACTGCTGACGCTGAGCGAGGACGGCACCATCCGCGAGGCCAACCAGTCGGCGGCCACCCTGCTGGATGAACCCCGGTCTGCGCTCATCGGCCGGCGCCTGGGTCTCTGGATCAGCGAGGACAGGCGCCCGGCCTTCAACACGCTGCTGGCTGATGTCCTGTCGGGCGAGTGCCGACGGCGCCTTGAGTTGAGACTTGTGATCCAGCATCGCCCCGCCTGCTGGGTGCTGGCCGAGACCACCCTCGTCAAACCCACGGTTGCGCGCGAGATCCGACTGGCGTTGACCGACATCAGCGAGCGCAAGGCGCTGGAAGAGCAGCTCCGCCAGGGTGAAGCACTGTGGGACAGCGAGGAGCGACTTTGCTCCCTCAATGCCGAACTCGAAGCCAGGGGCGCCGTCCGGATCGCCGAGGTCAACGCCGCCAACGCGGCCAAGAGCCATTTACTGGCTCACATGAGCCACGAGATCCGCACACCGCTGAACGTCATCACCGGCCTGGCCGAGCTGCTCGAACAGGGTGAACTGAATGCCCAGCAACAGCATCAGGTCCGGCGTATCCAGGAGGCCGGCGAGAGCCTGCTCGGTATCCTCGACGACATCCTGGATCTCTCCAGGATCGAGGCCGGAAAGCTCGGCATCGCCCGCCAGCCCTTCGAACTCCACAAACTCCTCGCCCGGATCGAAAGCTTCCAGGGACGCTGCGCCCGCGCCAAAGGGTTATCGCTAGATCTCGATATCCCGCCGCTACCGGCCGGCGCCTTCCTGGGTGATCCGCTGCGACTGGAACAGGTGCTCAACAACCTCATCGGTAACGCCATCAAATTCACCAACACGGGTGGCATCACACTGCGCATCCAGGTACGGGAAGCCGAAACCGACACGCCCTACCTGCATTTCGAGGTGGAGGATACGGGCATCGGCATCGAACCCCAGATACTCGAAGATCTCTTCCAGCCCTTCGTCCAGGCCGATGCGAACCTCACTCGCAGCCGTGGCGGCACCGGACTCGGACTGGCCATCAGCAAGCATCTGGTCGAACTCATGGGCGGTAAAATTGGCGCCGTCAGCCAGCCCGGACGAGGCTCGACCTTTTGGTTCGACTTGCCGCTCGAACACATGGAGCGCCGACGGCACAATCGCACGCTGCCCACCCCAAGCACCGTCAAGATAGCCACGAGTGCCCTGTCGGGTTGGCATGTACTCGTGGTCGATGACAGTCCGATGAACCAGGAAGTCGTCGAGCAGGCTCTGAGCCTGGCAGGAGCGGCTGTCACCCTGGCCGACGACGGCGTCCAAGCGTTGCAACGGCTCAGATCCGATCCCGGCGCCTACCAGGCGGTACTGATGGACGTCCAGATGCCGGTGATGGACGGTCTCACAGCCACGCGCCGGATCCGCGAGGAGTTGGGTCTGCACGATCTGCCGATCATCGGACTCAGTGCCGGCGTGCTGCTCCATGAACGACAGGCCGCCCTGGACGCTGGGATGAATGCTGTGCTGAACAAGCCCATCCGGTTGAAACAGATCATCGCCACCCTGCTCCACTGGTCGACTGCGGGCACGGACGTGACGCCGCCAGCAACAGGCTCGATCGCGCCGACGGACGCCTGGATGGAGACCTTTCCCGTGATCCCCGGCATCGATCGGCAGCAGGCCGCCGAGATTCTCTGCGGCAACCAGACGATGTTTCGGAATCTGCTCGGACTCCTGGCGGTGGACGGTCGCAATCTGGTCGGTCGCGTGCATCAAGACCTGGCTCGGGGGCAGCGGCAGGAGGCCGCCGCGCGGCTGCACAATCTCAAGAGCCATGCCGGCAGCCTGGGCGCTCTAGCCATCCAGGACTTGGCCAAACGCTTGGAAGAGGCCATCGATCGCGGTGAAAAAGACCTCGACGCGGACTTGGATGGGTTGAATCAGCAGTTGCGAGATCTCATTGAAGCCAGCGCACACTGGCTGAAATCATAAAATCATGATGTTTATTGGAGGCAACGCAGCGTGACGCCGGAACCCGTTGTCTATGTCATCGACGATGACCCAAACTTCCGCCAGATGCTAGGCTGGCTGTTCGAGTCGGTCGCTATTCGGATGCAGGAGTTCGGCTCGGCCCAGGACTTCCTGGCCAAGCTCGACACCCTGGAGTGTGGATGCCTCATCCTGGACCTGCGCATGCCCGACATGGATGGTCTGGCGCTCCTGGAGACCCTGCGTTCACGCTGGATGCTGCTGCCCGTGATCGTGGTCAGCGCCCATGGCGAGATCCCTACGGCGGTCCGCAGCCTGCATCTCGGCGCCATCGACTTCCTGGAGAAACCCGTCAACCATCAGCGGCTACTGGAGCGCGTCCGCGCCGCCCTGGAGGCGAACCTGGAGTTTCGCCGCGTCTTCGGCAGTCCTCGGCAACTGGCCGAGCGCCTGGCCAGCCTGACCCCGCGGGAGCGGGAAGTCATGGAGGCCCTGGTCCAGGGCAAAGCGAACAAGGTCATCGCCGCCGACCTCGGCGCCAGTATCCGCACCATCGAAAGCCATCGCGCGAACCTCATGCACAAACTCGGCGTCAGATCGCTGCCGGGGCTGGTGCAACTCAAGCTCTATCTCTCGAATACCAACCCATTCGCATCCTGAATCGAACCCGCCATGGGCCAGCGGCGACCGCCTCACTGTAGCCGTGCCGCCTGCTCGAGCAGGGAAGTGATCTCTGTCGTGCCGACTCGTCTTTAAAGTGGATGCATCAGCATCTTCTACGTAGTTCTGCTTAGATCCCTACGGTCATTCCTGATAGTCACTCGCAAATCGAGATAATACATTGGTGTTCGATTCGCCAATGTGGGTGTCTGACCGAAACCAGGTCTCCAGGCGAAAATAGAGATGACGAACGAAAGCTGGGGGCATGAACAGGGTATTGCCGCTGCTTCAGGGCGTGAACTTGCAGGAGACACCTCCGATCACGCTCCCTCATCCGGACAAATTGCTCACACAATCAGTAACCACGCAGCATGTCGACATGGCGGATCGGGATGGCCAGGATATCGCCGCCGACATCGTTGACGAACGTCGCAATGCGGTGCTGTAACTGGAATGGACATTCGATCAAGGAGTAAGCCATGCCGTATCGCATCACCTGGGAAAAACAGGGTGTCTACAACAAACTCTGGGACAGCGTAGACATTGGACAGATCAGACGCATGATGGACATCATCGGAGCGGATGAACGCTTCGACGACATCCACTATGTGCTCAACGACTATCTCGACGTAACTCAACTGTCACTGACCCCGCCCCACATCGACGAGATCGTGGCTATCGATATCGCGCAAAGCTATTCCAATCCACGCTACTACAGCATCAGCGTCGCCAAGGACAAAAGAATTCTGACACTGCTCGAATACTGGGCCTCGATCCATATCACTCCTGGACGCGTGGCCCTCTTCACCTCACTCGAACAAGCGCGCGCTTGGATCTCTACTCGGCCGCCACTCATGAATTCGAGGTGGATGCCGGCATCAGCCGCCAGTGACTGGAGGCGATCCGGTCCGGATGGGCCTGATATTCCCGGGCCAGCTCACTGACCGTTTTGCAGCCGCTCGCGATGTCAAGCAAGGATCACCCAGATTTTGAGATCGGCGCTGACTCATTGACCTTGACCCTCGGGATATGGGAAGACCCTTCTCATTTCAGCCGAGGATAGCTCCCGAAACTTTACTTCCTATGTGGCTCCAAATTTTGGGAGCCACTTCACCGACACAATACTCGCCTCTCCCGTCTCCCTCCAAATCAATCTTGTTGTGGTGAAACATCCACGACAGCGCCGTGCATTCATAGCTTTTCGAACCCACCTGCTCGGCCGACTTTCAGCATACCGTATTGGTCATCAGCATGCCTATCAGGCAGAGCTTCATCCACGCTTGCCGCCGACGACTCAACAGCAGATTTCGCTGCGTGCTGACGTGTATTCGAATCGATACAGTAAAAATAAATCTTAAGTTGTTGTTATTTTTATTTTTATTAAAAACCAGAGTTGAGCTGTTTACCGAAAGACACAACTTCACGCCAGCTGAAACAAAAAATATCAATCAAATCAATTTTTTAATTATTGGCACTGTGATTGCAAACATAGAGGGTGTTGCCGGCCAATCGATTCTGGACTGAACATGCGCAAACTGGTGAACGCTTCCTGCCGAGTACCGCTAGGGCAACATTCAAAGCGCACCGGATCAATCTTCTGACGGGCAAATTCAAGGAGTCAATTTCAATGAATAAGAGCTTGCAATTTATCGGCCTTGCGGTGCTCGGCGTTTCAGCCACGTGTTTTGCAGCGGACGCACGACATGGAGAGTTCGCACTCAGCCTGTCCGACATGGACAAGGTGACAGCGGGGACGCTGACGTTTGGACCGGGAGGGGCATTCGCCATATCGGAGTCCTCCGCAAATGCGAACGGCGCCGTGACCTCGACGGCAACGAGTAGCAAATCCTCTGTCGAGTTGCTGGTGCCTGAAGGGGCTTCATCGCAGTTTGGCACCTCCGTGACGGCGACATCCGGTCTCGCGATCTCTTGGGCTTCGGGTGGAGACAGTCCATCCAAGGGAACCACTGCCACCAGCTCCGCACAACAGCCGCAAACAAGTATCACCGGCGGTTCGATCAATAGCACATTCAGCGGCCGATTTTTGGAGATTTCGGTCGAATCGAGCCTGTATGCCGGCAGCGTGCTTTTCAATGGATTATTCGGGCCTTGAGTGAGAGCAGCTCGGCTCGCTACGCATTATAGGCCTAGGGCGATCCCCTAGAACTATAATCCCGCAAAACGCGGGGTTTTCCTGCAAGTCCTTTATCATCAAAAATAAACCGAGGTAAATCTTATGAAGACCATCATCACAACGGTCGCCGCCGCTTCCTTCCTGGCGCTGTCAGCTTCCGTACTGGCGGAGCAAACTTTATCGTTCGCGGAGATGGATGGCGTCAGTGCCGGCGGCTTTGCCGGTCCATGGACGACCGGTGCCATGGCCACTGCCTCTGGTCCGAGTTCTGCTTTTGCGGGGACTTATTTGAACGCCAATGTCACAACCACTGATTTGATCGTGCCGCAGTTTGGGACCGTTGGCTTGATGACCTCCACGGTCGAAGCGGGATCTGAAGCCAATGCCGTTGGTTCGGGCGTCAGTGCGGCAGGCGCGGTCGCTCTTGGTCAGACCGTTGGTGACTGGACATCCGACACTGGCAGCGATTCCTTTGCCGGCGCTGATATGTCCATTGCTCTCCCCGTCGCGCAGGCGAACGCAATCAATGTTTCGACAGCAGTATCCTACTTCGGCGCGGCATCGGCGGTTAGTCAATCCACTGCCGCCGCGGCAATCACGAACTAATCAGACAGCTAATCCCTGATCAGAGTACCCACGCGCTATCGCGTGTGGGTACAAACATTGCGCGAGGAAATTTCTGACATGCTGCTCCGCTGCATTGTCGCGAAACGCCTAGCTCCAGCCGCTGCCATCGCGCTTATCTTGGCCTGTGACGGCGCCGAAGCCGATCCAGTGAAATCCCTACTGGAAATACGCCGCGAGAACGTAGTGATTCAGGAATGGGATCTGAGCTGCGGAGCCGCTGCCCTGACCACTCTGCTGCATTATCAATACAATGATCCGGTCTCTGAAAAAGAGGTCGCTACGGCTCTCATCAACCGTGCCGAGTACATTGAAAACCCGCAATTAGTTCAGGTCCGCGAAGGTTTTTCATTACTGGATCTGAAGCGCTATGTCGATTCGCGCGGTTACACGGGTATTGGATTAGGCAAAATGAGTCTGAGTGACCTGGAGCGTCGAGCACCAATCCTGATCCCCATTCATACCAGAGGCTACAACCATTTTGTCGTGTTTCGCGGCCGTCTGGGAAACCGGGTTTTGCTGGCGGACCCGGCCTGGGGCAATCGAACCATGACGATCGAGCAGTTCAATCGCGCCTGGATCGATTATCCACAGATCGGTCAGGTTGGGTTCGTCGTGGATAGCCATACCGAAAACACCCATACCCCAGGCACACTCAAACCCAGACCAAGTGATTTCGTGACTTTCAATTAATTCACGTCTACGATCCCGATCCCATCGGGGGGCTCAAAATCGCATTGGCAACGACAGATTCAATGAATAGTCTGGTGCATCCTCGGTCAAGCCGACCCCCAGGCTGACGGAGAACAGAGTGCGACGCCCAAGGATCGAGGAAGCACCCAGCGCCAGTACGCTGCTGACCTGGTCGCTACCCGCAATGCGATCTCCATTGATTTCCAGCTCTTTTTTAAAGCTTTGCACCAGTGCGAGACTCAATGATGTCTCCGGGCTGGCCGCCAGCGAGACCCCGAGCAACAACCCCAACTCATCACCTGGCTTGATATTGTCTTTTTCAAAGGTAGTCGTGTAGGACAGGGATGCGGTGAAAGCCAGCGGATCCTGCCGTTTGAGCGCGGTCAATCCAAAACGCAACTCGTTGTAGCCGATCCCCATGGGGACGATCCCATCTACCTGATCGCCGGTATCCGTGTCCCATGTCACACGCCCGATCAAATCAGGACGCCAGCCGCGCTCGCGCAACAAGGTGGTTGCAAAACCGACTTTGATGTCTCCCACAGAACTCCCTTGATTGCTTGCCTCATTGATTCCTGTCAGACCGACCGGCCGCACCACGGACTGATCCACCCAGCGATAGGGAAGATCCAGCTCAAACTGAGATGAAAAAGGCAGACCGGCGCGTAGCCGTACCCCCAGATCGAACTCGTTGCGGCGCGTTCTTCCTTGTCGTATGCCAATCAGGTCGCTCTCAGCGGCTAATACCCATTGATCCGATTCACGCCTGACATAATTAAAATAAGGTTCCACATCGAACTGCTTAGGACCAATCAGGAGTGCACCCTCAGCAGTCAATGTCCGTTCGAGTGCACGCTCCGCTGCCAACTCATCGATAGCTATCGTGCCGGGACCGGTAGATTTTGTTGCGACGGTGGCGGATTTGGAGGAGCCTATTGGCACTGCGGGCGTTTTTGCTGCCTGCACCTCACTGTTTGACAGTGACTGACGGGCACGTTTTTTCTCCAGCTCCTTGACGCGATGGAGCAGTTCATCGGTAGCGCGGCGCAGTGATTCAATTTCGGCGTCAATGTCTGGAGAGGTGGCTCCAAAAGCCATTGGGCTCCCAAGCGCCATAACCAAAACGATGACTGACGTGACCGTCAGGGGGCGTGGATACTTCCGCATTTTGCCTTCCATATGAATTTCCTGGTCATTGATTGAGATTTACTCTCAAAAAGTCATTTCATAAACCTGCACTCAGATCCAAACCGGCGTTTTATCTAGAATTGCAATCGCTTCAAAAAGCCATCAGTATTTTTTCGGCCGCACTGAAACACAACTCATCAGAATCAACCCAAGCACGATGAGTGCAAATGTTTCCGGCAGAGAAACAGGTCGGCGAAATGCCTCAAGGTCGAGAGGGGGATGGGTCAAGCCGGCGAAAGAAAGCATACCCTTGACAGGCGCGCTGAATCCTGTCTGCCAGGATTGATCTGTCAAGGCGAGATCATCGACCCCGAGAAAAATCTCCGGCAGATAAGGCGCGTCTAGCGCCAAGAGATCCATGAATCCATCGAGCCAGCGAGAACTGTTTGGCTTCACCTCCATGATATTGAGGATTGGCGCGAAAAAATTGAATCCATGGAGCTGAAAAAGACTGTTTTCAAGAACCAGCGCCGGCAGGCTGGCGCTAAACATTACCCGCCCTTGACTGTCCGTTAGTGTGATTGTGCCGCCCGCAAAATAGCGTCGACCATCTGACTCTCCGATGTAATGAAAGTCGCTTATATTTATTTTACCGCCCAAAAATAATTCATCGTCATCTTTACCGGAAAGAACACCACCGCGCCAATTGATCGGCAGGGGGGAAAAGCTGAGGATCCCGGTATCCGGGTTCCATTGCATCCGTGGAGTATCGTCGCGTTCGAACGCAAAACTGGAGCCAACGCCAGTCAGAATCGGGATGCTCGCCCTCGGTGCTGCCGCCATTGAAATTTCAGTGCGTGTGTCTACGATTCTCAAGGCGATGGGGTCTTTAGTTTCGGGCAGGGCGATAGATGTCTGAATTGGTGCGTCTAAGTCAAGAGTCAAATTTTTGCCGACCTGTCCCTGCAAGACGCTTGAATTGCTGCCATCAAAAATCCGCAGGCTGGCCTTGCCATCTTCGAGCCAAATGAGAAGATTCACTTCGCCAAGATTTTTTTTCAATTCGTCAGCAGAGACCTGAAAGAACTGGATGCGCTGACTCAGCAATGCCAATCCTGCGGACGGTTCGACCTCCAGGGCCAACCGCTTCAAGTTCCAGCTCAGATTCAGCGAAGAATTATTACCCAATCCTCCCAAAATGGCTCCGTCCAGTACGCCTTGGCTGAGTGCTGCGGCGCGCGCGAACAGTGGTTCTGAAAAACCCGCAACAGCCCAAGTTTCGCTGCTGCCGTGAAAGGAAACGATTGGCTCATCCATTGCAATCCCCCCACCGATGACAACCTGATTGGCAACAGTCGCAAACAAATCCACGCTTGCTCCGGCATTGTAGAGGCTTATGCCATTGGTCGCTGAAACCGGAAAACCGAGAGCTTCCTGGATAGCGTGCACCGTTGTCGACATGGACACGGCCACACTACTGGCGGCCGTGCCCACATAAGCGTCAGGGTTCGCGATGAAAATGGGTTGCCCACCGGAAACCGTTACGATGGTTGTGATGTCGCTTGCTGTCTGCGCACTTGGTATGAATGAAATTACACTGGCTGCTGTATTGCCAAACAAACTGTACAAAAAAACAGTCACGAGAGTACGATTCCATACCATGACACCCCCAACGTACTTTATTACAGCCCACAAGGGATTTGTCAGCAATGCCTAGTGCAGCACTGCGGCGCCAGGGCTGATATCATATTTTCGGATCAACCGATATAGTGTTGCGCGGGTTACATTCAGACGTCGTGCAGCTTCAGAAACATTACCGCCGGTTTGCCGCAGAATTTGGCATGCCAATTCATACTCGGCACGGGACCGAGCATCGTTCAGTGATCGGGCAGTGCCATTGACGACAAGACTGTCAAGCCCAAGGTCATCGACGCCAATCAGCGGCCGTTCGCAGGTAATCAGGGCTCGACGCACGCGGTTGATGAGTTCTCGGACATTCCCCGGCCAAGTGTGCAACCGCATGGCGGTCAAGGCATCCTGACTGAAATCTCTAACGTTTTTGATCCGCTCGTGGAAATAGATTTTAAAGGTGTAGTGAGCGAGAATCTCGATATCTTCGATCCGATCCCGTAGAGGGGGAAGGGACAAGAGCAGAACATTCAGCCGATAGTAAAGATCTTCGCGGAATCGACCGTCCTGGACGGCCTGCTCGAGATCGGCATTGGTAGCCGCAATCACTCTCAGATCCAGCTTGACCTCGACATGCCCACCGACGCGCTGCACGCGATGTTCCTGCAGAACGCGCAGTAAATTGACCTGTTGTTCGGGCGGTAGCTCTCCGATTTCGTCGAGAAAGATGGTTCCTGTATTGGCTGCTTCAAGCTTTCCGATTACTCGCCGGTCAGCACCGGTAAATGCGCCCTTCTCATAACCAAACAATTCCGATTGGATCAGCGATGCCTGTAACGCTCCACAGTTCACCGCCACGAGAGGGGATTTTCCGCGCCTTGACAAGGCGTGAATTGCCGAGGCGGCCAACTCTTTGCCAGTCCCCGTCTCACCAACGATGAGTACCGGCGCATCCGATGCCGCAAAGGTGGCAATGCTGCGCCTGACAGCTTTGATCGCATTACTGCTGCCAATGATGCCGAATTGCGCTGATGCGGCGCAATCGATTTCATTTTTCTTTTTGGCGAGCATTCTCATTCCATGAGCACGCCCAATAGTCACGGCCAGCCGATCAAAGGGGATTGGCGTCGTCACAAAGTCGTAGCAGAATTGAGAGATGGTATGGAGAGTTTCCGAATGCTGCAATTGGAGCGGAGAAATCAGCGCAATCCAGTTGAGATCGCTCTCGACAACATTAACTAATTGAGGGAGAAACTTTGCGGCCATCTCCGGATCAGTGATCTCTACCAACCCGACTGAGATGTTTTGGTTGCAACAGATGTCGTTTGCCTGGCGGAGATTCTCTGCAATAAAAGTATTCCAGCCCAATTCATCAAGGCGCCGCACCATCTCGGGCTGAGATTTAGTGGCGATGTAAACCAAGCTGCGCCTGCAATTCGAATGAGCTTTTTTTTCAACATTCATTCGCAATCAGGCTCCTTTTCTATTTCCAGTCAAAAATACTGTTGTCTGCGGCAGAATAAACGAGAGATCCGCATTCAAATATACGTAAAATTACTGATTTTAAACTCCTGACCATTTTTTGCGTTACGTGTAACCATATGCCGCGCAGGCGTTATCCGCTGTTTCTCTCACAGCGGGACCAACAGCCAGGGGTCAGAAGATTTTCGCTTCAGCGAGGGTGTGGGAGCGACCCGGAGTCCCGTCACGTATGCTGAGCGACGATGACACTCCGGGCCGGCGGCGACAACAAGGCGGATCATCCTGAACGGCTTGGCGGCAGAGAGCCGCGCGTCGCGTGTGATGTGATCGAGTGATGTGTGGGGAGTGCTTCAATACAAGCGGACTGGAGGGCGGGCAACGCGCTCGCCCTCCGAAAAACCGAGACCATTCGCGACCATTTCGACGAATCTGTTCCCCTGTTCCAGGCTTTAGAGGATCGGATCGCCTAACGGCCAAGGCGTATCACATCAGCCCGAGCTGCAAGCGTGCCTCGTCGCTCATGTTGTCGGCGCTCCAGGGCGGATCCCACACCAGTTGCACGCTGACCTGCCCGACGCCCTCGACCCGCTCCACCGCGCTCTTGACCATCAGCGGCATCATGCCGGCGACCGGACAGCCGGGCGCGGTCAGCGTCATGTCGACCGAAACGTCGCCATTGCCGGCGATGTCGATGCGATAGATCAGTCCCAGGTCGTAGATGTTGACCGGGATCTCGGGGTCATGGACACCGCGCAGCGAGGCGATGATCGGCTCGCGCAGCTCTTCGGGGTCCATGCGCTCCACGGTGACCTCGACCTCTTCCTCGTGGAGGACGGCCGTGTCCCCATCCTGTGCGTCCGGTTCTTGCTTGCGCCGGCCGAAACCGGCAAAGCGGGCCAGTCTGTTCATCACGTCCTCCGCGAAACACCAGGCGCGGGTTGAATCAACATCGTCGTATTCATTTCAGCCGCCACCGTCAGGCCAGCCGCTGACCGACCGCTTCGGCCACACACTCACGCACCGCCTCGTCGCTGAGCCGGTCGATGATCTCGCCGGCAAACCCGAGACAGAGCATCCGCCGCGCCTGTGCCGCGTCGATACCGCGCGAGCGCAGGTAGAACAGCATCTCGGGTTCGATCTGGCCGACCGTGGTGCCGTGACTGCACTTGACGTCATCGGCATAGATTTCGAGCTGCGGCTTGGTATCGATCTCGGCCTGCTCGGAGAGCATCAGATTGCGGTTGGACATGGCCGCGTCGCTCTTCTGCGCGTCCTTGGAAACCAGCACCCGACCGTCGAACACCGCCCGCCCCTGCCCGGTCAGCAGACCCTTGAAGTTCTCCTCACTGCGGCAGTTTGGAACCGCGTGCTCGACGTCGAGATGGTAGTCGAGCAACTGTCCGTCGCCGGCCAGATAGAGTCCATGAAGCACGCACTCGGCCTGCTCGCCCCGGAAACGGGTGTTGAGATCGGTCCGCGCCCAGCGTGCGCCCAGGCCGATGTTGACGCCCGCGTAGTGGCTGTTTTCGTCCTGGACCAGATAGAAGCCGGTGAGATGGAAAGCGTTGCGGCTCTCCATCTGCAACCGCTCGTGCTTGAGCACGGCATCGCGCTCCAGCACGACCTCCATGACCGCGTTGGTGCAGTAGAGCGACTCGCCCAGGCTGACATAGCGCTCGACCAGGGTCGCCTGTGCACCGGCCTCCAGATGCACCAGATGGCGCGGCTGGGCCACACGCGGCTCGTCGAGTCCAACCGAGAGATGGATGAGTTCGAGCGGACGTTCGAGTATCACGCCGCGCGCCAGCCACACCACCAGACCGTCGTCCAGCCCGGCCGTGTTGAGCAGGGCGAAGAAGGCCCCCGATTCGCCACGCGCGGCATCGAGCCGACCGCGCAACGACTCGGGATCATGGTCGAGCCAGTCGCGCAGTCCGCCGATGCGCGCCCCGGCCGGCAGCTCGCCCAGCGTCGAGAGTTCGGGCGCGAAACGGCCGTTGACCAACACCACGCGATGGGCGTCGAAGCCGGGGATCAGAACCGTGTCGAGATCCTCGGGCTGGAGCGCGCTCAGCGGCTCCTCGATGGCGGTGAAATCCTGTTCGAGCAAGCCCTTGAGATTGGTGTAGCGCCAGGCTTCCTGTTTGGAGTGCGGCAGCGGCTGGGTGCTCAGGCGCGCACGGGCCGCGCGGCGATGTTCCAGGAGCCAGTCGGGCGCCGGGCTGTCGTCCGGCGCGCTCAACCAGTGTTCGAGACCGCTGTGCAGTGGCGCGTTCATGCCGCCAGCTCCGCGTCGATCCAGCCGTAACCCTTCTCCTCCAGCTCCAGCGCCAGTTCCTTGCCGCCCGAGCGGATGATGCGCCCGCGCGCCAGGACGTGCACGTAATCCGGCTGGATGTAGTCGAGCAGCCGCTGATAGTGGGTGACGACGATCATGGAACGCTCGGGTGAGCGCAGGGCGTTGACGCCCTCGGCCACCACGCGCAGCGCATCGATGTCGAGTCCGGAGTCGGTCTCGTCGAGGATGGCGAGCTTGGGTTCCAGCAACGCCATCTGGAAGATCTCGTTGCGCTTCTTCTCGCCGCCCGAGAAGCCGGCGTTGACTGCGCGCTTCAGGAGCGAGTCGTCGAGATGCAGGATCTTGAGCTTCTCCTTGATCAGACGCAGGAAGGAGACGGCATCGAGTTCCGACTCGCCGCGCGCCTTGCGGATACTGTTGAGCGCGGCCTTGAGGAAATAGGTGTTGTTCACGCCCGGCAGCTCGACCGGGTACTGGAAGGCAAGGAAGAGTCCGAGCTGGGCGCGTTCCTCGGGTTCGAGTTCGAGCAGGTCGCGTCCCGCAAAGGTCGCTGAACCGGCGGTGACGCTGTAGCCGTCGCGTCCCGACAGGACATGCGAGAGCGTGCTCTTGCCCGAGCCGTTCGGTCCCATGATGGCATGGACCTCGCCCGGTCCGACCTCCAGATCTAGTCCCTTGAGGATCTCTTTATCACCCACGTTGGCCCGCAGGCCCTTGACAGACAACATCTTTCGTGACTCCTGAACCGCGTCTGGCACCAGGTTCTCCCGGCGTCGGCGATGACGCGGTTCGGCTGAAATTGGATTGAACGGGAGGCGCGATCAGCCGACCGCGCCCTCCAGGCTGATGCTCAGCAGCTTCTGGGCCTCGACCGCGAACTCCATCGGCAGCTCGTTGAAGACTTCCTTGCAGAAGCCGTTGACGATCATCGACACCGCGTCTTCCTCGGTCAGACCGCGCGAGCGGCAGTAGAAGAGCTGATCGTCGCTGATCTTGGAGGTGGTCGCCTCGTGCTCCATCTTGGCCGAGGGGTTCTTGACCTCGATATAGGGCACGGTGTTGGCGGCGCAACGGTCGCCGATCAGGAGCGAGTCGCACTGGGTGTGGTTGCGCGCTCCCTCGGCGCGCTGACCGATGCGCACCAGCCCACGATAGGTCTGGCTCCCCTCGCCCGCCGAGATGCCCTTGGAGACGATGGTGGAGCTGGTGTTCCGGCCGATGTGGATCATCTTGGTGCCGGTGTCGGCCTGCTGACGGCCCTTGGTGACGGCGACCGAGTAAAACTCGCCGATCGAGCCGTCGCCGCGCAGGATGCAGCTCGGATACTTCCAGGTGATGGCCGAGCCGGTCTCGACCTGGGTCCAGGAGATCTTGGAGCGCGCGCCGCGACAGTCGCCGCGCTTGGTGACAAAGTTGTAGATGCCGCCGCGCCCCTCGGCATCGCCCGGATACCAGTTCTGCACCGTCGAGTATTTGATCTCGGCGTCTTCCATCGCGATCAGCTCAACCACGGCGGCATGGAGCTGGTTCTCGTCGCGCTGGGGCGCGGTGCAGCCTTCCAGATAGCTGACATAGCTGCCGGCCTCGGCCACGATCAGGGTGCGCTCGAACTGGCCGGTGTTGCGGGCGTTGATGCGGAAGTAGGTGCTCAACTCCATCGGGCAGCGCACACCCTTGGGCACATAGACGAAGGTGCCGTCGCTGAACACGGCCGCGTTGAGGCAGGCGTAGAAGTTGTCGGTATAGGGCACGACCGTGCCCAGATAGGGTTTGACCAGCTCGGGGTACTCGTGCAGCGCCTCGGAGATGGAGCAGAAGATGACGCCGGCCTCGGCGAGTGTGGCGCGGAAGGTGGTGGCGACCGAAACGCTGTCGAACACCGCGTCGACGGCGATGCCGGCCAATGCCTTCTGCTCCTCGATCGGGATGCCGAGCTTGTTGTAGGTTTCGAGCAGCGCCGGGTCGATCTCGTCGAGGCTCTTGGGCATGTCCTCGGGACGCTTGGGCGCTGAATAATAGGAGATGGCCTGGAAGTCGATTCGGGGATAGTCGACCGCCGCCCATTCGGGTTCGCGCATGGTCAGCCAGTGCCGATACGCCTTGAGGCGCTGTTCGGTCATGAATTCCGGCTCGCCCTTGCGTTTGGAGATGGCCCGCACGACCTCTTCGTCCAACCCCGGCGGCAGGGTATCGGACTCGATCTCGGTCGTGAAGCCGTGCTCGTATTCCGACTTGACGATGTCTTCGACGGCTGAGGCTCCGGTCATGCTCCTGGCTCCGCGTTCTTGAGTGATTCTCTAGGTTTTTGATATGCGACCGCTAGGATTTGGAATCAACTCCCCTGAACGGCTCGATGAATGCTCGATTATATTCTGACTTTTTCGCTTTGCCTAAGACTGGCGACGTGGGCCGGTCACACCGGCTTCGACCGGCATCTTGATATAGAAGAGATCCAGTCCTTCCTGGCCGAGGTGATCGAGAAAGCGGTCGGCTTCGTCCTCGCTGACCACGAAGCCGACCTCGACCGGCAGGTCGCCCGAGAGTTCGAAGAAGCGTTCCTCGTGCAGTCGTCCGTGGCGGCCGAAACCGGCCAGGGCGCGGAAGGCCGAGCCGCCCTGGAGTCCGAACGACTTGGCCTCTTCCAGCAGCCATTCGTAGATCAGCTTGTGATGATGGCGGCGGCTTTCGGCGACGTAGAATTTCAGGAAGCAGTTCGACATGGTTCGAGGTCTCCAGGGGGTTGCGATCGAGGCGTCGCTATTCAAGCGCGCGCCAGTAGCAGATGCACGAGCCAGATACCCAGGGCGGTCATGGTCAGAGAACCGATCAGATGTGTTCCGATCGCGACCAGGCCCCAGAGCAGTTCACCCTTGGACAGCAGCGTGACGACTTCGGCCGAGAAGGTCGAGAAGGTGGTCAGTCCGCCGAGAAAGCCGGTGATGACGAACAGACGGATCTCGGGCGGCAGACCGGGGTGACGTCCGGTCCAGGCGATCGCCAGGCCGATCAGCAGGCCGCCGAGCAGGTTGGCGGCGACTGTGCCCAACGGCAGACTCGGGATGATGGCGTTGAGCCGCAGGCCGAGGGACCAGCGAAGCAGCGCGCCGAGACCGGCGCCGGTGAAGACGGCTAGGACAGCGTTCATCTATGGATTCTCGGTTGTGCCAGGGTCGGGTGACGGCGGGCGGGGGACGCCGTCACCCGACCCTTTTCGACTCACCGCTGGAGTGGCGTTCATGCGCGCTCAGGCTCGGCCGATGAGGATCGACCGCACCGGGGTCGGATGGCCTTCGATGGTGCGGCTCGGGTCTGTTGGGTCGAGATGGTCCGGCAGGGACTGAAAACGCATCCAGTCGGTCGGGCGCTGCTCTTCGATCGTGGTGCGGCTGACGTCGACGACTGCGATGTCCTTGAAGCCGACCCGCCCCATCCAGACGGCGAGCGCTTCGACGCTGGGGATGAACCAGACGTTGCGCATGCCGGCATAGCGATCGGGCGGAACCAGCACCTGTTGCGCCTCGCCCTCCAGCACCAGGGTCTCCAGGACGAGCTGGCCGCCCGGTCGCAGCAGGGCGCGCAGGTCGGCCAGATGATCGATCGGCGAGCGGCGATGATAGAGCACGCCCATCGAAAAGACGGTGTCGAAGCCGGTCAGCCCTGAAGGCAGATCCTCGATGCCGAGCGGCAGCACGGCCAGTTGGTCGCGCACCAGATAGCGGTTGATGGCGAGGAACTGGCACAGGAACACCTGGGTCGGGTCGATGCCCATGACCAGCCGCGCGCCCGCACCCAGCATCCGCCAGGCGTGATAGCCGTTGCCGCAGCCGACGTCCAGCACCAGCCGTCCGTCCAGCGGGTCGATGGCGTCGGCGAGCCGGTCCCACTTCCAGTCCGAGCGCCATTCGGTATCGATGTGCAGATCATGCAGACGGAACGGCCCCTTGCGCCAGGGATGCAGTTCCATCAGGGTCGCGCGCAGGCGGGAAGCGATCTCGGGCGGGAGCGGTTGATCGGAGTGCAGACCAACGCCGGACTGATCGAGCGCGATGCGGCCGGGCGGTAGCTCGGGCAGTGCGGCCAGTGACGCTTCCCAGCGTGCCAGATCGCCATGTGCGCGCGGTCCAAGCCGTTCGCGCACGGCATCCGACAACGGCTCGGCCCAGGGCGCGAGCCTTGTCTGAGTCAGATGCTCCAGAAAAGGTCGGAAGGGCGTCAGGTCCATGCCAGCCAGGCCACGAAGTTGAGACTCTGGAACCAGCGCACCGAGCCGGTGAAACCGGCTTCGGCGAGCCGTCGCTCGTGTTCTTCAAGACTTTCCGGAATCAGCACCCGCTCCAGCGCGGCCCGCTTGCGCGCAATGGCCAGTTCGCTGTAACCGTTGGCGCGCTTGAAATCCGCGTGCAGGGTGGTCAGCCAGTCGCCTGCGCGCCCTTCGGGGCTGGCGAATTTCTCGGCCAGAATCAGTACGCCACCGGGAACCAGTCCAGCGCGGATGCGTTGCAGCAGTCCGAGCCGCGCCTCGATCGGGACGAACTGGAGCGTCAGATTGAGGACCACGAGGCTCGCCTCTTCGATGGCGATCGACTGGATGTCGGCGCACAGCGTCTCGACCCGCGTGACGTCGGTTTCGGCTTCGGCGGCCAGACGCGCCTGCAAACCCTCGATCATCGCTGGCGCATTGTCGACCGCGACCACCGAGACATCGGAGTCCGTCTGGCGCAGGATCGAGCGCGTCACAGCGCCCAGTGAACAACCCAGGTCATAACAGCGCGCTCCAGGCCCGGCCACACGCCGCGCGATCAGACCGCTCAGGCCGACCAGTTCGGCATAGCCGGGCACCGAGCGGCGCACCATGTCCGGGAAGACGCGCGCCACATCGGCATCGAACTCGAAGGGACGGACCGGGCCGGCGGCGCGGTCGAACAGGTCATCAATCACGGTGTCTTTCATCGGTGAGATTGTATACCGAACAGGCCGACCTGTTCGGTTCCAGCCCGCCAGCTTCACACCGCACCGCCTCAGTCCTGCAAAACGCTTTCCACGCGCGGTAACAGAACATCGACAGGCGTTGGGTTAGAATCCGGGAATCCATGCCGACGAGGATCGAGACCCCCATGAGCACGAGCCAAGCCCTGACTGAAGACGCGACCTATAGCGAGTCGACCGCCGAAGAGATCCCGCTCCCGCCGCCCGAAGTCGACCTCGACGACCCCAGCCTTTACCTGAGTCGCGAACTGACCTGGCTCGCCTTCAACCGCCGCGTGCTCCACGAGGCCGAGGATCCGCGCACCCCACTCCTGGAGCGCGTCAAGTTCCTCGCCATCGTCAGCAGCAATCTCGACGAGTTCTTCATGAAGCGCATCGGCGGTCTCAAACAGCAGATCGCCGCCGGCGTCCACACCGCCGGACTCGACGGACGCACCCCGGCCCAGCAGCTCAAGGAGTGCCAGACGGCTGTGCGCGCGTTCCAGTCCGATCTGCGCCGCATCCATGTCGACCTCATGGCCGAACTCGACGCCTACGACATCCGCATCTGCCTGTACAAGGATCTCCCCGTCGACGCCCGCGAGCGCCTGCGCGAACACTTCCGCGCCAACATCTTCCCGATGCTCACGCCCCTAGCGATGGACCCGGCGCACCCCTTCCCCTTCATCTCCAACCTCGCGCTCAACCTGCTCGTCACTCTGCGCTACCCCGGCGGCAACGAGGTCTACATGGCGCGCGTCAAGGTGCCGGTGCACAAGGACGTTTCCAAGCGTCTGGTCGCGGTCGACGGCACCCACACCTATGTCACGCTCGAAGACCTGATCGTCAACAACCTCGACATGCTGTTTCCGGGCATGGAGTTCGTCTCCTGCGCGCTGTTCCGCGTCACCCGCAACGCCATCGTCGAGCCGGACGTGGAGGCGGCCAACGACCTGCTGGAGATGATCGAGAGCGAACTGCGCGAGCGCCATTTCGCGCCCATCGTGCGCCTGGAAGTCCAGCCCGGCATGGAGTCGACCCATCGCGGCATGCTCGCCGCCGAGCTGGGTCTGAACGAGGCCGAGGACGTCATCGAGGTCGAGGGCCTGTTCGCCCTGCGCGATCTGTTCGAGATCGCCGCCATCGACATCCCCGAGCTGCACGACAAACCGCATCGCCCGGTCGATCATCCGCTGCTGGCCAACGATCGACGCAACATCTTCCACATCATCCGTGAGAGCGGCCCGATCCTGCTCCAGCACCCCTATCAGCCCTTCAGCACCTCGGTCGAGCGCTTCCTGCGCACCGCCGCCGACGACCCCAAGGTGCTGGCAATCAAGATGACGCTCTACCGCACCTCGGCCGGCGCCATCCTCGACTCGCTGATCCAGGCCGCGCGCAACGGCAAGCAGGTCGCGGTGCTGGTCGAGCTCAAGGCGCGTTTCGACGAGGCGGCCAACATCCAGTGGGCGCGGCGGCTGGAGGCCGAGGGCATCCACGTCAACTATGGCGTCATGGGTCTCAAGACCCACAGCAAGCTGATCTTCGTCGTCCGGCGCGACTATTCGCAACTGCGCCGCTACTACCACATCGGTACCGGCAACTATCACCCCGGCACCGCCAAGCTCTACACCGACCTCGGGATGCTCGGCTGCGACGAGGAGATCGGGCAGGATCTGACCGAACTCTTCAACTATCTCACCGGCTACTCGCCCCCGCCGAGCTACCGCAAGATCCTGGCCGCACCCTACAACCTCAAGCGCGCCATCCTCGACAAGATCAACCGCGAGATCGACCACCACAATCGCGACGGCGGCGGCTGCATCCAGATGAAGATGAACGCGCTCGAAGACCCCGACATCACCCGTGCCCTCTACAAGGCCAGCCGCGCCGGGGTGCAGGTCGATCTGATCGTGCGCGACACCTGCCGCTTCCGCCCCGGCATTCCGGGACTGAGCGAACGGGCGCGCGTGGTCTCGATCGTCGGGCGCTTCCTGGAGCACGCCCGCATCCTCTATTTCCGCAACGGCGGCGAGGAGGAGTACTACATCGGCTCGGCCGACATGATGCGGCGCAATCTCGAAAGCCGGGTCGAGGTCCATGCCCCGGTCGAGAATCCCGAGCTGCGTCAGGAGCTGCGTCTGATCCTGGACGTGCAGTTCGCCGACAGCCGCTCGGCCTGGGACATGGACGCCGGCGGCCGTTACACCCAGCGCACGCCCGAGGACGACACCAAGAAGGGCGCCCAGGAGACCCTGATCGGCGTGGCCGAGAAGCGTCTGGCCGCCGCCGCCAAGCACAAGGAGAAAAAGGTGCGTTCCAGGCTGCTGAGTCATTTCCAGTGGCGGCTGCGCGAGAAGGGACAGGCTTGAGACCGGATTCGACATGCGGCCACAAACCTTTCTGAAACAGTATCTGCGCGCGAAGCTCCGGGGCCATGGCCGAAGTCCGCTCACGCCGCGCTCGGCGCTCGCCATCGCCGTGATCGCAGCGGCGCTCTGGGCCGTCGACCACTGGAGCGGCGATCTGATCCCGAACGCCTGGAAGCTGCCTTTCAGCGGGAAGGACTGCCGCGTCGAAAAGATCAGCGACGGCGATACCATGAACCTGCGCTGCGGCACCCAGCTGGTGAAGGTGCGCCTCTACTGCATCGACGCGCCCGAGATGGCCCAGAAACCCTGGGGCACGCGCTCGCGCGAGCATCTCCAGTCGATCACGCCGCCGACGGTCAGACTGCTCAAGATCGATCAGGATCAGTACGGCCGCACGGTCGGCGAGATCTACACCACGGACGCCGAGCCGCGCCTGCTCAACCTGGAGCAGGTCGAAGCCGGTCAGGCCGCCGTCTACGAGCAGTTCTGCGACAGTCCGCGCTATTTCAGTGCCGAGCGCGAAGCACGCGCCGCCAGACGCGGCATCTGGAACCGTCGCGGCGAGCATCAGAAACCCTGGGACTACAGACGTCGCACCCGAGGATAGCCGGTTCACCTTGAACTCACCGGTGAAAGGCTCGACACTCCAGGATGACGACTGGATGACGTCATGGACGAGATCCAGCGTCCATTCCCGGCCTCCGGGCCGGCCCGACAAGTACGAGAACCACATCCACGGGAGGACGAACATGGCGACCAAGACCCAGACAATGGGCGAGATTCTGAATCCGGGCGCGATCAGCGCCATCGACCCGGATTTTCCACAGGCTCCGGTCGACTGGAATCGATCGATCGCCGAGGAGATAGCCAGGCACGACGGACTCGAACTGACGGCGGATCACTGGCGCACACTCCAGGCGCTGCAAGCCTATTTCGCGCGCCACGAACGGCCCAATGTGCGCGAACTCCATGACGCGCTCGACGAAGCCTTCCACATCCAGGGTGGCCTCAAATATCTCTATGGTCTCTTTCCGGGTGGTCCGGTCGCCCAGGGCTGTCGTTTCGCTGGCCTGACAGCTCCCTCGGGCGCCGCCGACAAATCATTCGGCAGTGTCCAATAAGCGCTGAAACCAGCGCCGGCCCGCCCCTGAAGTCCACGTCACTCGCGACGGTGAGGCGGGGGCGGGGCCGGTCGCTGTCCGCGACCAACGGCCGGATCTGGTGGTGCTGGATGTGATGATGCTCAAGATCGACGGCTTCTCTGTGCTGGCGTCGATCCGCTCGGACCCCGCTCTCGCCCAGACCCGGGTGCGTCAGCCGCTCGACGGCCGAACCACCGCCCCGGCGTCTGGTTTGTTTTTCTTTTCAATTCTTTGGAGCACAATTGCATGAGGATTCGACGCACTCAGATCCTATCGCTCGCCGCCGGTCTCTGTCTGGCCGGCTCGATCCAGGCCGACGAAGTGATCGACCAGATGGAGAGCGCCCGTAAAGCGTATGCGTCCGGTGAGCTGAGAACCGCCATCGAGACACTCAACTTCGCCGTCGCCAAGATCCAGGAACAGATGACGGCCAATCTGGTGAAGCTCCTGCCCGAGCCGCTCCCCGGCTGGACGGCCGATGCCGCCGAATCGCAGTCCGGCGGCATGGCCGCCATGATCACGGGTACCACACTGAGCCGGCGCTATCAGCGCGAGGATGGCGCCGAGATCACCCTCAACCTGATGGCCGACTCACCGCTGATGCCCATGCTGACGATGGCCATGTCCATGCCTCTCGTGATGCAGAACAACCAGGACATGAAGACCTATTCGTTCAAGGGCTATCGCGGGACGCTGGAACATGCCGCCGACAGCAAGAACTATGAGATCACGTTCATGGTCGGCAGCCGGCTGATCGTCCAGGGTCAGGGCAGTCAACTGGCCGACAGCCAACCGATCGAAGCGTATTTCGAGAAGCTGGACCTGGAAGCCATCCAGAACGCCCTGACACATTGATCCCGACGACTCGACCGGCTGCTCAATGCGGCAGGCTCAAACCGGTCGAGACACCCAGCCCTTCCAGCATCCCGGCCCCGACCAGTGCGCCGAAGCGTTTGGCGATGGATTCGAGCAGATCGCGCTTCTCGGTGTATTCGACGATCTTCTCGGCCTTGATCAGCTCACGTGCCACCTGACTCGAACTGCCGAGGCCATCGGCCAATCCCAGTTCGACGGCTTCCTGACCGCTCCAGAACAGCCCGCTGAAGAGTTCGTCACCGCCCTTGAGCTTGTCCCCACGCCCCTGCTTCACTGCATCGATGAACTGGCCATGCAGCCGGTCGAGCACGCTCTGGATGAAGGCGCGCTGCGAATCGCCGAGCGGTGAGAAGGGATCGAGGATGCCTTTGTTCGCACCGGCTGTCAGCAGACGGCGCTCGATGCCCAGCTCCTGCATCGCTTCCTGGAAGCCGAAACTGTCGATACGCACCCCGATGGAGCCCACCAGACTGGCCTTGTCGACATAGATGGCGTCGGCACCGACGGCGACGTAATAGCCGCCCGAGGCACAGAGATCGACGGCTACGGCATAGACCGGCATGTCCTTGCCATCATGGTCCTTCTTGTACTTCGCCTTGAGACGCTTGATCTCGTCGTTGATATAGCCGGCCTGGACCGGACTGCCGCCGGGGCTGTTGATGCGCAGGACGATGCCCTTGACGTGCTTGGCCTCGAAGGCGGCGCGTAGCGCGGTGATGACGCGATCGGCGCTGGCATCGGAATCCGAAGCGATGACCCCCTTGATCTCGATGAGCGCGGTGTGGTCCTCGCCGACCTTGACGGCATCGGACAGCCCGGTGCTGTTGGCCGCGATCAGCACGCCGATCAGATAGACCAGGATCAGCAGCTTGAAGGCTGTCGCCCAACGCCGGCGCTTGCGCTGGTCGTCCAGATACTCGGCGGCGAGCCGGTTGATCAGGGCACGCTCCCAGTCCGGCTGACCGGGCGCGGGCATCGGCTCACGGCGTTTCTTCCAAAATTTCCAGTTCATGACGGTCCTCGGACACAGTGGATACGGCTGAAATTCAGTTGGCCTGTCTGGCGCTCAACCAGTCGCGGATCGCCCACAGCGAATCGAGACAGGCCAGCGGCTCGCAGGCCAGCAGCCGACCCGGCTCATGGACGCCGTAACAGACCGCCAGCGAACGCACCCCGGCATTGTTGGCCATCTGTAAGTCGTATTCCGTGTCGCCGATCATGAGTGTCTCCCCGGCGCGTGCGCCCAGCTCGTCCATGAGTTCCAGCAGCATCTGCGGATGCGGCTTGGAGAAGGTCTCGTCGGCCGTGCGCGTGGCATGGAAAACGCCGTGCAATCCAGTCTCGTCGAGCGCCTTGTTCAGACCCGCTCGACTCTTGCCGGTGGCCACCGCCAGCCGATAGCCCTGCTCCGTCATCCAGTCGAGCGTCTCACGTGCACCTGGAAAGAGCTCCGAGGGACTCTGGTCGCCGCCCAGAAAATGACGGCGATATTGCACAACCACCTTGGCGCGCAGTTCCTCCTCCCCGGTCGGCAACAGACGCTCCATCGCCTCGTCCAGACCGAGTCCGATGACGTCGCGCGCGACTTCAGGCACCGGCTCGGGCAGTCCCAGGTCGCGGAAGGCCGCCTGGATGCAGGTGACGATCCGCGCCTCGGAATCCATCAGGGTTCCATCCCAGTCGAAAACGATCAGTTCGAAATTCACGCTATCAGTTCTCCAGGGCATCGAGCACCTGTTGCAGTTCGTCCGGCAGGGGGCACTCCAGACGCAGAGGACGGGCCATGCACTCGAGTTTGAAACTCAGCGCCGAGGCATGCAGAAACAGTCGTTTCAGGCCATAGCCCTTGAGCCGCTGGTTGGCCGCTTCGTCGCCGTATTTGTCGTCGCCGGCCAGCGGCGTTCCGAGATGGGCGGCATGGACGCGGATTTGATGGGTGCGGCCGGTGATGAGTTCCGCCTCGACCAGAGTCAGCGCCTGACCGTCGATGGCAAAGCGCTTCAGACGCCGAAAGCGGGTGCGCGCCTCCTTGCCCCCCTGCGCATCGACCCGCACCAGACGCTCGCCGCTACTCAGGACGTTCTTCTTGAGCGGCGCGTCGACCAGTAGCTCGGCGCGCGGCAGCTCGCCCAGGATCAGGGCCAGATAGCGCTTGTCCAGGCCGCCTTCGCGGATCAGGGCATGCAGCTCACGCAGCGCGCTACGCCGCTTGCAGACGACCAGACAGCCAGAGGTGTCGCGGTCGAGCCGATGCACCAGCTCCAGCTCGCGCCCGGGACGCAATTGGCGCAGCGACTCGATCAGGCCATAGCTCAGACCACTGCCGCCATGCACCGCCAGCCCCGAGGGCTTGTCGATCACCAGCAGTCGCTCGTCCTCATGGATGATCGCGCCCTCCAGCCGCGCCAACTGCGCCTCGGGCGCACGCGCGGGCGGCGCCGATTCGCCGAGGCGGATCGGCGGAATACGCACCACATCCCCGGCGCACAGCCGATACTCGGCCTTCACGCGCCCCTTGTTGACCCGGACCTCACCACGCCGCAGCAGCCGGTAGAGATGACTGCGCGGCACACCCTTGAGGATGCGCAACAGAAAATTGTCGATACGCTGACCATCGGCCTGGGTATCGACCTGGACATATTGTGGTGCTTTCGCGGCATCCCCACCTTGAGGGGACGCGAGTGGTCGATTGGCATCGCGCGCTGGACGATCGACGGTCTTGGATTTCGTGACGGAGGCTGAAGATTTCAATTTGAGTCTGAACCTGAGCGTTTGGCTCAATTGCTGCTAAGTGGGGTTCGCTGATACCATTGACGCCTTGCGCTGGCCAAGTGAAATGCGGAATTTTTCCGGAGCGGCAAGTGCATCCAGGGGTTCGCACCCAACGCCCATCCAAGAGGCGCCAGTCCGACCCACGGACCCAAGACCGGCATCCGACACCTGACCAGGCCACTTCGAGGGGCCGCGCCGTGCGTCCAGCCCGCTCGCGACGTCGAGCGAGGCCGAATTCTACACCCAGCGCCGTCCCCGAGTAGCCTGTCGAGGCCGCCAGCGCCGCCGGTGTCACATCCGCCGCTCCGAAGCGGGCCGTCTATCGACCTAGACCGCCCAAACAAACGCGGGAGCCTCAAGCGGCCCCGTATAACGATGGTTCATACGCGCGTGCCCGTTCCAGCCCGACCCGAGGTGGTCGACGGAACGGACTGTGCCGACGCCGTGCTCGCACCACTCGAGCGTCGAACGGCGACGCGCCGATCCGCCCGCTCGGGTCTCCGATCGAGACCCCTGGGGCGCGGCGCCCAACCACGGGACACGCGCCGTGGTGCGCAGGACAGGAACAACATGAAACGAATGCTCATCAACGCGACTCAGCCGGAAGAGTTGCGCGTAGCGACTGTCGACGGGCAGTTGCTCTATAACCTCGATATCGAATCACCGGGACGCGAACAGAAGAAAGCCAATATCTACAAGGGTGTCATCACCCGCGTCGAGCCGAGTCTGGAAGCCGCCTTCGTCGACTATGGCGCCGAGCGCCACGGCTTCCTGCCGCTGAAAGAGATCGCACGGTCCTATTTCGAGCCGGACAGCGTCAAACCCGGCTCGCGCGTCAGCATCAAGGAGTCGGTCCGGGAAGGCCGCGAGGTCGTGGTCCAGATCGACAAGGAGGAGCGCGGCAACAAGGGCGCGGCGCTGACCACCTTCATCTCGCTGGCCGGACGCTATCTGGTCCTGATGCCCAACAACCCGCGCGCCGGCGGCGTGTCGCGACGCATCGAGGGTCAGGACCGCACCGAACTGCGCGACGCCATGAGCCAGCTCCAGCTCCCCGAGGACATGGGGATGATCGTGCGCACCGCCGGCGTCGGCAAGAACGTCGAGGAACTGCAATGGGATCTGGACTATCTGCTCCAGCTCTGGCAGGCGATCGTCAGCTCGGGTGAGAGCCGCAAGGCGCCGTTCCTGATCTATCAGGAGAGCGACGTCATCATCCGCTCGATCCGTGACTATCTGCGCGTCGACATCGGCGAGATCGTGATCGACGACCGCACCGTCTATGAGCGCGCCGAGAACTTCATCCGCCAGGTGATGCCGCAGAATCTCAAGAAGCTACGGCTCTACCAGGACGAGGTGCCGCTGTTCACGCGCTACCAGATCGAGACCCAGATCGAGTCGGCCTTCCAGCGCGAGGTGCGCCTGCCCTCGGGCGGCTCGATCGTCATCGACCACACTGAGGCCCTGACCTCGATCGACATCAACTCGGCGCGCGCCACCAAGGGCGCCGACATCGAGGAGACCGCGCTCAACACCAACCTGGAGGCCGCCGACGAGATCGCGCGCCAGTTGCGTCTGCGCGACCTCGGCGGACTGTTCGTCATCGACTTCATCGACATGGGGCCGCCGAAGAATCAGCGCGCGGTCGAGGACCGGCTGCGCGAGGCGCTCAAGCAGGATCGCGCGCGGGTGCAGGTGGCGCGCATCTCGCGCTTCGGATTGCTGGAGATGTCGCGCCAGCGTCTGCGTCCCTCGCTCGGCGAGTCGAGCCAGCAGATCTGTCCGCGCTGCAAGGGCCAGGGCACCATTCGCGGTGTCGAATCGCTCGCGCTCTCGATCCTGCGCATCCTGGAAGAGGAGGCGATGAAGGAGAGCACTCAGCGTCTCCAGGCTCAGCTGCCGGTGAGTGTGGCGACCTTCCTGCTCAACGAGAAGCGCCGCGCCATTCTCGACATCGAGCAGCGTCAGGAAGTCGAGATCCTGCTCATCCCCAATGAGCACATCCAGACGCCCGAGTACAGGATCGAACGCATCCGCGCTCAGGACATCGCCGGCAAGGCGCCGGAGGAAACGCCGAGCTACACCATCAAGGCCGTTCCCGAGCCGAGCGCCGCCGCGCCGCATTACGCCAAGCTCGGTCAGCCGGCCCGGATCGAGGAACCCGCCGTCAAGCTCATCGCCCCGAGTGTGCCCGCGCCGCGTCAGACCGAACGCCCGCGCCCGACTCCGCCGACCACGGTCAGCCGCAAGGAGACCGAGCGCGCCGAGTCCGAGAGTCTGCTCAAGCGCATCTGGACCGGACTCTTCCTCTCGCGCTCGAACGAGGCAGGCAGCGCCCAGCCACAGGCCGCCGACAAGCGCGCCGTGGCCGGCGGGCGCTCCGGTTCCAAGGCCGGTTCCGAGCCGTCGGCGGCATCCAGGCCGCAGGAACGCGCGACGAACGCTACCGGCACGGCCAGTTCCGGCGATGAGTCGGGGCGTTCACGTCAGGCGCGCGACGAGCGTCGGCGTGGTCAGTCGCAGCCGACGAGTGACCGGCGCCAGCCGCGCGACGACGCGGGCGCGGGCGACGAGACCAGTGGCGACGAGAACGGGCGCGAGGATCGACGCCGCAACAACAGTGCGCGCGGACGCGGTCGGCGCGGCTCGAATCCGAACGGCGCTGCAACGCGCCCCGATGAGTCGCGCGGTTCCAATGCCAATGCTCAGGCGCGTCAGGAGCGGACCGCCGAAACGAACGCGGCGGCGCGCGAGTCGGCCGACGCGGCCGGCGACCCGACCGCGATGCCCAAGCGGCGCGACGCCCGGAACGACGAGCGTCCGGCACGGCCCGCACCCGAGTCGAACGGTACGCGCGAGCGCCGTCCCATCGACACGACCGAGATCGATGCCGAGAACGTCCAACTCGACGAAGAGACCGATAGCGAGACGACCGTCTCCGGTACCGAGCGTCCACGTTCATCGCGTCGACGTCGCGGCGGGCGCAACCGACGCCGCCCCGCGACGCCGCGCACGGACGAGAACTGGCAGGAGAGCGACAGCCGCACGGACTCGGCGGCCGAACGCTCGATCAAACCTGAAGTGACGGAACCGCGTGTCGAGCGTCAGGACAGCCCACACGAGACCTCCAGCCGTCGCCCCGGCTCCGAGCGGTCGAACACTCCGGAGTCAGTCGCTGCGGCTCCAGTGTCGACGACGACCGCGACGACTGACGCTGCACCGACGCCGTCGCCCAGCGTCACGCCTGGAACGGCGCCCGCTCCAGCGTCTTCGGCACCGGCATCGGCCGAGTCAGCCCCGGCCACGCCAGCGCCGGTCCAGGCTCTGGCTGAGCGTCCGCCGCTTTCGCCGCCGGCGCCCATGACCGCGATTGCTCCCGTGACACCGCCCGAACCCAAGCCCGCACCCGTGGCGGCATCGGCTCCAGCGACACCGGCCGAGCCCAGGCCCGCGCCCGTGGCCGAAGCGACTGCATCGACGGCTCCCAGCGAACCACGGCCGCGAACCACCGATACGGTCTCCGAGCCTGCATCGGAGCGCCGCACCGAATCGGACCGAACCGGCCAGGACGCCTGAAGCGACTCCGCACCGCGCCCAGCCGCGCGGCCATCCATCGGCGCATTCCCACGCGAAAGCGTGGGAATGCTGCTCGACCCTCGGGTGGATCAGGTGGGGCTGGAGCGCGGGAGCCGGAGACGACTTGACCTCTGCCTGCCCGTCGTTCAAGACCGCCGTAGTTCAGAGATAGCGGTTCCTGATGTCCAGCAGCAGACCGCGCGCAGCCGACTCAACCATGTCGAACACCTGCTCGAAACCGCGCTGACCGCCATAGTAGGGGTCAGGCACCTCGTGAAGCCCCAGCTCGGGCGCGAACTCCATGAACAGTCTGAGTCTGTCCTCCAGGCCGTTGGGACAGAGTCGCGTCAGATGCCCGTAGTTGTCGCGATCCATCGCCAGTACATAGTGAAAGCGGACGAAGTCGTCCGGCTTGGCCAGACGCGCGCGCAGATCGCCGATATCGATGCCGCGCATCCGTGCCGTGTCGCGCGCGCGTCGATCCGGCGGTTCGCCGATGTGATAGGCATGGGTGCCGGCCGAGTCGATCTCGATGCGGTGTGACAGGCCCTCGTCGATGACCAGCCGACGGAACACGCCGTGCGCCGTCGGTGATCGGCAGATATTCCCCATGCAAACGAACAGGATTCTGACCGGGTCTTCAGCATTCATGACAAGCTGTTCTCAACAATGGATGTAGCACTGGCGGTATTATCGGTATTGTCGCCTGAGCGGTCAGGCATCGCGAACGTCGTCGACAGGCAAAAAATGCGGCCCAAGCCGTCAGGACACGGCACACAATGCATCTCACAGCGTCACTGGCCAAACAACTGCGAATTCTAGCCGAGCGTTTGCTGGTCGATGGCTGGGATCGTCCAGCAGGAGCGCAGCTGCTCACACTCGTCAGGCAGATCCTGGAGAGCGAGGCGGCCTCCGTCCGGATCGACACCCTCGGACGCGCCGAGGCGCTGACGCAGGTATTGGGCGAGTTCATGCTCGAAACACCCGGAACCCAACGGTTGGCGCCTGTGCTGCGGGCGGCCGTGAGCCTGGCCCAACACCTGGAATCGGCTCCACTCCCCGACCCGGTGGACTGGGGCCGTGTCCCAACCCGCCTCCAGGACTGGACATGGCCGGTTCAGGCCAACGAGCACGCGCGGCACTGGCGAGCATGGCGCGAGCTGATCGACATCAAACAGGCGCTGGACCGACATGCCATCGTCTCCGTCACCGATGCCGATGGCGCCATTCTCGAAGCCAACGACAAATTCATCGAGATCAGCGGTTACAGCCGCGAGGAGCTGATCGGCCGCAATCACCGTCTCATCAAATCCGGCCACCATCCGCCGGCCCTGTTCGATGAGCTGTGGGCGACGATCAGCGGCGGTCGCATCTGGCAGGGCGAACTCCAGAACCGGCGCAAGAATGGACGCCCGTACTGGGTGCGGGCCACCATCGCCCCCATCCTGGACGAACAGGGCCGACCGGAGCGCTATGTCTCGATCCGCACCGACATCACCGAGCACAAGCAGCTTCTGGCGCAGCGTGAACATCAGCTGCGCCTGCTCGAATTGCAGCGTCAGGCACTCCAGCATTTCATCGCCACCCAGGATCTCGCGTCCACCTCGGCGCGGCTGCTCGACGGCATGCTGACCCTCACCAACAGCGCCGATGGCTTCATCGGCGAAGTGCTCTACGAAGCCGATGGCTCGCCCTATTTCAAGGCCCATGCCATGAGCAGTCCGGCGCTGGTCAGAACACAGGGGCCGCGCCGGCCGTCCGCCCAGGGACTGGCGTCTCAGGATCCACACAGCCTGATCGGTACTGTTCTGAACTCGGGCGAACCCCTGATCTGCAACGCCCTCGTCCTGGAACCGGGCGACGGGGAACCGCTTCCTGGACAGGCGCCCATTCAGACGTTTCTGGGTCTGCCGATCCGATTCGACCAAACGCTGTTCGGCCTGGTCGGGCTGATCAACCGCCCTGGCGGTTACGATGCCTCCACGATCGACTTCCTCCAGACCCTCACGACGACCTATGCCAGTCTGATCGAGGCCAAGCGCCTGCGCGGATTCCAGCAACTGGTCATCGAGGAGCTGCAACAGGCCCGCGACATGGCCGAACGTACCAACCAGGCCAAGGATGAATTCCTGCAAGTCTGGTCGGAGGATCTGAACGCCACGCTCGATCGCTTGCGTGCCCATATGCAGGCGCCGTCGCCGGGGATCGACTCCATCCGGCCGCTGGTCGACCGGATCGGCGAACAGATGACGACCCTGTCGAACCGGCTCGGCCTCGCTCCGATCACCACGCAACGCCCCCAGATCCAGACTCCGCCGCGAATCGCGGACGAACAGCCGGCCCGGCGCCTCCGCATCCTGGTGGCCGAGGACAACGAGGCCAATCAGGCGCTGTTGCGCATTCAGCTCGAAACCCTGGGTTTTGCGGTCGATGTCACCGCCGATGGGGCCGCCGCCCTGCTCAACTGGAAGCGTGGCGGATACGCGCTCATCCTGATCGATCGTCACATGCCCCAGATGGATGGGCTGGCACTCACCCGCTCCATCCGCGCCGCCGAGGCCGACAGCGGCGGTCATATCCCGATCATCGGCATCACCGCCTCGCATCAGCCCGAGGAACTCGACGCCTGTCGCGCCTGCGGCATGGACGAGATCCTGACCAAACCGATCGGACTCGACGATCTGCGCCTGAGGCTCGACCGCTGGCTGTCTCCAGCCGGCGTGGCGCCGCCGCTCGCTACCGCGCCGGAGCCGGAACCGGACAGCTCGATCCTGAATCTGGACTATATCACTCACCTGTTCGGTTACGACATCCAGCCACGGCAGATGCGCGATCTCGTCGATCTCTTCACCGCGACCGCGCGCGCCGAACTCATCGCCTGCCAGGGGCTGCACCGAGACGAGGAGGCCACGCGCCTGATGCAGGCGATGCACAAGCTCAAGTCTTCGGCACGCATGGTCGGTGCCCTGCGTTTCGCCGGTCTGGCCGAACGGCTGGAAGAGACTGCCCGAAGCCGCCGATTGGAGCCGGCGCCCGCTCTGCTCGCCGAACTCGAACAGGCTCTCGGCGACGTGGAGACAGCCACGCGGCATATCCGCCTGCCTCAGCCATCGCGTCAGCCGGAGTCTGAGCCGGAGACGCCGCCCGCTCCGCCTCCGCCTCGGCTGGCGCTGGTGGTCGACGACGATGCCATGGCCCGCCGTCAGATCGGTCTGCTGCTCACCGCCATGGGCGTGCCCGAGATCCTGACGGTCGACAACGGCGAGGACGCTCTGACGGAGATCGCCCGTTTGGGAAACCGCGCCATCGACCTGCTGATCACCGACCTCAAGATGCCCGGCATGGACGGGATCGCCTTTCTGCGCCGACTCGCCGCAGACGCGTATCCGGGTAGCCTGATCATTGTCAGCGGTGTCGATGAGCAGGTGCTCTACACGGCCGCCAACCTGGTGCGGGCCAAGGGACTGCATCTGCGCGGAGCGGTCAGGAAACCGCTGACGCGCGCCATCCTGACCAAGCTGCTGACGACGGCCAGTGAACGACCACGCCAGACGCCGGCCCAGACGACGGCACCTGAGATCTCGTCCGAAGACATCATCCAGGGTCTCCAGCACGACGAATTCAGCCTCCATTTCCAGCCCAAGGTGAGCGCCAACAGCCTGCGTGCGGTCGGCCTGGAGGCTCTGGCGCGCTGGCAGCGCCAGGGCCGGCCGGTTCGTCCCGATCGCTTCATCGACGCCGCCGAGCGGCATGGACTCATCGTCCCCCTGTCGCAGCGGCTCCTCGACAAGGCGCTCAGCGCCAGCGCGATGCTGATCGCGGCGGGTTTTCCGCTGCCCATCGCCTTCAACCTCTCGGCCGACTGGCTGACGGACATCGAACTGCCGGAAACCATCGAGCAGCGTCTCATGAGTGCCGGTCTGGCACCGGAACATCTGATCCTGGAGATCACCGAAAGCCGCCTCATGTCCGACCTGTCGGTCTCGCTGGACGTTCTGACCCGGCTGCGGCTCAAAGGCTTCAAGCTGTCCATCGACGATTTCGGCACCGGCTATTCGTCGATGGATCAGTTGCAGCGCATCCCCTTCAGTGAACTGAAGATCGATCGCAGTTTCGTGCAGGGCGCCGCCGAGCAGTCCAAGAGCCGCGCCATCCTGTCCTCCAGCCTCGACATGGCCCGCAAGCTCGGACTCACCAGCGTGGCCGAGGGCGTCGAAACCCAGACCGAGCTGGATCTGGTGCGCGGACTGGGCTGTGACCTGGTGCAGGGTTGGCTGATCGCCCGGGCGATGCCGATCGCGGACTTGATCGACTGGCTGCGCCTGCACGAGACGACACCGAGATGACCCCAGACTCCCAGTCCGGCCGGGTGCAACCCTCGGCCGTTCGCAGACTGGGCGGGATCCCGCTGGATCGATGGGGCCGATTCGCCGTCCTGCTGCTGGCCCTCGGTCTGTTTCTGGCGGCGCTCCTGGCCGAGCGGCTCAACGATCGGTATTCGGCGGAGTTGCAGCGTCAGACGGTCGCGGCTCAAGCCACTGTGCTGCGCGATCGTCTGGCCATCAACCTGGGAGGCGACATCCAGCTCGTGCAGGGGCTGGTGGCCCTGATCGCCGCCGAGCCGGAGCTGGATGCGGCGCGTTTTGCGCACGCTGCTCGGGCCATCCTCGCGGGCCGCACCCGTTTGCGCAACGTCGCCGCCGCGCCGGACATGGTCATTCGTCTGATCTATCCACTCGAAGGCAATACGGCCGCGCTCGGTCTCGACCTGCGTTCGCGCCCCGATCAAGCGTCGGCGGCCGATCAGGCACGCCGTGACCGCCGGGCGGTGCTGAACGGACCGATCCAGCTCGTCCAGGGCGGCTGCGGCTTTGCCGCCAGGTTTCCGGTCCATGTGGAACGGCCGGGTGCCGAGGAGCGGTTTTGGGGGCTGGTCTCGGCACTCATCGATTGCGAGCAGCTCTATCGCGACAGCGGATTGCTGGAGACCGGGACGACACTCGAAGTCGCCATGCGTGGCCGCGATGGCGATCCGGACAGCGATGTCTTTTTCGGGCGCGCCGGGATCTTCGACGAGGATCCGGTCCTGATCGAACTCCCGCTCCCCCACGGCTCCTGGCGCATCGCGGCCATACCGCATGGCGGCTGGCCGGCGCATGCCGCCAATGTCTGGACATTGCGTCTGGCGCTGCTGATCGTGCTGCTGCTGGTGCTGCTGCCCGCCATGGCACTGGCCCGCACCGCGAGCACGACACGCGCGCTCTCGCAACGCACCGCCGAAGCGCTCTCGCTGACCGAGGCCACACTGGAGGCCACCGACAACGGCATCCTGGTCATCGACCTCGCTGGACGGGTGGTCTCGTCCAATCAACGTGTCATCGACATGTGGCGCATCCCGCACGCGCTGCTCGAAACCGGCGATGACGCGCAGATCCTGACCCATGTCATCGATCAGCTCGCCGACCCCGAGCCGTTCGTGCGCAAGGTCCGCGAGCTCTACGAGCATCCCGACGCCAGTTCGCGCGACACCCTGCTGTTTCGCGATGGGCGCGTGTTCGCCCGCTTCTCTCATCCGCAACGGGTGGGTTCCGCCGTGGTCGGGCGTGTCTGGAGCTTTCTCGATGTCACCGACCAGACGCGCGCCGAACAGAACGTGCGCGAGCTGTCCAGGCAGCTCAGTGAAGAGCTGGAGCGCTCGGAACAGCAACGCTACCTGCTCCAGTGTCTGTTGAGCGCCATACCGGATGCCGTCTGGATGAAAGATCCGCAAGGCGTCTTTCTCTCCTGCAACCCCGAGTTCGCACAGATGCTCGGCCAGGATGTCGACAGGATCATCGGCACATCCGACGACGACTATTTTCCACCGGAGGTCGCCGAAGCCTTCCGCGCCGACGACCGGCGCGCCGCCGAGAGCACCACACCCATCCGGTGCGAGGAATGGATCGATTACGTCAGCGACGCACGCCGGGTGCTGTGGGCAACGGTGAAGTCCGCCGTGCGCGCCGAGGATGGACGGCTGCTGGGCGTCCTGGGGATCGCACGCGACATCACCAGCCAGCACACCGTGCTGACCGAGCTGGAGGAGGCGCGCAATGCCGCGTTGCAGGCGAGCGAGGCCAAGAGCCGCTTCCTGGCGCACATGAGCCATGAGCTACGCACTCCGCTCAACGCCATCATCGGTTTTTCGCAGATGCTCGACATGGGGGCGCTCGACCCGCTCACCGCCCAACAGCAGACCGCCGTCAGTCACATCCGGGACAGTGGCCGGCATCTGCTCGAGCTGATCAACGATATCCTGGATCTGGCACGCATCGAGTCGGGACAGAGCGAGTTGAACCTCGACGCCATACCACTCGACCCGCTGATCGACGAGGTCATGGCCCTGTCGCGTCCCGCCGCCGACGGTCGCCGGATCTGCATCGATCGCGGCGGGGAGGCCGGTTTGCATGTCTACGCCGACCGCACCCGTTTGCGTCAGGTGCTGCTCAATCTGACCTCCAACGCCATCAAATACAACCGCCTGGGCGGTCGGGTCACGATCGACGTCGAACCGGCAGGCGAATGGGTGCGGATTCGTGTCAGCGACACGGGCGCGGGCATCGATGAGTCGCTGCGCGAAGAGATCTTTCAACCGTTCCAGCGCCTGGGTGCCGAGAAGACCGCGATCGAGGGGACGGGGATCGGCCTGATCATCTGTAAACATCTGATCGAGGTCATGGGAGGGAGCATCGATTTCGACTCGGTCCCTGGCCAGGGGAGCCGTTTTTGGTTCGAGCTGAGGCCGGTACACCCCGAACCGACCGCACGCCGACCGACTGTCACAACGCTCCAGGATGGCCTGGATGGACAGCTCCACGGATGCGTGCTCTATGTCGAGGACAATCCGGTGAATCTGGCGGTCATGGAGCACCTGTTCGAACGGCTGCCCGGCGTCGAATTCCTGAGCGCCATCGACGGTGAAACGGCCATGGCTCTCCTGACCGAGAGGCGGCCCGATCTGGTGCTGATGGACATCAATCTGCCTGGGATGAGCGGCATCGAGATTCTGCGATGGATGCGCGATCACGCACATTTACGCGACATCCCGGTCATCGCCGTCAGTGCCAACGCGATACCCGAGACGATCCAGGCCAGTCTGGAGGCCGATTTCCAGGCTTACATCACCAAGCCGTTCGGAGTCGATCAGTTGCTGGCGCAGCTGAGAGCGTATCTCGGCGCGCCGCGTCCGGATTGAAGCCCGTACCGGATCGTCGCGCGGCAGGGATTCAGCCGCACGGCTCCTGAAACTGAAGCGCCGCCAATCGCGCATAAAGCTCACCTTGAGCCATGAGCTCATCATGCCGCCCTGCGGCCACGATCCGGCCCTGATCGATCACCAGAATCCGATCGGCATTGCGCACCGTGGCAAGCCGATGAGCGATGACGATGCTGGTCCGGCCGTGCATGAGGGTTTCGAGCGCCTCCTGCACCAGACGCTCGCTCTCGGCATCGAGCGCGCTGGTGGCCTCGTCGAGCAGCAGCAGCGCCGGATCGCGCAGGAGCGTGCGGGCGATGGCGATGCGCTGACGCTCGCCGCCCGAGAGCCGCACGCCGCGCTCGCCCAGATGGGTGTCGAAACCCTGCGGTAGCCGTTCGATGAACTCGAGCGCATGAGCGGCTTCAGCCGCACGGCGCACGTCCTCATCGCTCGCGCTCTCCAGACCATAGCGGATGTTCTCCCAGGCGCTGGCGCCGAAGATCACCGGTTCCTGCGGCACCAGCGCGATGCGACTGCGCAGATCGCGCGGATCGAGCCGACGAATGTCGACCCCATCGAACAGCAGACTCCCCGCCGCCGGATCATAGAAACGCAGCAGCAACTGGAACAGCGTCGACTTGCCCGCCCCCGAGGGGCCGACCAGCGCCAGCCGCTCGCCCGGCTCGACCGTCAGATCCAGCCCATCAAGCGCCGGCGTATCCGGTCGCGAGGGATAGACGAAACGCACCCCGCGCAACTCGATCCGACCGCGCGACGGCTCGGGCAGCGGCTCGGGCGCGGCGGGCGGCAGGATCGCCGGCTGGATCTCCAACAGCTCCATCAACCGTTCGCTGGCTCCAGCACCGCGCAACAGTTGCCCGGTCAGATCGCTCAGCGACCCCACGGCCCCGGCGACCACGATGGCATAGAACAGAAACGCCGAGAGTTCACCGCCGCTCAGAGTACCTTCCAGCACCCGATGTCCGCCGACCCAGAGCACCACGCCGATGGCCCCGAAGGTCAGCAGGGTCGCGATCCCCGACAGCGCCGCGCTCGACAGCGAGCGGCTCATGGCCACATCGAACGCCGCCTCGACCTGATCGCCGTAGCGGCGACTGTCGATCGGCTCGTGACAGAACGCCTGCACGGTGCGGATGCCGTGGATGACCTCATCGACATAGGCGCCCACATCGGCGACCCGGTCCTGACTGGCGCGCGAGAGCCGCCGCACGCGCCGCCCGAAGATCCAGACCGGAACGATGACGACCGGCAGTCCGGCCAGCACCAGCCCGGTGAGTCCGGGGCTGGTGATCGCCAGCATCAGCACGCCGCCGATGATCAGCAGCGTCGTGCGGATCGCCATCGCCAGGGTCGAGCCGACCACCACTTGCAGAATGGCCGTGTCGCTGGTCAACCGCGAAATGACCTCGCCAGTGCGCGTGGTCTCGAAGAAGGCCACATCCAGTGCCAGCACCCGCTCGAAGACGGCCTGACGGATGTCGGCCACCACCCGCTCGCCGAGCCAGTTGAGCAGATAGCTGCGAACCATCATCGCCGCCGCCGTGAGCACGACCACGAACAGAAACAGCATCAGCGACCGATCGAGCGCCTCGACCGAGCCGGTGCCGAGTCCCGAATCGACCACGACCCGGATCACCTGACCGAAGGCGAGCACCGAACCGGCCGCGATCAGCAGCGCGACCAGCGCCAGCGCCAGCCGACGCCGATAGGGCCAGGCGAACTGGAGCAGCCGCTTGAGCGCGGCCAGATTGCGGGTGGCGGGTCGGTCGACGAGGTTGGCTTTGATGTCGCGCATGGATGGGTCGAGAGGTTCGCGGGTTGTTGGGTCAGGCTCCGGGCGGTCGACGGGAGATGGGGGCGACCGCCCGAAGGCTCAAAGCCACGCCCGACGCGCCTCGACCGCTTCGATGGTCTCGCGGTTGGTCCAGGAGCCGGTCAGCTCGGCGGCCTCGCGGGCCGGGAGCCAGCGGTATTCGAGATGCTCGCGCGGGTTGAGCCGCACCAGCCGCCGTGAGTCCAGCACCAGGGCGAAGCGATATTCGCGGTTGAAGCAGACGTTGGGCGCGTAGCGATGACGCCAGGCGGGGATGATCGGAAACAGCACCGACTGACGCAGATCGATCAGCGCCCCGCCGGCACGCAGTCCGGTCTCTTCCCAGACCTCGCGCACGGCCGCGTGCCGGGGCGTCTCGCCGGGCGCGAGACTGCCCGTGACCGACTGCCAGAACCCGGCCGGGCGCGTGCGGCGCATCAGCAGGAACTCGCCGCCACGGGTGCAGACGACGACCAGCGCCGACTGCGCCCGCTTGCGTTCGGTGCGGCTCAAGCGCGTGTCCGCAGCCGCAGCGACAGTTCCTTGAGCTGGGCCTCGTCGACGGTCGAGGGGGCGTCGGTGAGCAGACAGGCCGCCGTCTGGGTCTTGGGGAAGGCCATGACGTCGCGGATGGAGCCGGCGCCCGTCATCAGCATCACCAGCCGGTCCAGACCGAAGGCCAGACCACCGTGCGGCGGGCAGCCGAAGCGCAGCGCCTTGAGCAGGAAGCCGAAGCGCTCCTCGGCCTGCTCGTCGCTGATGTTCAGGAGCTTGAACACCTGACGCTGCACCGCATCGCGATGGATACGGATCGAGCCGCCGCCAAGCTCCGTGCCGTTCAAGACCATGTCATAGGCGCGCGAGAGACAGGCGCCCGGATCGCTCTCCAGCAGGCCGAGGTGCTCGTCCTTGGGCGCGGTGAAGGGATGATGCAGCGCCACCCAGCGCCCGTTGGCCGGGTCGTGCTCGAACATCGGGAAGTCGACCACCCACAGCGGACGCCACTCGCCTTCCAGCAAGCCGCGATCCTGGCCGAGCTTGACGCGCAGGGCGCCGATCGACTCGTTGACCACACGCGCCTTGTCGGCGCCGAAGAAGATCAGATCGCCGTCCACGGCTCCAGTGCGGGCCATGATGCCTTCGACCGTCGCATCGGGCAGGAACTTGAGGATCGGCGATTGCAGCCCCTCGCGCCCCTTGGCCGCCCACTCGTTGACCTTGATATAGGCCAGACCCTTGGCGCCATAGATGCCGACGAACTGGGTGTAGCCGTCGATCTCCTTGCGCGAGAGTTCGCCGCCCTTGGGCAGACGCAGCGCGACCACGCGCCCCTCGGGATCCTTGGCCGGACCGGCGAAGACCTGGAAGTCGACACCGTCCATGAGATCGGCGACATCGATCAGCTCCAGCGGCACGCGCAGATCGGGCCGGTCGGAGCCGAAGCGGCGCATGGCCTCGGCATAGGTCAGGCGCGGGAAGGGATCGGGCAGTTCGACGCCGATCACCTCGCTGAACAGGCTACGGATCATGCCCTCCATCAGCCCCATCAGCTCGTCCTCGCTCATGAACGAGACCTCGATGTCGAGCTGGGTGAACTCGGGCTGACGATCGGCGCGCAGATCCTCGTCGCGGAAGCAACGGGCGATCTGATAGTAGCGATCCAGGCCCGACATCATCAGCAACTGCTTGAAGAGCTGGGGCGACTGCGGCAGGGCGAAGAACTCGCCGGGATGGGTGCGGCTGGGCACCAGATAGTCGCGCGCGCCCTCGGGCGTGGACTTGGTCAGAATGGGCGTCTCGATGTCGAGGAAGCCGCGCTCGTCGAGGAAACGGCGCATCGCCTGGGTGACACGGCTGCGGGTGCGCAGACGCGCCTGCATCTCGGGACGGCGCAGATCCAGATAGCGATAGCGCAGACGCAGTTCCTCGGAGGCGTCCGCCGCATGGCTGTCGAGCTGGATCGGCGGGGTCTCGGCAGCGTTCAGGATCTCCAGGTCGAGTCCCAGGATCTCGATCTCGCCGGTCGAGAGATCCGGGTTGATCGTCCCCTCGGGACGCGGACGCACCCGTCCGGTGATCTTGAGCACGTATTCGCTGCGCACCTGTTCGGCGCGCGCAAACACCTCGGCACGATCCGGGTCGAACACCACCTGGACCAGACCCTCGCGGTCGCGCAGGTCGATGAAGATAACCCCGCCGTGGTCGCGCCGGCGCTGCACCCAGCCGCAGAGGACGACCTCCTGGCCTGTATGCTGGCTGTTCAAATCCCCACAATACTGCGTGCGCATCGCTCTATCGCCCCGTCTTGTTCTAAGGTGGACGGACCCGGCGCGAACAGGGCCGGAACCATCATGAAAAAGCGTGAAAGATTACTGGTCGCAACGGTTTAGCGCAAGGGCGGACCGGAATCGACCATCTGTATGGGATCATGAACGCATGAAGTCATCGAACCAACTGGATCTGTTCGCGGGCACGCCGGACGCCGCTCCCGAGCCGGTATCCGTCGAGCCGGCGCGCGACGCCTGGACCCAGGCGCGTGCACTCGCGGATGTCCTGCCCGATCGGCTGAGGCTCGGCACCTCGTCCTGGTCGTTTCCGGGCTGGCTCGGGCTGATCTATGCGCCGACGGCCAATCCGCGCGCCCTGTCGCGGCATGGGCTGCACGCCTATGCCCAGCATCCGCTGCTGCGCACCGTCGGCGTCGACAGCGCCTACCACGCGCCTGTGCCGACCGAACGCCTGCGCGCCTATGCCGGGCAGGTTCCGGAAGATTTCCGCTTTCTGGTCAAGATGCCGGCGGCGATCACCGATGCCGTCGTGCGTGCCGACGGCGGGCGTCCGGTCGAAGCGAATCCCGGTTTTCTCGACCCTGGGCGGGCGACCGAGCAGTCGGTCCGGCCCTTCATCGAGGGGCTGGGGATGCTTGGCGGTGTGCTGCTGCTCCAGTTTCCGCCGCTCGGCGAGACGATCACCACCAACCCGCGCCGCTTTGCCGAGGATCTCTACCGCTTCCTGCGTCGTCTGCCGACCGGACCCTGTTATGCCGTCGAGGTGCGCGATCGGGAGTTGCTGACGCGCGATCTGGTCGAGGCCCTGCGTCACGGCGGCGCCCAGGCCGCACTCAGTCTGCATCCGCGCCTGCCCGCGCTCGATCGGCAGCAGGCGCTGTTCGCCGATCTTCCACCCGGTCCATTGGTGTTGCGCTGGATGCTGCGCGCCAATCGCGGTTACACCGAGGCCCGCACGCTCTATCAACCCTTCGACCGACTGCGCGAGCCGGATCCGACCGCACGCGACCGGATTGCCCGGCTCGTCTCCGCCGCGCTGAGCGCCGGACGCGAGGTCTATGTCATCGCCAACAACAAGGCCGAGGGCTGTGCGCCGCTGAGCCTGAGCGGACTGGCTGAGACCCTGGTCGAATCCTGAATGCCGTACCCGGCCATCTCCGGCTCAGGCGGCGCTCTTGGCGGCCGTATCGCTCTTGGCCGCGCCGCTACCGCTGGAGCTGTCCGGCTTGGACGCCGAGTCCTTCTTCTCGCCGCCGCCGTCGTGCAGATTCTTCTTTTTGTCGCCGGACTTCTTGAAGTCGGTCTCGTACCAGCCGCCGCCCTTGAGGCGGAAACCGGCCGCCGAGATCAGCTTCTTGAGGGCAGGCTGGCCGCACTCCGGGCAGTCGGTCAGCGGCGCGTCGCTGATCTTCTGCATCTTCTCCAGCTCATGACCACAGTGTTCGCAGCGATATTCGTAGATTGGCATCGTTTTTCCTCACAATTCGCAATGAATGATGACATGACGTTTTCGACGGCGCCCCAGATGCGGATCGCGCCGGCAAAATCAAATCCGGTTGCGTGACAGGGCCAGATTGGCGTTAATGCTCTCCCCTGAAGGCTTCCGCTGCGCTCGACGCTCGTTCGTGCGCCACCCGGCCCCTCGTCACTCAAGGTTCAGACGCTCCGATGCCCCCGAACGCGACCACCCGCCCCCGTTCCATCCTCATCACCGGCTGCTCCAGCGGGATCGGCCACCATTGCGCGCATGAACTGGCACGGCGCGGCTGGCAGGTGATCGCTTCGGCGCGCCGGCCCGAGGACGTCGCCCGACTCGAAGCGGAGGGACTGAGCGCGGTGCGACTGGATCTGGACGACCCGGCGAGCATCGGCGCGGCACTGGAACGCGCGCTGGAGCTGACCGGCGGACGGCTCGACGCGCTGTTCAACAACGGCGCCTACGGCCAGCCGGGCGCGGTCGAGGATCTGAGCCGCGATGTGCTGCGCGCCCAGCTCGAAACCAACCTGCTCGGCTGGCACGACCTGACCTGTCGCGTCATCCCGCTCATGCGCCGCCAGGGTCGGGGACGAATCGTGCAGAACAGCTCCATCCTCGGTTTCATTCCCCTGCCCTATCGCGGTGCCTATGTCGCCAGCAAGTACGCGCTCGAAGGTCTGACCGACACCCTGCGGCTGGAGCTGCGCGGTTCGGGGATCTCGGTCTCACTGATCGAGCCGGGGCCGATCCTCAGCCGCTTCCGCGACAACGCGCATCGCGCCTTCCGGTCCAACATCGACCGCGAGGCGAGCGTCCATCGCGACGCCTACCGCCGGGCCGAGTCGCGTCTGACCAAGGAGGGTCCGGCCCAGCCCTTCACCCTCGGGCCGGAAGCGGTCTGCGCCAAGCTCATCCATGCCCTGGAGAGTCCGCGCCCGCGGGCGCGGTATTATGTCACCTTCCCCACCCATCTGCTCGGCACGCTCAAGCGTCTGCTGCCGACCAGCGGGCTGGACTGGTTCCTCGCGCGGGTGTCGCGCGGTGGAGAAGGCTGAGCCAGGAGCGCCAGAGCATGACACGCACGCAGAGATCCGAATCAACAGACCCCACGCCCGAGATCGTCGCCGTCTTCGGTCAGCGCGCGGGCGTAGGTGCCACCACGACCGCCGTCAATCTCGCCATGGGACTGGCCGCCGCCGGACGCTCGGTGCTGTTGCTGGATCTCGACCCGGAGGGCGGCGCCAGCCGGACCATGGGCGTGGCGGGACACGAGCGCGGCGGTACCGAGCGCGTGCTGCGCGAACGGGCCGTCAGGCGCGACATGATCGCCGCCACCAAGATCCCCCAGCTCTATCTGGCCCCGGCCGGCCCTGAACTGGCGGCGCTCGACACAGATCCCGGCACGGATGAGGATTCGCTGACGCGCCTCTGTCAGGCGCTGTCGACCCTGCCCGATCTGTCGCTCGACTTCGACCATGTGATCCTGGACTGCCCGCCGTCGCTCGACATCCTGACCGGCAATGCCCTGACCGCCGCGCACCGCATCCTGCTGCCGCTCGCCGCCGATGTCCCGACACTCGACACTCTCCCCAGACTACTCCAGCAGGTCAACGCGTGGCGAGCCGGTCGCCGGCAGCCGCTGTACGGGTTCTATCTGCTGATCGGCCTGCGTACCGCGACCCTGAACTCCAGGAATCTGATCACTCAGGTACGACTCGAACATGGGCGCATGGCGCTGTCCACCGAGATCCCGTTCGACTCGCGACTCAGCAAGGCCGAGACACCGACCCAGCCGCTGCTGATGTCCGCCCTGACCCGTGAGATCAGTCAGGCCTATCTGAACCTGACCGCCGAGTGGCTGATGCTGGGTGAACGGGGCGATCGCCCGGACGGAGGCTGGCGCCCTCATGCGCGCGCCGAGCGTCTGGAACGCCATCGCGCACGTCTGGCTCAGGGCATCGAGAACTGGCGGCTCGACCCGCTGTCACGGCTCTATGATCCGGAGCAGGCCATGCGTCATCAGGATACCGAGGCGCTCGGCGTTCTGTTCGAGGCCGCCGCGCCACGGCAGCGTTTCCCGCTCGACTGGCGTCCGGGCCGTGCGATGTGGTTGATGCTGACGCTGATCCTGCTGGTCGGGGCGCTGGCGGTCTGGCTCCAGCCCTGGCGGCTCGACGAACAGCGACGCCTAGAACTGGCGGCGCGTCTCATCGGCTCTGAACGGCAGTGGGACGCCGGCAGCCGGCTCCTGGCGCGCGCCGACGAACGCGCCTACCGCGAACTGCTCCTGGCGGCACGGCTGCTGGAGACCAATCGCGCGCGCCTGATCGCCTGCGCCGAGCGCACCGCGTCAAGCGGATCGGCCGAGTGTCTGGTCGTACTGCCATCGATGGAGGTTGCCCCATGACACACGACGGCATACTGAGCCGAGGCGTCATGGCCAGCCTGGCACTGACCCTGGCGTCCGGCGTCCCCCTGACATCGATCCGGGCCGATGTGGTTCAGCCGCTCCCACGCCCGGCGGCGGCGTCCACCGGCGATGAGGCGCGCTGGCTGGAGCGTCTGCCGCCGGCGACTCAGCCGCTGCCCCGCCCCATCGAGGTGGCGCAGTCAGACACCTGTTCACTCCAGGAGGCGCTGAAACTGCTGGAATCGCGCGTCGAGTCCGGCGCTTTCGAATCCGCTCCGAGCACTGTCGAGAACGATGCGCCACAGACACGGCAATCAGCGCAAGCCGTAGAGCCGCCCGATGAGTCCAGTATTCCGGTCGCGCCAGCTCTGCCCGTCGCGCCGGAGTCGATCGAGCCGGTGCCGACATCCTTCGATGCCGCGCCCGAGAGAATGCCGGACAGCCCATCACCGAACACCCGAACCATCGAGGACGCTCCATCCTCGATGCCGGAAACGCCACCAGCGGTGTCCGTGGCACCGCCTGTTCCAAGCCGTGAAGAGTCGCGCGAAGACACGGGACGCGCGCCCCTGGAGACGGCATCGGAAACGATCGCCGGCCCCGCTGCACCGTCGGCGAGCGGCGGACGCTGGCAGGTACAGCTCCTGGCCGGCCGCTCGCTGTCCAGGGTCGAGCGCGACCGCGACGACCTCCGGCGCTTCCATGGCGACAGGGTCGCGGGTCTGACCCTGACAATCAGCCAAGCGAGTCCCAATGGCCTCTATCGACTGCGGGCGCTCGACTGGCCGAGCCGGGCGGAGGCCGGCGTCTGGTGCAAAGATCTGCGCGCGGCGACCGGACTGAAGTGTCTGGTCGTGCGTGGTGATGAATCGCCGGAGCCGGGGTCAGCACCCGTCGACACATCCCCATCCCCAGCGACGAGATAGTCAAGCAGGTTTCATGCGTACCCTCTGTGTCACATCCGGCAAGGGCGGGGTCGGCAAGACCACGCTCTCGATCAATCTGGGCATCGCACTCGCGCGCGCGGGCCGCAAGGTGCTGCTGCTCGACGGCGATCTGGGGCTGGCCAATCTCAACGTGATGCTGGGGATCATCCCCAAGCACACCATCCATGACGTCATCCGTGGCCACAAGACTTTGGCCCAGATCGTGATCCCGACGCCCTATGGACTGGATCTCATCGCCGGGGCCAACGGCATCGCCGAGCTGGCCGACCTGGGGGAACGCGAGCGCGTGCAGGTCATGCGGGATCTGGAGGCGCTCAATGGGTATGACTTTCTCATCATCGACACCGGCGCCGGCATCGGCGACAACGTCGTGCGTTTCGTGCTGGCGGCCGATGACGTGCTGATCGTCACCACGCCACATCCGACCTCGCTGACCGACGCTTACGGCATCATCAAGACCATCCTGGCGCAGGAGGCCAAGCCGCTCAAGCTGTTGGTCAACTGCGCGCCCTCGCCCGCCGATGCCAAGCGGGTGGCCACCCGGCTGGCGGGCGTGACCGACAGGTTCATGAACGGCACGCTCGAGTTCGTCGGCCATGTCCCGGTCGACAGTCTCATCGAGAAGAGCATCCTGGCGCAGAAACCGCATCTGATCCTCAACCCCGGCTCGACGAGCGCCCGGTGCATCGAGCAGGCCGCGACCCGGCTGGTCAACGGCCAGACACCCAATCTCACCAGCAGTCTCGGACGCTTCCTGAAACGCCTGATCGGGCACTGAGGCCAGATCGGGCGCGGACTCAGACGTACTGGACTTCCAGGATCTCGAACTCGCGCAGCCCGCCCGGCGCCTGGAGCGAGGCGACGTCACCCTCGGCCTTGCCGATCAGACAGCGCGCCAGAGGCGAACCGACCGAGATCAGGCCCTGCTTCAGATCCGCCTCGTCCTCGCCGACGATCTGGTAGCAGTGTTCCTCGTCGGTCTCCAGTTCGAGCACCTTGACCGTGGCCCCGAAGATCACCTTGCCGTTGTGCGGCATCGTGGTCACGTCGATGATCTGAGCGTGGGAGAGCTTGCCTTCGATGTCCTTGATGCGACCCTCGACGAAGCCCTGCTGTTCGCGCGCGGCGTGATATTCGGCGTTCTCCTTCAGATCGCCGTGCGCGCGCGCCTCAGCGATGGCTTCGATGATCCGTGGACGCTCGACACGCTTGAGCTGCTCCAACTCTTCACGCAATTTCTCGGCACCCCTGGCGGTCAGAGGGACTTTGTTCATTGTGTTTTCCTCGTATGTGAAAGCGCCGCCGGGAAGGGACTCCCCAGGCGGCGCTGACCTCTTGCGGGTCTGTTGGCTTCACGCCGCACCTCAATGGCGCGGCGCAAGGCGGGTTCAGTAAAGATCTTGTAACCGATTGACGCTCAGGATGTCCAGTTGCTTGAGCGCCATGCAGGTGGCCTCGGCCCCGGCGATGGTGGTGGTATAGGGCACCTTGTACTGGAGCGCGGCGCGACGGATGGCGGCTGAATCCGCAATCGCCTTGGCCCCTTCGGTCGTGTTGACGATGAAGCCGATCTCGTTGTTCTTGATCATGTCGACGATGTGCGGGCGACCCTCGGCGACCTTGTTCACCCCAGTACAGGGCAGTCCGGCCGCGCGCACGGCGGCGGCCGTGCCATGGGTACCGTAGAGCGTGAAGCCGAACTCGAGCAGATCACGCGCAACCTCGATCAGGCGCGCCTTGTCGCCCTCGCGCACGCTCAGCAGCGCCTTGCCGCCCTTGCGCGGCAGCAGGCTCCCGGCGCCCTCCTGCGCCTTGGCATAGGCTTCACCGAAGGTTTCGCCCACGCCCATCACCTCGCCGGTGGACTTCATCTCCGGCCCGAGCAGGGTGTCGACGCCGGGGAACTTGACGAAGGGGAACACGGCTTCCTTGACGAAATAGTGCTTGGGCCGGACTTCGCGCCGACAGCCCTGCTCCTCCAGCGAGCGCCCGGCCATGCAGCGCGCGGCGACCTTGGCCAGCGGTACGCCGATCGCCTTGGAGACGAAGGGCACGGTGCGCGAGGCGCGCGGGTTGACTTCGAGGATGAAGATCTCGTCGCCCTTGATCGCGAACTGGGCGTTCATCAGGCCGACCACATTGAGCGCGCGCGCCATCTTGACCATCTGTTCGCGCATCCGGTCCTGGATCGCGGGTGACAGGGTGTAGGGCGGCAGCGAACAGGCCGAGTCGCCCGAGTGCACGCCGGCCTGCTCGATGTGCTCCATGATGCCGCCGATCAGCACCTCGTTGCCGTCGCAGATGGCGTCGACGTCGACCTCGATGGCGTCGTCGAGGAAGCGGTCGAGCAGCACCGGGGACTCGTTGGAGACACGCACCGCCTCGCGCATGTAGCGCTTGAGATCGGTCTCGTCGTAGACGATCTCCATCGCTCGTCCGCCGAGCACATAGGACGGTCGCACCACCAGCGGATAGCCGATGGCGGCGGCACGCTCGACGGCCTCGTCCTCGCTGCGCGCGGTGGCGTTGGGCGGCTGACGCAGCCCCAGCTCCTGGATGAGCTGCTGGAAGCGCTCGCGGTCCTCGGCCAGGTCGATGCTGTCGGGCGTGGTGCCGATGATGGGCACGCCGGCGGCTTCGAGCGCACGGGCCAGCTTCAACGGGGTCTGACCGCCGTACTGGACGATGACACCCTTCGGTTTTTCCTTCTCGACGATCTCCAGCACGTCTTCGAGGGTCAGCGGCTCGAAATAGAGTCGATCCGAGGTGTCGTAGTCGGTCGAGACCGTCTCGGGGTTGCAGTTGACCATGATGGTCTCGTAGCCGTCCTCGCGCATGGCGAAAGCGGCATGGACACAGCAGTAGTCGAACTCGATACCCTGGCCGATGCGGTTGGGTCCGCCGCCCAGGACCATGATCTTCTCGCGGTCAGTGGGTTCGGCTTCGCACTCTTCCTCGTAGGTCGAATACATGTAGGCGGTGCTGGAGGCGAACTCGGCCGCGCAGGTGTCGACCCGCTTGTAGACCGGATGCAGCCCCATCTCATGACGCAGGGCGCGGATCTCGGATTCCTGAGCGCCGACCAGACGCGCGATGCGCCGGTCGGCGAAGCCCTGGCGCTTGAGCGCACGCAGGCGATCCAGGGTCAGTCCGGCGCGGCCGGCGGCGCGCGTCTCGGACTCGGCGCGGATCAGATCCTCGATCTGGGCCAGGAACCAGGGATCGATGCGGCTCAGTTCATGGATTTCGTCGAGACTCATGCCGAAGCGGAAGGCCTCGGCGACATAGAACAGCCGCTCGGCGCCGGTCTGGCGCACTTCGAGCCGGATGGTGTCGAGTGCGTCCGGGTCGTTGAGGTCCACGATCTCGTCGAGTCCGTAACGGTCGATCTCCAGTCCGCGCAGCGCCTTCTGCAAGGATTCCTGGAAGGTGCGGCCGATGGCCATGACCTCGCCGACCGACTTCATCTGAGTCGTCAGACGCGCGTCGGCCAGCGGGAATTTTTCAAAGGCGAAGCGCGGAATCTTGGTGACGACATAGTCGATGGTCGGCTCGAACGAGGCCGGCGTCGCGCCGCCGGTGATCTCGTTGCGCAGCTCGTCGAGGGTATAACCGACGGCGAGCTTGGCTGCGACCTTGGCGATCGGGAAGCCGGTGGCCTTGGAGGCGAGCGCCGAGGAGCGTGAGACGCGCGGGTTCATCTCGATGACGATCATGCGCCCGTTCTCGGGGTTGATCGCGAACTGGACGTTCGAGCCGCCCGTGTCGACCCCGATCTCGCGCAGCACCGCAATCGAGGCGTTGCGCATGATCTGATATTCCTTGTCGGTCAGCGTCTGCGCCGGCGCGACCGTGATCGAGTCGCCGGTGTGAACGCCCATCGGATCGAGGTTCTCGATCGAGCAGATGATGATGCAGTTGTCCGCATGGTCGCGGACCACCTCCATCTCGTACTCCTTCCAGCCGAGTACGGATTCTTCGATCAGCAGCTCCTTGGTCGGCGACAGATCCAGACCGCGCCGGCAGATCTCCTCGAACTCTTCCTGGTTGTAGGCGATGCCGCCGCCGCTGCCGCCCATGGTGAAGGACGGACGGATGATGGTCGGGAAGCCGATCGGCGCCTGGACCTGGATCGCCTCTTCCAGACTGTGGGCGATGGCCGAACGCGGCATGTCGAGCCCGATCTTGCGCATCGCCTGACGGAACAGGTCGCGGTCTTCGGCCTTGTCGATGGCCTCGCGCGAGGCGCCGATCAGCTCGACGCCGAACTTCTCCAGCACCCCTTCGCGCACCAGATCGAGCGCGCAGTTGAGCGCGGTCTGACCGCCCATGGTCGGCAAGAGCGCGTCCGGGCGCTCCTGCTCGATGATGGAGGCGAGCGCGCGCCAGGTGACGGGCTCGATATAGGTCGCGTCGGCCATCTCGGGGTCGGTCATGATGGTGGCCGGGTTGGAGTTGACCAGGATGACCCGATAGCCCTCCTCGCGCAGCGCCTTGCAGGCCTGCGCGCCGGAGTAGTCGAATTCGCACGCTTGACCGATGACGATGGGGCCGGAGCCGATGATCAGGATGCTATGGATGTCGGTACGCTTGGGCATGGGGTCTCACGCGGGGTTCGAAAAGGTGGGCGATGTCGGGCACACGGGCGGTCGGGCATTCGGGAGCGGGTCGACTCAGGGCTGTCGGTCGATGGTCGGTCATGGGACGCCCTGAGCATTAGGGTACGCCTGCGTACTCTACGACTTGCGCTCCCGCATCAGGTCGATGAAATGATCGAAGACGGGCGCCACGTCGTGCGGCCCCGGACTGGCCTCGGGATGCCCCTGGAAGCTGAAGGCCGGACGCTGACGATGATGAATACCCTGGAGCGAGCCGTCGAACAGCGAGCGATGGGTCGCCTCCAGCGTCTCGGGCAGGCTCGACTCGTCGACGGCGAAGCCGTGGTTCTGGCTGCTGATCATGACCACACCGGTCTTGAGATCCTGTACCGGATGGTTGGCGCCGTGATGGCCGAACTTCATCTTGAGCGTCCGGGCGCCGCAGGCCAGACCGAGCAGTTGATGACCGAGACAAATGCCAAAGATCGGGATGTCGGTCTCCAGCAGCTCGCGGATGGCGGCGATGGCGTAATCACACGGCTCCGGGTCGCCCGGCCCATTGGACAGAAAGACGCCATCGGGTTCGAGCGCCAGCACGGTCGCCGCCGGCATGTGCGCCGGGACCACGGTGACATGGCAGCCGCGATCGACCAGCATCCGCAGGATGTTGCGCTTGATGCCGTAGTCGTAGGCGACGACATGATAGGGCAGCTTGCCGTCGACCGGCTTGAGCGGCTCGGGCAGTCCGCCGTCGAGCGTCCAGGAACCCTGGGTCCAGGGATAGGCTTCCTGGGTCGAGGCGTGCTGAGCCAGATCCATGCCCTTGAGTCCGGGGAAGGCGCGCGCCTCGGCGAGCGCAGCGGCCTCGTCGATGGCGTCTCCGGCCTGGATGCAGCCGTTCTGGGCGCCTTTCTCACGCAGGATACGGGTGAGACGGCGGGTGTCGATATCGGCGATCCCGACCACGTTGTGACGGGTCAGATAGGCGTCGAGCGACTCGGTCAGGCGGAAGTTGCTCGCCCGTGCCGGCAGATCGCGCACGATGAGTCCAGCCGCCTGGATGGCGCCCGACTCCTCGTCCTCAGGGTTGGCACCGACGTTGCCGATGTGCGGATAGGTCAGGGTGACGAGCTGGCGCAGATAGGATGGATCGGTCAGGATCTCCTGGTAGCCGGACATGGACGTATTGAAGACGACCTCGCCGACGCTGGAACCGTCGGCGCCGATCGACGTTCCGCGAAAGACTGAGCCGTCTTCCAGAACCAAAATCGCGGGTTTTCTCAAGGGTGTCTCCGAATCGGGGGGCGAGGACGCGCGATCGTCCTGGATCGACGACGCTGGCACGTTTCAAGGTCGCTTTGGCCGCGACGCGCTAAATCTTCGGTATTTTAGAGAATCGCCGCTAGACTGTCCACGCGCGCCGACTTCATGAACCCTGCCCCCAGGAACATCGATGCAACCGCCCTCCATCATCGCCGATCCGCTCCTGTGCGAGGCCGAACCCATCCACATCCCAGGCGCGATCCAGCCGCACGGTGTCCTGCTGGCCCTGAGTGGACCAGCACGGCGCATCCTGCACGCCTCGCTGAGCACGATGGATTGGTTGGGCATCCCAGCGGACCGTCTGCTGGGTCGCGATCTGGTCACGGCCCTTGGCCCGGAACTGGCGGACGCGGTCAACGCGGCTCTGGCCCAACCGAGCGCCAGCCACGAGTATGAGACGACGCGCCCATTCGAATGGACGCCGGCGACCGGCGGGGACAGATTTGCCGGTCATCTCCACTCCTCCGGGAGCCTCCAGATCCTCGAACTGGAACCCTCCCCCAACGCCATGCCGCGAGCCGACCTGAGCGCGGCCCTAGCCGATGCCCTGCGTGGTCTGCACGCCCTACGCGCGCATCTGGACCTGGGCGTCAAACTCCAGAACGCCACCGAACTGTTCCGGTCGCTGACTGGACACGACCGGGTCATGGTCTATCGCTTCGACCCGGACTGGCACGGCGAGGTCGTCGCCGAGTCGTGCCGCCCCGACCTGGAGCCCTATCTGGGACTGCACTTTCCGGCCTCGGACATCCCGGCCCAGGCACGCCGGATCTTTCTGACCAATCCACTGCGGCTCATCGTCGACGTCGACTACAGGCCCTGTCCGCTGGTGCCGGTCGACGACGCGAGCAACGGTCCACCGCTCGATCTGTCACAGAGCCTGCTGCGCAGCGTCTCGCCGGTCCATCTGGAATATCTGAGCAACATGGGTGTGCGCTCGACGCTCACCCTGTCGCTTCTGCGCGAGGGGCGTCTCTGGGGCCTGATCGCCTGCCATCATCTCGACCGCCATTGGCTGAACTGGGAGCGACGCGAGATCGCGCGCTGGATGGCACAGGATCTCGCGACCCAGATCGCCCTGGCCGAAGAGGTCGACCGCCGGCGCTACGAGTCCAGTCTGCGCGATTGCCGCGAGCGCACGCTCTTGGCCATGCGCCAGGGCAAACGTCTGTCCGACCTGATCCATGGCCGGGAGCTGGACGACGTGCTGGGGGCCATCGGTGCCGATGGCGTGGCGTTGATCCGCGGCGATGAGGTCTTCACGGGCGGCGTGACTCCGAGCGCGCCCCACGTCCGGGACATCGCCCGAGCACTGAGCGCCCAGAATCCCAACAGCCCCTCGCAACTGTTCGCGACCGATTGTTTGAGCGCGCATCTGGAACAGACGGCCGAACTGGCGGAGACGGCCGCCGGTGTCGCGCTCTTTCCGCTCGACGCCGGTCAATCGATCAAGCTGATCTGGTTCCGCGGCGAACAGCTCCGGCAGGTGACATGGGGCGGCAATCCGGACAAGTCGATGAGCGTCGCGGCGGATGGACGCCTGAGCCCACGGCGATCCTTCGACGCCTGGCGCGAGATCGTCGAGCGGCACGGTCGGCGCTGGCGACCGGAGGAACTGGAGTCGGCGCGCAAGCTCGGCGCGCTCATCGACATCGAATGGCGCAAGATGGCCGAAGAGGCCCTGCGCGCGAGCGAGGAACGTCTGCGCCAGGCCGCCGAGAATGCCCTGCGGCTGAGCAAGGAGAGCTTCCGCCTGGCGGTCGACCACATGCCGGACGCCCTGGTAATCTACGATCAGACGCGGCGCTACAGCTTTCTCAATGCCGTGAGCCTGAAACGCGCCGGTCGCCCCATGAGCGCGTATCTCGGGCGCCGTGACGAGGAGATCCACCCACCCGAGGTCTGCGACGTCTATCTGCCCCACTTGTGTCGGGCCTATGCGAACCGCTCGGTCGTTAGCTTCGAGTGCGCCCTGGAACTGGCGACCAGCCATTACGATCTGGTGGTCACCTATGTGCCCATGCTGGAGCATGGCGAGGTCTATCAGGTGTTCGGGTTCTACTACGACATCACCGAGCGCAAGCGCAACGAGGCCAAGCTCGCCGAACAGGCGCGCCAACTGCGCGAGGCCGACTGGCGCAAGGACGAATTCCTCGCCATGCTCGCCCATGAGCTGCGCAATCCGCTCGCACCCATCTCCAACGCCCTGCAACTGCTCAAACAGTCCAGGTTCGCCGGTCAGGAGGCCTGGTGTCTAGCGGTCATCGACCGTCAGGCCGCCCATTTGCAGCGACTCGTCGACGATCTGCTCGATGTCTCGCGCATCACCCGGGGCGTGATCGAGCTGCGTCCGGAGCCGCTGGACGTCACCGAGATCATCGACCGGGCGGTGGAGACCAGTCGCGCCCTGATCGAGGCGCGCCGGCACGAACTCCGGATCCGGACGCCGACCGAACCGATCCGGCTCATGGGCGATCTGGTCCGCTTGACGCAGGTCGTCTCGAATCTGCTCGCCAATGCCGCCAAGTTCACCGACGAGGGCGGCTGCATCGCGATCGACGTCGAGCGCGAGGCGACAACAGTGCTGATTCGGGTGCGCGACAATGGTCTCGGCATCGAGCCCGAGCGCCTGCCGCAGCTCTTCGATCTGTTCTATCAGGTCGATCGCGGCATCGCCCGCACCGAGGGCGGCTTGGGCATCGGCCTGTCGCTCGTCAAGCGTCTGGTCGAGATGCATGGCGGAAGCGTCGAGGCCCTGAGTCCCGGACTCGGACAGGGCGCCGAACTGCGCGTTCGACTGCCCGGCCTGCCCGCGACGGCGGATACGGCTCCCGTCGCCGGCTCAACGCCGGCTTCGCTCGAACCCGCGCCGACACCGTCCAGGGACAGGCGCATCCTGGTCGTGGACGACAATCGAGACGCCATCGACAGTCTCGAACTGCTGCTCGGCGGCGAGGGCTACGAGGTGCTCGTGGCCTATGACGGCGAGACCGCCCTGCGTCTGGCCATCGCCGAACAACCCCAGGTCGTCCTGCTCGACATCGGTCTGCCCGGCATGGATGGCTACGCGGTTGCGCGTGCACTGCGCCGACAGCCCGGACTGCCGCCGCCCCGGATCATCGCCATCACCGGCTATAGCCAGCCGGAGAGCCGCGCCCGATCCAGGGAGGCCGGCATCGACGTCCATCTGGTCAAACCCGTCGATTTCGCCGCCCTGCTCGCTCTGCTCGCCGACCACGCCTGAACCTCGTCGATTGGTCGCGACGGGCGACGACCCGACCGCGTCGCGCAGATCACCCGCCACTCGGACGCATTCCCACGACGGCCACAAGTGTCAATTCAATTTGACACAAATATTTGTCGCGCCAGGTTGACACGTATTTTTACGCGCTGATACAGTAATTAACACTAGAGAGCCACAGGTTCTTTAGTCAGAAAATTCGCTCCAACACTGGTATTCGACGTGCCTGCCTCCCCCGGCGAAGGCGCGCAACGTTCACGGCGATGTCATCCACACTGGAGGCCAATCATGGCTGAACTGAAAAACATCTCGGGTCTCACCGACCAGCAGGCCCAGGAATTCCACGCACAGTTCAAGGTGACCTATACCGCTTTCGTCGGTCTGGCGGCGGTGGTCCACCTGTTCGTGCTCGCCACCAATCCATGGTTCTAATCGATCCATTTTTCTAAAGAGGTCAAGCAGATGGAAGTCATGGGCTACAAACCGCAAGAGCAGGACTATCGTTTCTGGCTGGTCGTCAATCCGGCCACCTGGCTGATGCCGATCCTGTTCGCCGTCCTGCTGATCGTGCTCACGGTCCATGTGGCCGTGCTGTCGCTCGGCTGGTTCACCTGGGGTTGATCCCCAACCCGCCGGGATTCGCTCCAGGGCGAACCCCGGCGTGCATAGGGACCGCCACCATCGCGGGCCGGCGCGACCCAAGCTCCGCGAACTCGGCTAGCCGGATGGTTTTTATCTAGAAAATCAGACTTATAGCGGTTGTCGAATCACCATGAAAGCGCCTCTATTCGTCCGCCCCCTGAGCCTCAAGGAACTTCAGATCCTGCGCGGCGGGTTGCATTCACTGGATGCCTTCACCCAGCGCCGTTGTCAGATCCTACTCGCCAGCGCCGAGGGCCGGACCGCCACGCACATCGCGACTTCGCTCGGCTGTGCTCAACAGACGGTACTCAACGCGCTCAACGCCTTCGCGACCGATGGACTGGGGTGTCTGATCGCGAAATCGCACCGTCCGAAGAACACGCGCGCCCTGATCGGCGGTTTTTCGGCCGAGCAGATCCGTTCGATGCTGCGGCGCTGTCCGAGTGAATTCGGCAAGGCCCGGGGCCGCTGGACCCTGGCCGTGCTCGCGCGGGTCGCCTTCGAGCAGGGGCTGACCGACCGCGAGGTCAGTGAGGAGACGATTCGACAGGTCGTCAAACGCTTGGGCATGGACTGGAAAGAGGCCCGTCAGGGCGCAGGCGCGCCGTCCCATCGGGCCGGATTCCAGCGTTCAGGGTCGAATGCGTACGGCGACTGTAAAATTCACTTGACATTCTAGAGTGTCAAGTCATACTGACACGTAGTATCACTGGTTGATGCTAACAAAAACGCTAGACGGCCCTGAGTCGACTAGCCCGAGGAGACCAGCCGGACTCACCGAGAGAGACGCGATCTCCCTGGCGGCGGGACGTCTGGGACCATCATCCACGCAACTGGAGGCCAATCATGGCTGAGCAGCAGAAGAGTCTGTCCGGACTGACCGAGCAGCAAGCGAAGGAATTCCACGAGCAGTTCAAAGTGACCTACACCGCATTCGTCGGCCTGGCCGCGCTTGCGCACATGATGGTCATCGCCGCCAACCCCTGGTGGTAATACGAGAGGCTGATCAAATGAACATCGAATTCATGGGCTACAAGCCACTCGAGCAGGATCATCGCTTCTGGATGGTCGTCAATCCGGCTACTTGGTTGATGCCGATCCTGATCGCCGTGGCCCTGGTGGCGGTCCTGGTGCATTTCTATGCCTTCTCGCTGCCCGGCCAGGGTTTCAGCGCCGCTCCGGCTGAAGCCGCGCCTGCGGCAGCCGCTCCGGCCGAATGATGAATCCATGGGTCATGACGATGGCGTCATGACACTTCGAATCGCCTCATGCGACGCATGACGCGAAAACCTAGCCCCACTTGGGAGTAAACGGCACATGAATGGCTTGACCGAACAGCAGGCGAAAGAATTCCACGCACAGTTCAAGGTGACTTACACCGCATTCGTCGGCCTGGCCGCGCTTGCGCACCTGATGGTTCTGGCGAACAACCCCTGGTTCTAAGACCGGCCCAACACGAGAGACGAAGACAATGAGCGACATCAACAAGCCCAGCAACCCCGCCGACGATTGGAAGATTTGGCTGGTCGTCAATCCTTCCACCTGGCTGATGCCGATCCTGTTCGCCGTGCTGGCCATCGTGCTGACCGTGCACATCACCGTGCTGCAGCTCGGCTGGTTCACCTGGGGTTGAGATCCAACCCTGGCTAGGCCCGACCTGGCTTCCGAGAGAGGCGCCTCCGAGCGCCTCTCACGGTGAACGTCCCGCCTCGACTTCCGATCACGCCTCCCGCGCCCGCTGGAATCCACGCGTTTCTCTACGCATCAGTGTTAGTATGGCGACGAGGATGCACGCCGGCTCACCTCAGCCTTGAGAAAGAGCGCGTCCCTCCGAACGATCCCTGGTTCCACTCATCGACTTGGATGCAACCCTCGGATGCCAGTCGCTTCCCAAGCCCCCCATGTCGACCTGCCACGCATCGCGAAATGCCCCACCGGCGTTCGCGGACTCGACGAGATCACCGAAGGCGGCCTGCCGCGCGGTCGGCCGACTCTGATCTGCGGCGCGGCCGGTTGCGGCAAGACGCTGCTGGCCATGGAGTTCATCGTGCGCGGGGCGCGTGAATTCGATGAGCCTGGCGTGTTCATGGCCTTCGAAGAGACCGAGGGCGAGCTGATCGAGAACGTCGGCTCGCTGGGCTTTGCGCTCGACGCCCTGGTCGATCAGGGCCGGGTCGCGCTCGACTATGTCTATCTCGAACGCAGTGAGATCGAGGAGACCGGCGACTATGGTCTCGACGGACTCTTCGTGCGGCTCGGCAGCATGATCGAGGAGACCGGCGCCCGCCGCGTCGCGCTCGACGGCATCGAGGCGCTCTTCGCCGCCCTGCCCAGCGAGGGCATCCTGCGCGCCGAACTGCGCCGGCTGTTCCGCTGGCTCAAGGAACAGGGCGTCACCGCCGTCATCACCGGCGAACAGGGCGAGAAGACGCTCACCCGGCACGGGCTTGAAGAATACGTCAGCGACTGTGTGCTCTTTCTCGATCATCGCGTGCACGGTCAGGTCGCCACACGCCGTCTGCGGGTCGTCAAGTATCGTGGTTCGCGCCACGGCACCAACGAATATCCGGCGCTCATCGACGAACACGGCCTCAGCGTGCTACCGATCAGCTCGGTCACGCTCGAACACCGGGTCTCGCGCGAGCGTATCTCCACCGGCGTCCCGACGCTGGACGCCATGCTCGGCGGTCGCGGCTATTTCAAGGGCAGCAGCATCCTGATCTCGGGGACCGCCGGCGCGGGCAAGAGCAGTCTGGCGGTCGCCTTCGCCGACAGTCTCTGCCGGCGCGGCGAGCGTTGTCTGTACTGGGCTTCGGAAGAGTCGAGCGACCAGATCCTGCGCAACATGGGGTCGATCGGCTTCGACCTGGAGCCGCACTTCGCCGGCGGCCGACTCCATTGTCACGCGGTGCGCCCGACGCTGCACGGACTGGAGAGCCATCTGATGAGTCTCCACAAGCTGGTGGAGACCTGGCGACCACAGGCCCTGATCCTGGATCCCATCACCAACTTCACCACGATCGGCGATCCGTCCGAGGTCAAGCTGATGCTGACACGGATGATCGATTTCCTGAAGAAGTCCGAGATCACGGCGATCTTCACCAGCCTGTCCTCGGGGACCGACCTGGAACGGACCGACGAGGGTATCGGGACGCTCATCGACACCTGGCTGTCGGTGCGTCAGGTGGAAGTCGCCGGCCGTCGCCGACGCCTGCTCTCGGTGCTCAAGAGCCGCGGCATGGCCCATTCGACCGAGGTGCGGATCCTGCAACTGAGCGAGGCCGGGATCGAATTGACCGACCCGCCGGCGGACGGCGACCGGGAGCCCGGTCCGGCATGAGGGAGCCATCCATGATCGACTCGAACAGGGACGGATCGATCGCCGATCCGGGCGCTGAATCCTGGTGTCTGCGGCTCTATGTCGCCGGCCAGAGTCCGCGCTCGCTGCGGGCCTTCGAGAACCTCAAGGAACTGTGCGAGACCCATCTGGCCGGACGCTATCAGATCGAGATCATCGATCTCATGGAGAACCCCAAGCTGGCGCGCGGCGATCAGATCGTGGCCGTGCCCACCCTGGTGCGCAAGCTGCCGGAACCCGTGCGCAAGATCATCGGCGATCTCTCCGATTCGGACCGCGTCCTTGTCGGTCTGGATCTGCGCCCCAGACGCCGTACCTGAACCCGCGAGCCGCGAGTCGATCGACCATGAGCACCCCTGAATTTCCGCCCGAGGATCACCCGTCACCGGATACGCCCTGGGAGACGACCGAGAACCGCGAATCCGGCACGCGCGCCCGCTATGTACTCAAGCTCTATGTCGCCGGACTGACGCCGCGCTCCACCACGGCCCTGCGCTCGGTCAAGGACATCTGCGAGCGCCATCTCCAGGGGCGCTATGAGCTGGAGATCATCGACATCTACGAGCATCCCAGCCTGGCCAGGGATCAGCAGATCGTCGCCGCCCCGACCCTGATCAAGCAACTGCCGCTGCCGCTGCGACGTCTCATCGGCGACATGGCCGATCAGGAGCGCGTCCTGGTCGGCCTGGATCTCAGGCTCAAGGACGCCGGAGGCCGGCCGCCGACCTGAGCGCCTTCATGTCACACCGCCGTCATCCGTCATCCATTGACCGACTGCGTGCCGAGAACGCCGAACTGAGCGCTCGCCTGGAGGAGGCCGAGGACACTCTGCGGGCGATCCGCGAGGGCGAGGTCGACGCCATCATCGTCAGCGGCAGTCAGGGCGACCGAGTCTTCTCGCTGACCGAGACCGAGAACCTCCATCGTCAGATGGTCGAGACCATGAACGAGGCCGGTCTGGCCATCTCACCGGACGGTCTGCTGCTCTATTGCAACGAGCGCGCCGCCACCCTGCTGCGTCGACCGCGCGCCGCGCTGCTGGGATATCGGCTCGGTGAATTCGTGGCGCCCCAGGATCACCAGCGCTTCGAGGCGCTGCTCGGCGCCTCCGGCCGGGGGCGGGCCGACGACCGGATCGTTTTCTGTACCCCGGATGGAGGGGCCGTGCCGCTGCATCTCTGGGCCAGCCGGCTCGTGCGGCCAGAGGGATCCATGATCTGTCTGGTCGGCACTGATCTGACCCGTCTGGAGGCCGAGCGCGCCCTGATCGCGCAACTCGAAGAGCAGCAACAGGCCCTGAGCGCCTCGCGCGCCGAAGCCCTGGCCATGGCCGAACAGGCGCTCGCGGCCCAGGAACGCGCGGCCCGCTCGGCCCAGGAACTCCTGGAGATGGACAGGCGCAAGGATGCCTTTCTCGCCACCCTGTCACATGAACTGCGCAATCCGCTCGCCTCGATCGGTCATGCGCTGGGCGCCCTGCGGCTCTTCGGCGGCGAGGATGGAAGCGAGGCCCTGGAGGCCCTGGCGATCATCGAGCGGCAGTTCGCGCATCTGGTGCGGCTGCTCGACGATCTGCTGGAGGTCTCGCGCATCACCTGCGGCAAGATCGACCTGCGCACGCAGCCGGTGGAACTGTCCGGCGTCATCCGGGGCGCGCTGGAGACGATCCGGCCCCAGATCGCGGCCGCCGATCTGCATCTGGCGATCCGGCTGCCTCCCGAGCCGCTGTGGCTCGAAGCCGATCCGGTACGCCTGACTCAGGTCTTCGGCAATCTGCTCGACAATGCCATCAAGTACAGCGAACCCCAGGGCGAGATCCGCCTGGAGGCCGAGCCGCGCGACGGCGGCGTACTGGTCCGGGTGATCGACACCGGGATCGGCATCCCCGCCGACCTGCTGCCGCATCTGTTCGAGCTCTTTCGTCAGGGCGATCCGGGACAGTCGCCGGGGGCGGGCGGACTCGGCATCGGTCTCTCGCTGGTCAAGCGGCTGACCGAGCTGCACGGCGGCTGGGTCGAGGCCCGGAGCGCGGGGCCGGGACAGGGCAGCGAGATTCGCGTGTTCCTGCCGGCGACGGCCGCGCCGCCAGCATGCGAGGTCCGACCCCCAGTGCATCGGGTGGAGCCGGCGATCGATCCGTCCGGACGTCGGCGCGTGCTGATCGTCGACGACAACCGGGACGCCGCCAACAGTCTCGCCGCGCTGCTCAGGCGCAAGGGAGCGACGACACGCACAGCCTTCGATGGTCCCTCGGCGCTCGCGCAGCTCGCCGAGGACGGTGCGGATCTGGTGATCCTGGACATCGGGATGCCGGGCATGGACGGCCACGAGGTCGCGCGGCGCATCCGCCGGCAACCGGAACTCGCGCACACCCGACTCATTGCCATGAGCGGGCTGGGGCAGGCTTCGGATCGGCATCGCTCGCTCCAGGCCGGGTTCGACGATCATCTGGTCAAGCCGGTGGCGCTCGATGTGCTCGATCGGCTGCTGGACCGGGCAGGCGATCCAGCGGCTCAGCTCAGGGCGCGCGACCCTGGAGATACCCTGGATTCAGGAGACGCCGTCAACGGGGCCACACTTACGCCGGCGGCCGCCTCACTCGTGCATGATCTGGCGCAACCCCTGAACACTGTCGGCTGCTACGCGGTCGCGGCGCGCAATCTGTTGGCGAAGTCCGGCCATGAGTCCGGCCCCCTGTACAATGCATTGTGCGGCATCGAACAGCAGATCCGGATCGCCGGGGCCGGTCTGGATCGGCTCAGGGGTTTCCTGCACGAGACCAAGCGCCAGACGTGCCAAGATGACACGAAGGTTGCAAAGAATCGCCCATCATGACGACAATGACCTGGAGGATGCGCGATCCTCGCTCAGCGCCGGCTCTGTTCGATGTGTGCCCCAGGACTCGAAGTTGAACTGATGAACACCACCCCGATCGCCTATATCGTCGATGACGACCCCGCCCTGCGCGACGCGCTGAGTCTGCTGCTCGAATCGGTCGAGATCGAATCCAAGGCGTTCGCCCGCGCGGAGGATTTGCTGCAATCGGGCCTGCTGCACGCGCCGCGCCCGGCCTGTCTGCTCGCCGACGTGCGCATGCCCGGCATCAGCGGCATCGCTCTGCTGGAGCGTCTGCGCGAGGATGGTATCCGGATACCGACCATCCTCATCACGGGCTATGGCGACATCCCCATGGCAGTGCGCGCCATGAAGCTCGGCGCGATCGACTTCATCACCAAGCCGGTCAATCATCAGGCGCTCATCGATCTGGTGCAGGACACCCTGCGCGCCAACGCCGTGACGCCTGGCCTCGCGGTCGACGACGAGGAAGCGGACGATCTGCTCAAACGCTTCAACGAGCTCACGCCGCGCCAACAGCAGGTCTTTCGCTCCATCACGGCCGGACAGTCCAACAAGGAGGTCGCCGACGCACTCGGCATCAGTGTGCGCACAGCCGAGTTCCATCGCGCGCGCATCATGAAGAAGATGGACGCCCACAACCTCGCCGATCTCACGCTGGCCCGGGTGACCATCGAGAGCCGCCTGGGTCAGCGCGGAGCATGAGTTCCGCCGTGATCGACCGGCGCCACTAGCGACCGATCTGGCGCCGCGCCCAAGTCTCGATACCGGCGGCATCCATGGCGCCGGCCTGACGGGCGACCTCGGCCCCGTTGCGGAACAGAATCAGGGTCGGGATGCTCCGGATGCCCAACCGCCCGGCCAAGACCTGTTCCTCCTCGGTATTGACCTTGATCAGCCGCACGGCCGGCTCCAAACGCCCTGCCGCCGACTCGAAGGCCGGCGCCATCATCCGGCAGGGTCCGCACCAGGGCGCCCAGAAATCGACCAGGAGCGGCAGATCGCTGCGCGTGAGATGCCGCTCGAAGCGCGCGGCGTCGAGCGCCAGCGGATGACTGGCAAACAGCGGTGCACGGCACTTGCCGCACTTGGGGTCGGACCCGAGACGCTCGGCGGGCAGCCGATTGATTGCATCACATTGTGGACAAACGACATGCAGGGATTGGGACATGCTTCGACACTCCGGGCGATGCCGGACATCGCCCCGACAGATGGATTCGCCAGAAGGCTGAAATCATCCCAGAGTGCGCGCCTCACCGGCAAGCCGCGCACTTGAATCGAACCGGGTCGATGGCTATGTTGAGTACTCGTATGCGCGTTTCATGCCAGTCACCCTGAACCAGGGCGAGCCGGAGCGCGCGCTCTCAAGATCCGCTACCGAATCCCAAATTCCAAGAATCCTTATGAGCCATTCACCGCACGTCGTCACCGTCACCGCCGCCAATTTTCACGCCGTCGTCATCGAGGGTTCCTATGAGCGCCCCGTGCTGGTCGACTTCTGGGCCGACTGGTGCGCACCCTGCCGGATGCTGATGCCGATGCTGGCCAAACTGGCCGAACAGTACGGCGGACGCTTCCTCCTGGCCAAGGTCGACACCGAGGCCGAGCAGGCGCTCGCCGCCCAGTTCGGTATCCGCAGCCTGCCGACGGTGCAGCTCTTCCGCAACGGCCAGGTCGTGGACCAATTCATGGGTGCGCTGCCCGAACCGCAGGTACGTGAATTCCTCGACCGTCATCTGCCGCGTGCTTCCGATGGACTGCTCCAGCAGGCCGAAGCCGCCATGGCGGGCGGTGATCCGGCAGGCGCGCGGGCGCTGATCGACCGGGCGCGCGCCGAGGATCCGGACAACAAGCGTCTGCCGCTGATCGAAGTCAGGCTCCTGGCCAGCTCAGGCGAGATCGCCAAAGCACTGGAGGCGATCGACGGTCTGCCGCTCGAATTCGTCAGCGATCCCGAGGTCGCCGCGTTGCGCGGTCAATTGAACTTCGCCGCCGCCATCGAGGGCGCGCCGGGCGAGACCGAACTGAACGCGCGTCTCGACGCCGATCCGCGCGACAGCGAGGCACGCTACCAGATCGCGGCTCATCGCGTCCTGCGCGGTGATTACGAGCGCGCGCTCGAACATCTGCTCGAACTCATGAAACGCGATCGCGCCTATGGCGAGGATGCCGGTCGCAAGGGGATGCTGGCCGTGTTCGACTTGCTCGGCGGCGGCAACGATCTGGTCGCGCGCTATCGGGCCAAGATGATGACGGCGTTGTATTGATCGTCTCGGGAACGGCGGCCCAGACATCCCATACCGGCTCTACGCCTCAGGCACCGCCGACAGCCAACGCTCCACCACGCCATAGAGCGTCTCGGGCATCACGGGCTTGGCGAGAAAGTCATCCATGCCCGCCTCCAGGCAATGTTCCCGATCCTCGGCGAAGACATTGGCGGTCATGGCGACGATCGGTATCCGGGCGCCACGGGGGGTCTGACGGATGCAGCGGGTAGCCTCCAGTCCATCCATGTTCGGCATCTGCATGTCCATCAGGATCAGAGCATAATCGCGCTCGGCGCTCAGGCGCACCGCCTCGCGACCGTCATCGGCCGTGTCCACGCACAGCCCCACGTCTTTGAGCATCTCGCGGGCGATCTCCTGGTTGATCGGCTCGTCCTCGACCAGCAGGACGCGACGACCGGCCTGGTCGCGTCGGAGTCGCGTTCCAGCGTTTTCGGAGACCGGCGCTTCCGGCTCGGCCGATTCGCCCTTGGTCAGACGGGCGCTGAACCAGAAACGACTGCCGACGCCCGGCGTGCTGTCGGCGCCGGCCTCACCACCCATGAGCCGCGCCAGCCGCTGGGTGATCGCCAGCCCCAGCCCCGTGCCGCCATGCTGGCGGGTGATGGAGTTGTCGCCCTGCTCGAAGGCGGTGAACAGGCGCGGCAGCACCTCAGGCTCGATCCCGGTCCCGGTGTCTTCGACCTCGAAGCGCAGCAGGACGCTACCCGCATCCTCCTCGACCAGCGCAACCCGGAGTGTGATCCGGCCCTGGCGGGTGAATTTGATGGCGTTGGCGGCATAATTGATGAGTGCCTGCTGCAAGCATGTGGCATCGCCGAGCAGATAGGGCGGCAGGACGCCGACCTCGCTGACAAACTCCAGCCCCTTGGCGGCGGCACGCTCGTGCAGCATCGCCACGACCCGTTCGACCAGCCGCTCGACCTGGAGTGGCGCGGATTCGAGCGTGAGCTTACCGGCCTCGATCTTGGAGAACTCGAGAATGGCATTGATCAGATTCAACAGATGCGTGCTGGCCGCTTCCAGCTTGTCGAGCCGCGCGGTCTGATCGGGCGCGAGACCGGCTTGACGTATCAGATGCGCCATGCCGCTGATGGCATTGAGCGGGGTGCGGATCTCGTGGCTCATGTTGGCCAGGAACTCGCTCTTGGCCCGATTGGCCGCCTCGGCGGCGTCGCGGGCGGCGGCGAGTTCAGCCGTGCGCGCCTCGACCAGCGCCTCCAGATGATCCCGACGCCGTTGCAGTTCGGTCTCGGCCTGGCGCAGTGCCGTGATGTCGCGCGCAATACCAAGCACGCCGACGAGGCGCCCGCTATCGTCATACATGGGCGTCTTGATGGTCTCCAGACGCTCCTGATGGCCATCGTCGGCGAAGGTGATGGTCTCTTCGTTGGTACAGGGACCACCGGCCTCGATTGCCTTGAGATCGTATTGGCGGAAGAAATCCGCCTCGTGTTCAGGCAGGAAATCCCGATCCGTGCGTCCGATGATCTCGGTTTGCGTGACCCCAAAAAAGCGTTCGAAACGCTGATTGCAGGCCAGATAGACGCCCTTGGGATCCTTGAGCCAGACGAGATCCGGGATGGTCCGGACCAGGGTCGCGAGAAAGGCTCGCTCATGCGCCAGCGCCCGCTCGCCGTCGACGCGCTGCTCTTGGGACTGGAGCAACAGACCGAGCACGACCATGAGCAGCGGCAACACGGTGAGATAGGGAACGGCGATCTGTTCCAGAACATTCTGGCGCCAGTCGCTGGGCAGCAGCGGTATCCAGGCCAGGGCCAGAACATGGACCAGCAACCCGAAGAGCGCCAGTGTCCAGACGTCGATCCGCACGCGCCCGGCTCGGCGCAGGGCATGGAACAGACTGCCGAGCACGGCGGCGGTGAGGATGGTGCCGACGCCCATGTAGACACCGGGACCACCCATCCAGACCCGATAGGCCGCCGCGATCACGGCGGCTACGGCGGCGGTCGGCGCCCCGCCGAACAGCCCGGCCAGTCCCACGACCACGGTGCGCCCGTCGAAGATCAGCTCGGGCATCAGGGTCAGGGGATAGAGCATGCCGATCAGGGCGACAAGGCCGAAGACCAGGCCATTGAAGAGCCGGACGGCCAGACGCTCGCGCGGAAAGCGGGCGATGAAGAGGCTGTAGGCCGCCACCAGCGCCAGCAGCAGCGTGGCATTGTGGATCAATCCAGCCAGAACGCTCATGGATGAATACTCTTATCCCGTTTGCACTCCAGAAGGCGACCGAGCCACGACCAGTCGGACTCCCAGGCAAATCCGGACCACAGAAGTTGAAAGCTTAGTCCCGTATCGTCGCACTGACCATGACACGCCGCCACCCCGGCGACCGCGATGAGCCGTTCGTCCCGGAATATCAGGGGCACATGACCTCGGAGCCAGGCCGGGACACCCGATTCCTGGAACAGATTTTTCAAAGTTCGGTGCGGCCGGTTCGCTCCAGCACGGCAGACATGACCGACATGACCGAAGCGAACCTGAAGCTCGATCACCTTCGCCGCCTTGGCTGACGGCAACGTGTCCGAGTCAGGGTATCGGCGCCACTCCAGCCGCCCGAATCCATCCGGCAGCTCCAGGACACCATGCTCTCCGCTGATACGCCAGATGAGACGCGTCCCGCTCGATGGCGGTGGCGGCAGCGGACGCAAAGCCAGCAGCGCGCCACGATAACGCCGCACCTGGCACCCCTCCCAGACAACGACTGGATTGGCATCGGCACGGGCGGCCGGCAGCTCGTCGAGCAGACGGTCGAGATGCCGGGTGTCCGGCGGTCTGAAACCACGTTGGACCAGCCAGTGCCGGACCACGGCCTTGCGCAATGGCCGATCGAGACGCCCGAGCGCGGCCAGTGAGAGCGCGCCTGGCTGGACACCGCGCACCTCGGCGAGCGCTCGCTCGGCATACTGGTCGACCAGTTCGGCCGCCTCGGCGCAATGGCGCGCACTGCGCGCCAGGGTCGCCGACGCCGACGGCCAGCGCGCGCGCAGGAGCGGCAGCACGCGGTGGCGCAGATAGTTGCGATCGAACGCGGTGTGATCGTTGCTGGGGTCTTGGAGCCAGTCGAGACCCTGGCGGCACGCATAGTCGGCGAGCGACTGGCGGCCGAAGTCGAGCAGGGGTCTGACGAGCCGTCCGGCACCGAGCGGCGCGACGACCGGCATGGCGGCCAATCCATGGGGGCCGCTGCCGCGCAGCAGCGCCAGCAGCAGGGTCTCGGCCTGATCGTCGCGATGCTGGGCGGTGAGCAGAAGGTCGCCCGGCGCGAGCAGACGACGAAAGATCGCGTAACGCGCCTCGCGCGCCCAGGCTTCCAGGCTCTCGCCGGGGCCGGGAGTCGAGGTCGGACGTTCGATGGATAGCGGGAGGCGCAGCGCGGCGCAACGCGCGGCACAGTGTCTGGCCCAGTCGGCCGAGGCCGTTTGCAGTCCGTGATCGACATGCACGGCCCTGAGCCTCCCGGATGAATCTTCGCCTGGCAGCCGCGCGCGGATGACGGCGGCCGCCGCGAGCAGGACGCTGGAATCCAGCCCCCCGCTGTAGGCGATCCAGTAGCGCCGGACCGCCCCCAGGGGAACGAGGCGTTCCAGCAGCGCTTCGGGCGAGAACGGACTCGTCACACCAGCGCGGCCAGCCGGATCAGGTCGCCTGGGTCAGGCCTCCTTGAAGCGCCCGAAGCCCATCAGACGCTTGTAACGCGCTGCGATCAGTGCATCCATGTCGATCTTGTCCAGCGTCTCCAGACGCGCCAGTAGCGCCTGTTTCAGCGTCCTGGCCATGGCATCCGGGTTGCGGTGCGCACCGCCCAGCGGTTCCTCGATGATCTCGTCGACCAACCCCTGTTCCATCAGCTTGTCGGAGGTGATGGCCATGGCCTCGGCGGCCAGCTGCGCCTTGTCGGCGCTCTTCCACAGGATCGAGGCACAACCCTCGGGCGAGATCACCGAATAGGTGCTGAACTGCAACATGCCGAGCCAGTCGCCCACGCCGATGGCCAGCGCGCCGCCCGAACCGCCCTCCCCGACCACGGTGCTGAGGATGGGCGTGCGCAGACGCGACATCTCGCGCAGATTGCGCGCGATGGCCTCGCTCTGGCCGCGCTCCTCGGCGCCGACGCCCGGATAGGCGCCCGGCGTGTCGATGAAGGTCAGGATCGGCATCCGGAAGCGTTCGGCCGTCTCCATCAACCGCAGCGCCTTGCGATAGCCCTCGGGACGCGGCATGCCGAAGTTGCGCAGGATCTTTTCCTTGGTGTCGCGCCCCTTCTGATGCCCGATGGCCATCACCGGACGCCCATCGAGCCGGGCCAGTCCGCCGACGATGGCGTGATCGTCGGCAAAGGCGCGATCGCCGTGCAGCTCGTGGAATTCGTCGAAGATCCGCCGCACATAGTCGAGCAGATAGGGACGCTGCGGATGACGCGACAGCTGCGAGATCTGCCAGGGCGTGAGCGAGGTGAAGATCGACTCGGTCAGCGTCCGACACTTGGACTGCAACCGCTCGATCTCCTCCTGGATGTTGAGTGCATTGTCGTGCCCCACCAGCCGAAGCTCTTCGATCTTCGCCTCGAGTTCAGCGATGGGTTGTTCAAAATCGAGAAAATTGAGATCCATGGCCCCGAGATCGTTTGTCTGAATCGCGCCTGCTGGAGGCTGGTGTTAGCGTCGTCGGCCCGCGACCGAGTGCCGCGAGGCAAAGGGTCGTTAATCTAGCGCACCCCGGCCTCTGAGTACAGCGCCCGACGTCATCGCGGACTCACCGCCGCTGGTCGATCCCGGTACGCGCCGCTCAGCCACGCGACTCCGGAGGCAGTCCGGCCTGAAGCGACCGGCTGAGCTGCGTCCACCAGTCGCGCACGGAATCGGCCACCCAGTGCACCCCATCGCGAAGCTGCGTCTCCAGAACCGCCAGGGTGTGCTGTGGATCGACGTCGAGCCGCTGCATCAGACCATCGGCCGGAGGCGCGAACCAGGCCAGGGCGACGACCATCGCCGCCATGCCCAGGCTGCTGCACGGGTATTTCAGGCTCGCCGGCTTGAGTGCAGTGCCGAAGGAACGCTTGATCCTGGAATTGAAGAGGTCGACGCTCGAAAACTCGTCGAGCGTCAGATGGGTCAGATAGCCGATCCCGACCATCAGGCCGGCGATCCAGGCGCCCTCGGGTGAGTGCTCCCACAACCAGTAGGCGAGATTGGTCGCCGCCAGCGACACGGCGGCGATCGCCAGCCAGGAGTGCCAGACACCGCGATGGACCGTAAAGCGGGTGAAGAGCTTGAGCAGGCCATAGCGCACGCCCAGAAAGACGCCGATCCAGAGCGCCACCAGCTCCAGCGGCAGAAGACGCGCCGTCAGCGGCAGCGTGACGGCAAAGGCCAGCGAGGCGCCCAGGACGTTGAACAGCAGGCCGATCGGCTTGGACCGATCCGAATCGATGTCCGGCAGCAGACTGCCGGCCACGCCGAGCACGAACAGCGCCGGGGTCTCGGAGCGCGCGACCAGACCGCCCATGTGCAGCGAGAGCGCGGCGGCAGCACTGACGAGGATGCCGACATTGAGATGAGTCTGGAAATTGGCCATGTTATCGCGCCCCATGCAAACGTCGCGCCCCGGCCAACCTCAGCCTTGCGTCCGCCCTGCCTGTCACCGAATGACGAGCGCGATGTTATAAACAAGGCTTCGCCCCGAAGCAAAACATTTTGGAGTCTCAGCCCCATGCCCCGCTCGTCACTGACACTCGCGCTCGTCCAGCAATCCGATCAAGGCAGTACTGCCGCCAATCTGGAGGACTGCGAGGCGGCCATCCGCGCCGCCTCGATCCGTGGCTGCGATCTGGTGCTGCTCCAGGAGCTGCACAACGGCCCTTATTTCTGCCAGACCGAGAACCCGGATCTGTTCGATCTGGCCGAGTCCATCCCGGGTCCGACCACCGAGCGTCTGAGCGCGCTGGCGCGCGAGCTGGAACTGGTGATCGTCGGCTCGCTGTTCGAGCAGCGCGCCCCCGGTCTCTATCACAGCACCGCCGTGGTCCTGGACACCGACGGCGCGCTGGCCGGGATCTATCGCAAGATGCACATTCCGGACGTGCCCGGCGGCTACGAGAAATTCTATTTCACACCGGGCGATCTGGGCTTCAATCCGATCGACACCGCCGTGGGACGGCTGGGCGTGCTCATGGGCTGGGATCAGTGGTTTCCAGAGGCCGCGCGCGCCATGGCGCTCGGCGGCGCCCAGATCCTGCTCGCACCGAGCACCATCGGCTCCAATCCCAACGACACGCCCGAGGAGCAGCAGCGTCAGATCCAGTCCTGGATCACCGTCCAGCGCGGACAGGCGATCGCCAATGGCCTGAGCCTGGCTGCCTGCAACCGCGTCGGCTATGAGCCGGACCCGAGCGGGGCCGCGCCGGGCACGCGCTTCTGGGGCAGCTCCTTCGTCTGCGGCCCGCAGGGCGAGATCCTCGCCCAGGCCGACGATCAGGCGCCCAAGCTGCTGGTCGCCGAGGTCGATCTGGCACGCACCGAGCCGGTGCGCCGGCTCTGGCCCTTTCTGCGTGACCGGCGCATCGAAGCCTATGGCGATCTGGCGCGGCGCTTCCGTGATTGAGAATGCCGCCCGGATTCGCCATATGGTTTGCTTTGAGTGAACCAACGACGACAACCGACATCCCCGAGGACAGCCATGACCCAGACCGATGATCCCAAGCTCCTGATGCGCTCGATCATCCAGCGCATCGCCACCGGCCCCGAACTCTCCAAGGACATTTCGCTCGACGAGGCGCGCGCCGGAATGCGCGCCATCCTCGACAACGCGGTCGATCCGGTCCAGGCCGGCATCTTCCTGATCGCGCTGCGCATGAAGCGCGAGACCGACGACGAGATGAAGGGTGTGCTGGACGCCATCCGTGAGGCCACGGGGCACGTGGTCGCCGGGGTCGACGAGGTGGTCGACATCGCCGATCCCTATGACGGCTACAACCGCTGTCTGCCGGCCGCGCCCTTCCTGATGCCGGTGCTGGCCGAGTGCAGCGTGACGAGCATCAGCCATGGCGCGCACGCCGTCGGACCCAAGTTCGGCGTCACCCATCGGCATGTACTGGAGGCCGCTGGGGCGCCGGTCGATCTGACCCCGGTCGAGGCCGCCGAGCGCCTCGCCGACCCCGAACTCGGCTGGAGCTATGTCGACCAGCGCGCCTTCTGCGCCCCGCTGCACCATTTGGTCGACCTGCGCTCGACCATCGTCAAGCGTCAGGTCATCACGACGACTGAGGTGCTGGCGCGCCCCATCCACGGACGCCGGCACACCCATCTCGTCACCGGCTATGTCCACAAGCCCTATCCGCGCATCTATGCCATGCTCGCGCGTCATGCCGGGTTTGATTCGGCGTTGCTGATTCGCGGCGTCGAGGGCGGCGTCATCCCCTCGCTGCGTCAGCAGGGCGTCTGTTTCAGCTATCAGCACCATTCCGAGGAACAGTCCTTCGAGATCGACCCGACCGCGCTCGGCATCGAACAGACGGTGCGCTCGGTGCCCCTGCCCGAGGATCTGCCCCAGACCACCCGGCCGGGCGATGAGATCGCGGTGGCGGTGGATGTGGAGGCCACCGCTCAGGCGGCGGCTGAGGCCGGACTGGCGGCGCTCGACGGGGCCAAGGGGCCGACCTATGACAGCCTGGTCTGCACCGGCGCGCTCATCCTCTGGCATCTGGGACGTGCGCGCTCGCTGGAAGTGGCCGCCGATCGCGTCCGCGACGTGCTGGATTCGGGCCGGGCGGCACGGAGGGTACGCTGATGTCGGACCACTTCGTCGTCGTCGCCGCCTGCGGCGACATTGCGGAGGGCAAGTTCATCAAGGTCAGTGTCGCCGGGAGAGCTGTCATTCTCGCGCACGTCGCCGGGCGCTATCATGCCGTCGAGGACAATTGCAGCCACGAGGACTATCCGCTCTCCTTCGGCTGTCTCGATGGCGACCGGATCAAGTGCTCGCTGCACGGCAGCCGCTTCAGCCTGGAAACCGGCGAGCCGCTCGACGAACCGGCCGACTGCCCGATCCGGGTCTTTCCAGTCAAGGTGATGGACGGCCGGGTGTGGATCGATCCGACCGCTTGACCCTCTTCCAGCGAACGTCGCGTATCTGCCCCGGAATGCGGTAGTCTGTGCCCTGGATAGGCTCTAGGATCGCGCGGCAGGTGCGCTGGGAGCCCCGTTCTTCAGGACGGGAGGATGTCAAACAACAGGGGATACAGGCTGCATGAGGAGAGGGCTGGACCGAGACCGGATCGGCCATTCGACACCGATGACAGCGACAGGACACGCCGTATCGACTCGGAGTGAATTCAGCCTCAGCCTCGTTCGCGGCGTACTCCTGTGTCTCGCCCTCTGTGTCCCGGTGTTGCTCGTCCCCCTGAACGCATTCGGCAATCCCCAAACCCTGTGGCACGAGGACGAGCAGCGGATGCGGCTGGGGCTGAAGCTCTTCCCCGTCAGTATCGGCGCGCTGGAAGCGTTCGAGAGCGCGCTCGGCCCGGACGGCCGGCTGCTGGTGCTGGTGGCCTACGAAGGCCCCCGGAATCCGGCGCTCCAGGTCGCGGCCCATTTCGAGACGGCCGCGAAGGTCCGCGGTCATGGATTGCGGGTCGAGGTGCTCTCGGCGGCGGACCTGGACGCCTATACCGGCCCGCGTCCGGGCGGTATCTTCATCGCCAGTGTCGGTCTGGCCCCCAATCGTCTGCGCGCCTGGTCGGAGCGTCAACGCACGCTCGTCTTTTCGCCGTTCGACGGCGCCGTCGAGGATGGCGCCGTGGTCGGTCTGCATGTGACCGATCGTATCCTGCCCATCGTCAACCTGACCCAGGCCGAGCGCGCCGGCGTCCGGTTCAAGCCCTATTTCCTCGCCGAGGCGCGCCACTATGAGTCCTTCGACGAGATCGACCGGCGCGCGAACTTTCTGCTCAACTTCGCCTTCTTCATCCAGTGGCCGGCCTCGGCGTTCGACTCGGCGTCCGCGCCGCTGCGCTACTGTGTGCTCGGCAACCCGGAGCTGTCCGCCAGTCTGCAACGGACCCTGGCCGGTGAACGGGCTGCGGGCCGGCCATTGCAGCTCGCCAGCGTCCAGGAGCAAACGCCGTGGCGCCGCTGTCATGTGCTCTATCTCGATCATCGGGTGGCTGAGTCCATGTCCAGGGTGCTCGCCGAGGTCCGGGAAGCGCCCGTGCTCACCGTCGGCGATACGCAGGATCTGGTACAGGCAGGTGGCATGGTGTCGCTGGTGCGCGAGAACGGGCGACTGCACCCCATGATCAATCGCGAGACGGCCGCGCGCGCCGGTATCCAGATCAGCTCCAAGCTGCTGCGTCTGGCAACCCTAGTCCCGGAATCGAGGACGCGCTAACGCCATTCGTAGGAGAGCTGTATCCACCAGATGCGCTCATCCAGCCGCAGATAATCTTCCGCGTAGGTGTAGGCCGCGGCGGGCGATTTGATCTGCTGCCCCAGGAGATTGTCGACGCCTGCGCGCAGGGTGAGGCCGGGGGTGCCGAAGTCGAACCAGTTCAGCGTCAGTGACAGATCCTGATAGCCGGGGAGCCGGCCGCGACGCGGATCGTCGGCCGCGCGATGACGGTCGCCGACGGCACGCCAGTGGCCGCTCAGCAGGATGTCGGGACGCGGGCGATAGAGCAGACTGAGGTTGCCCAGCCAATCGGCCGCGCCGGTCAGCGCATCGCCCGTCTCCTCGTCCAGGGTGTCGCTGTAACTGAGGTTGGCCGTCAGTTTCCAGGCTGGACTCAGGCGCTGTTCCCATTCCGCCTCGAAGCCCTGAAGGCGCACCCGACCGCGGTTCTGATAGCGGTTGTTCTCGAGGACGATCAGATCTCTGACCCTGGAGTGATAGAGCGTGGCGCGCGCGACACGGGTTCCATGCCGGAAAATGTATCCGAGTTCCGTGGTGGACACGGTCTCGGGATCGAGTGTGAAGCTGTCGCGCACGCGACTTTCGGAGTTGCCGTAGACCTGATACAGGGTTGGCGGAAAGAAGGCCTCGGCATATTGCGCCTTGACGAGGTGTTTGTCACTGAGCGTCCAGACGGCGCCTAGGCGTGGCGAGAGGTTCTCACCGACGTCGCTGTAGTTGTCATAGCGCAGACCGGCCGTCACCGCCAATGGCTCCAGGAGGTGGAACTGATCCTGAACGGCGATGCTGTGGATCGAGCGGCGCGCCCCTTCGTCGAGGTAGTTCTGGTCGCCACTGTAGCGACGCACGCTCGGGAGTGGTTCCAGGGTCTCGGCATCGCCGTTGAAGGCCCACCAGGCTTCGTCGATGCGCGCCTCGGCCGCCGAGAGGCTCAACTGCCAGCGATGCCCGCTCCAGCCGTGCCAGTCGAGATCGAGTTCGGCCTCCTGGCGGCCGATGCGCACATAGTCCTCGATGAAGACGCCGTCGGGATAGATGTTCCGCGATCCCAGCGGGTAGGCCACGCCCGAGGGCAGTACATCCACGGCCCAGTTGCCGATGTACTCCGACCAGGTGAGCCTGAGCTCGGCGCTGAGTGTCTGGGTCGGCTCGAAGCTGTGACGCAGCTGGATCAGGCTCTGTTCGGCCAGGGAGGCATCCGCGCCCGTGTTCGCCTCAGGCAGTACGTCCAGCGGCCCGAAAAAGGTGCCGCCCTGACTGCGGCTGTACTGCGCGAGTACGGAGAGTTTCCTGTAATCCAGGGCGAAGACGGCCAGCCGGTAGTTCTCGGCATTGTTGATCCGGCCTGGAGCCTGGGAGCGTTCGCTCAGGCCCAGGGTGTAGAGCCGGTCGGGACCGGCCGTGATCTCTGTGCCCTGCCGGCTCCAGCCCGAGGCGTTCAGGTTGAGACGCCAGTCCCCGTCAGGCGATTGCGCCGAGAGCACGGCGCCCGTCCCATAGGTTTCACCGCTTCCGGCCTCCACATAGGCGCGATTTTCGTTCTGGCGGGTGAGGACGTTGATGACGCCCGCGAAGGCGAACTCGCCATGCACCGCCGAGCCGGGGCCGCGAATCACCTCGATGCGTTCCACCTGCTCGATCGGGATGTAGAGGATGTTGGAATAGCCGGCGAAGGCATTGTTCATCGCCACTGAGTTGAGCAGCAGCTTGACGTTGCCATTGCTGTGCTGGAAGCCGCGGATGGCCACACGCAGCGCACCATTGCGATTGCGGTCGATCTGCACGCCGGGAACCAGCTCCAGAGCCTCCCAGACAGTCCGCACCCCCAGCGCGACCAGCTCGTCGCCGTCCAGGACGCTCAGGATGCCGGGGACATAGTCGGCATTCAGGCGGGTCTTGGTCGCCAGGGCCGACACGTCACCGAGCACGGACAACAGATCCGCTCTCGCGGCCTGGTCGCCCACGGCCGCCCCCTGGTCCGAGCCGGCCGGTTTGCTCAACGGTCCGGCGATCGCCGGCAGCGGGCCGAAGAGCGCGGCGATCAGAATGGACCTGAGCCGCAAGCGCCGTGCCGTTGCCATGAATGTGGTCCCTCCACGGTAAAAGCCCACACTGCAAGCTGTCACGGGTCGTCGAGGTCGAGATCGGGGTCGATCCTGAACCTCGGTTCATCATCAAACGCCGGCGACTTCGTGAGTTCGACTGTCAGCCCCGGCACGGATTGGGCCGGCGGCGCCGAAGCCGACAGCGCCTCCCGCATCCGCGCCTCGACTTCGGCGATGGCGTAATGCGGCTGCTCGATCAGGCGCACCAGGGGCAGGCCGACCGAGGCACAGATCCGGTCCAACCCATCCCTGCCCGGCGTCTTGCGCCAGAGCCGACGCGGCGTCAGATTCAGGGCGCAGCGCGGGGTCAGGGTCTCACGCTCGCAGACCAGGATGTCGAAACGATAGCGTTCCAGCCGCTCGGCGGCCCGCTCACGCTCGCGCCGCCGCAGACGCGGCGCGATGTCCAGCACCTCGGACACGCGCACGCGGACCAGCAGACGGTAGTCCGCGCCCAGGACGTGCTCCAGGACCGCCAGCAGAGCGCGTTCGGGCACGTCGAGCAGTGGCGCACGCAAGACATAGGGTCGCGGCCGGCGCCAGCCAAGCGTCCGCGCCAGGTCGATCGACATGGCCAGCAGAACGCATCCGCCGAGACCGATCAAGACATGGAAATGCCCCATTCACCACCCGTAGAGCTTCATTTGGCCAGCGGCACACGATTCTTGTGATACCAGGCCCGATCCAGCGACCAGACCACCGATTCCACGTCGGACTGACTGAGCATGACCCGGATCGCCTGCATTTCGATGGCGCGGAAGCGGCGCTCGGCCTCGACCACCTCGGGGGCGTCGGCGGACTTGTCGGCCAGCGACGGATCGATCCGGTTCAGGAAGGGCCGTAGCGGCACGTCCGAGGCCTGGGGGCTGGTCAGGGTGACGACACCGTTGAGAAAGAGCAGCACTTTGAAGTCATAAGGGTATTCCGCAAGCTCCGGATCCTGCTCCAGCACCTCGTTGAGCTGCCAGATGCGCGGGCGCAGCTCGTCGTTGTGCCAGGTCAGGCTCACGATCAGGAAGATCAGGAACGCGGCGGAAGCGATGATGGAAGTCAGGGTCAATCGATCCATTGGGAATGGCGGCCTCTGGGTGCGTTACGAAGCCCGACATGATGCGTGCGAGGCACGGGGCGACGCAAGCCGTGCGTCAGACTGGTATCGTAGTGGGTGCGGCCCAATCCGGCGCGTTAAACTATCTTCAGACGTCCCATCCGCTTGCAACACAGGTCATGACGAACGAGAACCAAGCCAGCCAGCCCTTCCCCGTGCGCCGGGTCTGGGACCATCTGCGCCTGAAACCCTATGGCGACAGCCTCTTGACGCCGGCCGTGCGGGTCTGGCTGGGCTTCGCCTGGGTCATCATCCTGCTGATGGCCACCCTGGAGGGGCTCGTCTGGGGGCTGGTCGGGGCGAGCATCGTGCCCCAGGACAGCGTCTGGCTGAAGCCCTTCGCCGGGTTGCTGCTGTTCGTACTGATCTTCGCGGTCGTCTGGATCATCGACGCCTCGCTGGTGATGTCCGAGCGTCCCCTGCTGCGCGCGCGCCGCTGGAATCCGGGCGCCAACCAAGGCTTCTTCGCCCTGGTGCGCTGGCTGTTCGGCTTTCTGGCCCGACTGGCCATCGTCGCACTCTCGCTGTATGTCACCGCCCCCTTCCTCGGCAAGCTCATCCGTGCCGACGACATCGCCACCTATCATCAGCGCCAGGTCGAGCAGTATTACGCCGAGCGCGACGCTCAGCTCGCCACTCAGGTCGCCGAACGCACGGCTCAGATCGAGGAGAATCACCGCGCGCGCGTCGAGCCGCTGACGCACGAGATCGAGCGTTTGACCGAATCGATCGCGCGCGAACGTCAGCGCCGCAACGAAATCGAGGCCGAGTTCGCGCCCGAGCTGGAGATCCTGCGCCGTGATCTGGCGGCGACCCAGGCGCGCGTCGGCGACGAGATCCTGGGGCGCGACGGCCGCCCGTCGGGGCGCGGACCCGAGGCGCGCAAATGGGAGGCCAACGCCCAGTTGCTCGCCGGCCAACTGGAGGCCAAGCAGTCCGAGCTGGATACCCGCGTAGGCGAAATCGATCAACACCTCAACGACTGGGAGCGCACTCTGCGCGAACGCACCGAGCTCCTGCAACGACTCACCGGGGAGCACCAGCGACGCATCGACGGCATCGCCGCCGAACTGGCGGCCCAGCAGCTCGAACCCAATCCGCCGCGCCTGACCTTCGCTGCCCGCTCCAAGGCGCTCCAGGCGCTTCAGGACAGTCCGGAGGAACAGGGCGTGCCGCACTTCGAGACGGTCGAGGGATTCGCCCAGGCCACGCTCGGCGTGCTCTTCCTGTCGCTGATCGCGCTCAAGCTGTTCGAGCCGGGGTCGGTGCGCGCCTATTACAGCGAGACCATCCAGATGCAGTACCGCAAATATCTGGACGGCGGCCTCGACGACATCCCCGGATTCGCGCCACTCGGCGACAGTGGACACCGGCTCAATCCGGTCGAGTTCACCCGACTGTGGCTGGCCTATGAGAAAGACCCCACGGCCTTTTTCGCCGAGCGTCAGGCCATCGTCGAGGTGCGCGAGCCGCTGCTGCGCTATCTGGCCGAGCGCGAACTGGAGCGCGACCGTTTCGCCCATCGGCGCGAAAATCTGGTCGACGAACTACTGTTCGCACGCCGGCGACGCGAGCGCGAACTGGCGGCCTTCGAGCGCGAACTGGAGATGCGCACCACTCAGCTCCAGGCGCAACTGGCCACCGAGACCAAGGCGCTCAAGGACCAGCGGCGCATCCAACTCGCCGTCGAGCTCCAGAAAGCGCGTCAGGACTGGAACCTGCGCCGGCTGCACGAGGAGGAGGAGCTGCAACGCGAGCGCGAACGTCTGGATCGCGAGCATCAGCAGGCGCTCGAAGCCATCCGCCTGCGCGAGCAGGAGATCGAGCATGTGCGTGAGCGCAGTCAGGCGCGCGTTCGTCAGGCCGAGGTCGCCGAACAACTGGCCCATCAGCGCAAGCTCACCGAACTCGATCAGCGCCGTCAGCGTGAGACCCAGAAAGCCCTGGTGACGGCCGCACGCGAGGAACTCACGCGCCTGCGCGCACTCGAGACCAAGCAGCGTGCCGAACGCCAGACGCTGCGCGAGAACGGACGCAAGCTGGAGGACGAAATCGCCGCGACGCGCTCGAGCATCGCCGTCTGCGAAGTCGAGCTGGACCAGCGGCGTCAGCGGATCGCGACACTGCGCGAGCAGTTGCGCTGGTGCCAGTCCGAAGCCAAGACCGAGGAACCGCACAGGTTCCACATTTGGCCGCTCGCGGGGCGCGGCGACAACCACGGCCCCCGTGACATCGAGCGCGAACTCAAGGCGCTGGAGAAATCCGAACGCGCCGAGGCCGAGCAACTCGCCAAGCTCAAGGACGAACTGAATCGGCTCGAGCGGCATCTGGAGGCCACTGTCAGCGAGCAGCGCGAGGCCGAGATGCGCCTGATCTCGACCGAGGCCCGCCTCCAATTCCACGAGGACAGCCTGAGCACACTGCTCAAGCCAACGCTCGTCACCGATGTCTGAATCCATGGCGCAAGGCGCGAGCTGACACTCGAACCCATAGAGCGCTCTCTCGCGAACACGTCGAATCTTTGCCGCGAATCTAAAAACACCAGGTAATCATCATGCTCAAATGGACCGCCATTCTCGTCTGTCTGTTGTCATGGCTGGCGGGGAACGCTCTGGCCGCTGATCTGACAGCCCCGGATATCGAACGATTCATGACGACCTACACACAACTCATGCCGTATCTCGATGGCCTGGAAGAAGACGAAGACGATGAATTGGACGTCGCAGACAACGAAGACGACTTCCTCGATCTCGCCTCCCTCCAGGAGGAGATCCTGAAATCACTCGCCGGCGAGACAGAGGCGCTGAGCATCATCGAACAAAACGGCTATGCCTCCCCGGACGTTTTCGCCGAACAGGCAGCCTATATCACACGTGCCTATATCGCGCATACGGCACTGCTCAACCTCGATGAATTCGAGGCGTCCCTGCAGAACATGACGCCGGAAGAACGCGAAAACTTGGCTGCCATGCCCTTTGCCCAATCGCTGCAAGAGACCCGCCAGCAGCTTTCGAATGTGCCTGATGCACATATCGAGTCGATACGACCCTATCTCGATCGGCTGCACGGGGTATTCGACCCCAGTGCACCGTCAGATCAATAGAGCAGGTCGACATCCTCGGCGACACGCGTGACTTTCAGCGTGATCGCCCCCCGAGGCGCACACGGCCAAATTACAGCTGCACCAGGATCTCGGAGTCGACCGGCAAGACGTCGACCTGTGCCCCAGAAGCGATGAGCTGCTCGGTCTCCATGACCTCCATCACGGCGTTGAGCACTTCGGGGTCCTGCTGGGCGATGGCGTTGAGCGCCTCGCCGACGATCGCCGGACGCGCGGCGGCCGCTTCAGCCATCTTCTGCGACACCTTGTAGGCCGTCTCGCTCTTGATCAGACCGACGCGGTTCTCGCCGTCCTGCTTCATGGCGCTCGTGACCTGCACCAGCCGCTTGACCACCTTGTCGGTGATGTTGTCGACCATCTGGCGGTCGGTGAAGGCGACCTTGCGGATATAGACCGAGCCGAGCGCATAACCCCACTGCTCCGAGAGCGGCGAGACGGCCGCGCGCACCCGACGGCTGAGCTGATGGCGGTCCTCCAGCATCTTGTCCATCTCCAGATTGCTCAGGGTCGAGATGGTCGAGCTGGCGACATTGGCCTGGAGCGAGCCTTCGGGATTGGCGTTGCTGAACAGATACGAAACCGGATCGCTGACCTGCATCTCGTACCAGATGCCCACGCCCATGGGCGTACCCTCCTCCGAGTTGACCATCTGATCGCGCAGATAATGCTGACGCAGACAGGTCGGCACCCGGTAGAGCTTGCCGAAGAAGGGCACCAGCAGGGCCTTCAGACCGAAATAGCCGAGCGGAAAGCGCAGCCCCGGTTCGTCGAGCGTGCCGATCACCTTACCGAAAAGCGTGAACACCTGGGCCTCGCGCTCGCGCACGATGGCATAGAGTCCGAGCGCGCGCGCGATGGCGAGCAGGATCGGGATATAGAGCACGCCGATCACGAAGGCGACGATGGGACCAAGCGAGAAATCGGAATCGAAGAACATGAGGATGGCCTCCGGGGTCGCGTTACTTCGGCGCGGCAGTCTGCACGATGCGCGTGGCGCGTTTCAGCAGGGGCACGCGCAGATTGCGGATATAGGTCCGTAGCGCGCCCGGTCCGCCGGTGGTCTTGATCTGGGCCAGGGTGTTGGCCAGCTCCTTCAGGGGGGCGACCTCGGCCTGAGCATTGTTGCGCGCGATGTCGACGGCACGTTTGCTCATGGTGATCTGCTGTTCGGCATCGGCGCGCGCGGTCGAGATGTCGGCGGCGACCTGATTGCGCGTGGTGTTGATGGCCGAGAGGGCGCGATCGACCTCGGGCGGCGGGTCGATCTGAGTGATGAGGGCGGCGTCGAGTTCGATGCCGTAGCGTGCGCCGGTCGAGCGGCACTGCTGTTCCATGTAGTCGTTGAGGAGCGGCAGGTTCTTGCGCAGGTCGTTGATGGAGACGCCTTCTGAGAGTTCGGCGGCGGCGCTGCCGGTGCTCAGTTCGGTGTCGCCGACCAGGCTCTCGCCCTTGGGATCGACGAAGTTGGCGATGCGCTCGCGCAGCACCGAGATGAAATAGCCCATGACGTGCTCCAGCGGCTTGTCGACGCCGAAGAAATAGGCATAGAGGTTGTTTTCGGAGACACGGAAGCGGATCTGACCGCCGACGCCCGTGGTGAGGTTGTCCTTGGTGACGGCCTCGATGGTGTGCTGGGACTTGGTCGGATCCCAGGTCAGGTCGATGGCTTCGGTGACGACCCGGACCTTGTGAACCTCCTGCCAGGGCCATTTGAAGTAGGGTCCGCCGGGACCGATGACCTGGAGACGCGGAAAGCGGTAGCGTTGCTTCTCCTCCTCGTTGAGCGAGGCGTCCTCGACCATGAGACGCCCGATCCGCCGGGCGCGTCCAAAGGAAGTGAGGATGGCCCGTTCATCGGGCTTGACGGTGTAGAAGGCGCGGATGAGGACCGTGTAGACGACGAAGACGAGCATGCCGAGCAGAAAGGCTGTCACTTGCATCGCTGACTCCCGTTGTGTGGTTGGCGGGAGTCAGCATAGGCCATTGGCGCACGTCCTGTCTTGGCGCGTCAGTCCGACTTGAACCCGGCGGCGCGATGGCTGCCGTCGCAGAAGGGCTTGTTCTTCGACGCCCCGCAGCGACAGAGCGCGGTCTGCGTCCCCTCCCAGGCCAGACGCCCGGAGCCGGCCTGGATGGTCAGATTGCCTTCGAGCTTGAGCGGGCCGTCAGGCATCAACCGCACCTTCAGCGGGCCGCCGTGCTCGCTCAGTCCGGGGCCGCGTGACCCGACCGCACCACCGTCCTCGAACCGTGCCTCGGCGTGGCTGTTGTCGCAGAACGGCTTGTTCTTGGACGCCCCGCAGCGACAGAGCGCAACACGCCGGCGCACACCCGGCATGTCGTCCGGTGCGCCCTCGATCTCCAGATCGCCGCTGAGATAGAGCGGACCATTGTTGGCGACCATGGCCCGATTCTCGCCCGGCGCCGGTTCCGGCTCGCCGGTCTTGTCGCGATAACTCAGGGCGCCGGTCGGGCAGCGTTCGACCACTTCGCGCACCTCGGCGCGCGAAACCGCATCGGGCCGGCACCAGGGCTCGCGCCCGCCGACGAACAGATCGCCCTCGGCCTTGCCGCACTCACCGAGATGGATACAGAGTCGCCCATCCCAACTGACGTCGATCTCCTGGCCCTCGAAGAGGGTGACTGGCTCATTGCTCATTGGCTATCCCCTGATGATTCAGCGATGACGATGGATGGAAGGCCGTGAGTTCGCGACCGGCAGGCCGTGTGGCGAGTCGCCCGGCCCAGGCTGGATATGGATGGAGTCTCCCAGGAATCCAAGCCGGCGGGGCCGAGCGTGCGCTCAGAGTTGCGGACGCGGTGTGGCGGCCGTCTCGACCGGCAGCTCCGGATACAGGATCTGGGGCGCGACACCCGTGAGTGACCTGAGGAAGGCGGCGATCTGGCTCGCTTCCGCATCGCCGAGTTCGGCGCCGAGCTGCGCCGTGCCCATCACGGACACCGCCTGCTTGAGATCCCACACCTGCCCGGAGTGGAAATAGGGCGCGGTCAGGGCGACGTTGCGCAGCGGCGCGGCACGGAAGACGTATTCATCCGAGGCCGAGTGCGTGACCTCGAAGCGGCCCTTGTCCTCCGGCGGCAGGATGTCGGCACCGGGGCGCTTGATGAGTCCGAACGGGAAATAATTCTGCCCGCCGACGTTGACGCCGTTGTGACAGGCCGTGCAGCCACGATCGACGAAGAGCACCAGCCCGGCTTTCTGTTCGTCGCTCATGGCGCGGTCGGCGCCGTTCATGAAGCGGTCGAAGGGCGCGCCCGGCGTGACCAGCTTGACCTCGAAGGCTTCGATCGCCTTGACCACGTTCTCGAAATTGACCGGATCGTCCTCGCCGGGGAAGACCTCGCCGAACCAGGTTACGTACTCCGGCAGGCTCTTGAGCGTGGCCACGACCTGATCGGGCCTGTTGGCCATCTCGACCCCGGCCTGGATCGGTCCCTTGGCCTGCTCCTTCAGATCCGCGGCGCGACCGTCCCAGAACTGCGCCCGGTTGAAGACGGCGTTGTAGACGGTCGGGGCGTTGCGTGGTCCCTTCTGCCAGCCGTGACCGACCGAGGTCGGCAGATTGTCATCGCCGCCCATGCCGAGGTTGTGGCAGGTATTGCAGCTGATGAGTCCACTGGCCGACAGACGCGGCTCGAAGAACAGCTTCTTGCCGAGCTGGACCTTCTCGGGTGTGACCGGATTGCCGGCCGGATCGGGCACGGTCTCCGGCAGCGGAGCGAGTCCGGCGCGCGCGGCCTTTTCGCGCAGGGTCTGGTCGTCGGCCAGGGCACTGCCGGACAGCAACAGCGCCAGAGAGACGAAGGTCGTCAAGGTCGAGCGTTTCATGCAGGTCTCCTTAGGCTTGGGCAGATTCAGGGACGCTGCGACCCCAGGGTACCGATCGAGACGGGTCCGGGTTCGAGCGCATCGGTCAACTCGGCGATCTCCAGCAACGCCCGCTGATCGAGCACGCTCACCAGAGTGCCATCCATACGGATGATACCCTGCTCGCTGAGCGACTTGATGACGCGCGAGAAGGTCTCGGGCTGCACCGACAGACGCGAGGCCAGCACCCCCTTGCGCACCTCGAGTTCGAGCGACTGGGCGCCCGGCGGCAGGCGCGAGGCCAGATAACGGGCGACGCGACTGGTCGCGGTGTGGAGCGTGAGATCATCGATCTCGCCGATGAGACCGCGCAGACGCTGACTCAGGGCGCCGAGCAGCACGAAGCAGGTGTCGACCGACTCGCGCAGCATGGCGGCGAAATCCGACGAATCGATGGCGATCAGCTCGGAGTCGGCGAGCGCCGCCGAGCAGACCGGATAACGGGGTGCATTGAGGAACATCAGCGCCTCGGCGAAGGTCTGGCCCGGACTGACGATCTCGATGACCTTCTCGGCGCCTTCGGGCGAGAGCCGGAACAGCCGCATCCGGCCCGAGAGCAGGAGATAGAAGCGGGTGGCCGGGTCGCCCTGACTGAAGAGCAGTTGCTCGGCGTTCAGCTTGACCCGGCTCGCGTGCCGGGCGACCCGCTGGAGCTGGGTCGCTTCAAGACGCGAGAGCAGGGGCGCACAGCGCAGTTCATCGATCATACGAGCGGCTCCAATCGCTGGAGTGTCTGGGGGACGATGGCCGGACGACCGAACCGCCCATGACGATCGACACCAAACGCCGCTCGCAGACCCTCGCCTCAATCCGGCTGATGATACCCCAGGATACGCTCGACCTCGTTCTTGGAGCCGAGGATCACGGGCACGCGCTGATGCAGGGATTCGGGCTGGAGTTCGAGGATGCGCTCGCGGCCGGTGATCGAGCCGCCGCCTGCCTGCTCGACGATGAAGGACATGGGGTTGGCCTCGTAGAGCAACCGCAGTTTGCCGCCCTGCCCCTTGGCCTGCATCTTCGAGTCCATCGGATACATGAAGACGCCGCCACGGGTCAGGATGCGATGCACCTCGGCGACCATGGACGCGATCCAGCGCATGTTGAAGTCCTCGCCGCGCGGACCTTCCTTGCCGTCCAGACACTCCTGGACATAGCGCCTTACCGGCGGTTCCCAGAAACGCATATTGGACATGTTGATCGCGAACTCGCGCGTGTCGGCCGGGATCTGCATCCTGGGATGAGTGAGGATGAACTCGCCGATGTTCTGATCGAGCGTGAAGCCGTTGACGCCATTGCCGGTGGTCAGGACCATCATGGTCGAGGGCCCGTAGAGGGCATAACCGGCCGCGACCTGCTGGGTGCCGGCCTGGAGGAAGTCACGCTCGCTCGGCTCCGCCCCGCCGCCCGGACAGCGCAGGATCGAGAAGATGGTGCCGACCGAGACATTGACGTCGATGTTCGACGAGCCATCGAGCGGATCGAAGGTCAGCAGATACTTGCCGCGCGGATACTGCCTGGGGATGGGATAGATGTCGTCCATCTCCTCGGAGGCCATGGCCGCCAGGTGCCCGGCCCATTCGTTGGACTTGATGAAGACCTCGTTGGAGAGTACATCGAGCTTCTTCTGCGTCTCGCCCTGGACGTTCTCGGTGTCAGCGCTGCCCAGGACGCCGACCAGGGCGCCGTGGTTGACCAGGTGACTGATGACCTTGCAGGCCGTGACCACATCGTTGAGCAGCGAGGTGAAGTCGCCGGTGGCGCCGGCGATGTGGCGCTGCTCCTCAATGATGAACTGGGTGATGCTGGTACCGTTGTGCATACTGCTCCTCGTCTCGAATTCAATCCGAAGTATTGTTTTGTCGGTGACGCAGTATAAGGCCCTTGGCGGCCAGACAGAAACCCAGGAGGGGCGCTCCGCCGACAGCGCCCCTCAGCGCATAAATCTGTGTACTTACCAAGCCGAGCCGTATGGCTATACTAGACGCCCGTTTGGCGTGAACGAGACGAGCACCCGATCGCCGGTCGTCCTCCACGTCTTGCCATGGGTGATGGGTGCGCCCTACTTTCCAATCCACGTCACTGTCCGCCACGATGCCCGATCACGACGAACACCATGCGCGAAACGATGCAGTCGGTCTCGAGGTCTGGCATGGCGGCGAGCGCGGCCAGACGCTCTACGCCGCTATCTTCGCGGCCCTGTCCGGTCGCATCGCCCTGATCGATCGCGGCTGCCGGCTGCTGGCGGCCAATCCGGCCTTCCTCGCCGCTATCGGCCGCGAACAGGACGAGTCGATCGGCCAATCCTTCATGACGCTGTGCGGCGCGAGCACCCTGACGACCCTGGTCTACCGCCATCTCGGAACCTGCCTGGATCAGGGACGATCCATCGTCACGGACTGGCTCGAAACCACGGACAGTGGCGTCCGGCACGAGCATGAGGTCAGGCTGCTGCCGTGCCGTGATCTTCAGGGCGAGATCACAGGGATCGTCATAGAAATGTGTGACGTGACGGCCATGCGCGAAGCCGAGCGCCGGATGCTGCAATCGGCGGCCGTCTATGCCGCGACCTCCGAAGGCGTCCTGATCACGGACTCCGAGGGTATCGTGGTCGCGGTCAACGCCGCCTTCACGCAGATCACCGGCTATGCCGAGTCCGAGATCCTGGGGCAGAAACCGACGCTGCTCAACGCGCAATGGCACAGCCGGGTTTTTTTCATCAACCTGTGGCGACGCCTGCTCAGACAGGGCTCCTGGCAGGGCGAGATCTGGAACCGGCGCAAGAACGGCGAGATCTACCGCCAGCGCCTGACCATCCGGCGCGTACTCGACCCGCGCGGCAGACTGATCAACTTCGTCGGTCTCTTCGCCGAGCGCACGGCCTCCCCGGGCACACCACGGCTGGCCGAACACCTCATCCATTACGATGCCCTGACCAAGCTGCCCAACCGCCTGCTGTTGGAGTCGCGTCTGGATCATGCCATCGAACTCGGTCGGCGCAAGGAATCGCCCCTGGCACTCTTCATCGCCGACCTGGATCATTTCTCGCACATCAACGCCAGTCTCGGCTATCAGATCGGCGACGACCTGTTGCGTGCCATCGGACTCAAGCTGCGCGAGGCGATCCGTCCATCCGACACCCTGGCCCGCTTGCACGCCGATCAATTCGCGCTCCTGTTCGAAGAGGTCGATGACCTCGACGAGATCGTGTTCATCGCCAACCGGCTCAAGACACTCATGAGCGCGCCCATTTGGATTCGGGGCCATCAGTTGCATGTCAGTCTCAGTATCGGCATCGCCGTGAGTACCGAACTGCGCGAGGATCGCCGGGCGCTCATGGCCAATGCCGAATCCGCGTTGCGGCAGGTCAAGCGTCAGGGACGCAACGGCTTCCAGATCCTGTCGAGCGCACCGGATCAGGTCGCGCGCGAACATCGGCGTCTGCTCGATCGACTGCGCGCGGCCCTGGGCACGTCCGAGTTCCAGCTCCATTATCGCCCCGGCATGGACATGGCGACGGAGACCCTCGACTCGGTCGCGGTGTCCATCCACTGGGAGCCGCCCGAACTGGGTATGATCTCGCAGGAACGGCTGCTCCCACTGGCCGAGGAGAGCGGCCTGATCCTGGAGTTGGGCGACTGGATACTCACTGGCGCCTGCCGGCAGCTGCAAGACTGGATCGACCGCGGTCTGTCGATCAAGCGTCTGGTCGTCGAGATCAGTGAGGCGCAACTCACACGCGGAGATCTGGCCCGGACGGTGGCCCAGCGCCTGGAGGACTATCCAGCCGCCGCCACGCGCCTGGATCTGGAGTTCAGTGAGCGGCTCCTGGTCAAACACCGCGAACAGATCGCCGAGGTCTTTCAGGGGCTGAACGAACTGGGTGTCGGCATCTGTCTGGGCGAGGTCGGCATCGGCTGGACGGCACCGGCTCTGTTGCAACGACTTCCGATCCGTGCGCTCAAGATCCACTCGAATTTCATCGAGGCCCTGCCCGACGCCCATCACGAACTGGCCGTGGTCGAGGCGCTGATCGCCATGGCGCAGGCACTGGGACTGGAGATCCGTGCCGATGGCGTGCGGACCAAGGAACAGCAGTATCAGCTGCTCAGCATCGGCTGTCTCAAGGCGCAGGGAGATCTATTCGGCGAGCCGCTGAGAGCGGCTCAGTTCGAGTCCCGGATGACGCCACAGACGTCCTGGGCGGCCAAACAGACGCCGCTCGGCAACTGAGCGCCGGCACCGGATGCGACGGTGTCAGAGGAAATCGAACAGTGAGAGTCGGCTGACCTGGGTGTAGGTCTGCTGCGCGGCCTGCAGGACGGTCCGCTGGAGCATGAAGCGGCTGATGGCCTCGGCATAGTCGAGGTCCTGGATATCGGAGAGGGTGCTGTTGAGGTCGACCAGACGCTCGTCGTTGAGCCCGGCCTGGGTGTCGAGCGCATCGAGCCGCAGACCGACCGAGGTCCGGACCTCGTTGACGCGATCCAGACCCGAGTCGAGATTGCTCAGGGCCATGCTGGTGGCCTGTGACAGACTCTCGCGGGTCGTCTCGTCGGTTGCGGGCGTCTCGAAGGCGGTGGCGATGTCGTCGAGTGTCTTGAAGATATCGACCTGGGTGATTGGGCGCGAGAGGATCTCGTCACCATCGGCCGGCACGGTCGGCGGGGTGGTGGTCGGAACCGTCAGGGTGACGCGACGCCCTGCGAACTCGATCGGCTGATTGGCGACATAGGGGCCGCCGATGAGCGCGCCGTTCTGGTCCTTGACCGCGTTGCCATCGGGGTCGAGCACCTTGTACATCAGGGTTCCACCGTCGTCCTCGAAGCGGATACGGAAAGTCTGCCCGGCGCTATTGAGGGACCGCTGCAGATCGGCGACCTCGGTCTTGAGTTCGACTCCGGCCACGCCATTGAGACTGTTGCCCGGTTTCAACACCGCCTCGGTCAGCAGGCCGCTGCGCTCCGGGATGTCCATGAAGACATGCGCCCCCGTGTCCCCGGTAGCGACACGGCGATTGCTGGTGATGTCGACCTCGCGGATGGACCCCGGTCCATCGGCCCCGACATAGCTGATCCGACCATCATCACCGACGACGAACGGCTGATGCTGCGAGCGCGTACCCGCGAAGAGATACTCGCCATTGGCGTCCTCGCTGTTGGCCAGACCGAGGATGTCCTCACGCAACTGGCGGATCTCGCTGGCGATGATCTTGCGGTTCTCCGGGTTGTAGGTGTCGTTGTTGCCGGCGACGACCAGTTCGCGCGCGCGCTGCAAGACATTACCCAGGGCGATGAGCTGCGCTTCCTCGTATTCGAGTTTTGGCTGGGCGTAGTCGGCGTTGCGCTGATACTGCTCGGTGGCTTTGATGGCGGCCTTGAACTGCACGGACTGGGTCGCCCCGCCCGGATCGTCGGCGGGCGTCAGAATGCGCTGGCCCGTGGCTAGTTGCAGGCCGGTCTTGTTGAACTTCGACTGCGCGCCCTGCATGGCCGACAGACCCGACTGGAAGATCTGGCTGGTTGAGATTCTCATCGGCTCACATCCTCTTGGAACCCTGATACGACGCGGCGCTCAGCGACGCACAGCATTGAGCAGGGTATCAAACATCTCACCCGAGGTCGTGATCACCTGAGCGGCCGCCCGATAGGCTTGCTGGAACCGAATCATGTTCGCGGCCTCTTCATCGAGATTGACGCCCGAGAGTGACTCGCGCTGCTGTTGCGCCGACTCCAGCTGGACCGCACTCGAATCACGGCTTATCTGGGCACGGCGTGTCTGGGTGCCGACATCGGCGATGAGGGTGTTGTAGCCACCCTGGAGGGTGGTGCGTCCCTGAATGAGACGCTCACCCTGGATACCCGTCATCTCCAGCATGTTGCGGTTGTCGCCCGGACGATCCTTGCCGAGTTCGACCGTGAACAGATCGCCCGCTGCCGGCGTGCCGCGGATGTCCAGCTCCCAGCCGGGGCCTGTAATGGTGGTGTCCGCCGGCTGTGGCGTCGCGACTGGAGTCGTGTCGACCTGGATGTCGATCACCGAACCTGTCGTGCCGGTGTTGGGCGTACCCTGGATCTTCAGCTCCCAACCGTTGGCCTGGATGGTGGTGGTTCCGGTCGGGTCGAGTGCGAAGCGTTCCTGGCCGACCACGAACTGATTGTTGGCGGCATCGAAGGTCACGGACACAGGCGTGGACAGGTCGGCATGTTGGGTATCGAGCACGCGGAAAGACTCGACCGTGGCCGATCCGGCCTCGGTGCCATAGCGCGGCGCCAACCGATTGAACACATCGGCCCCTGTCACGGCATCCGTGCCAGCCACTATGGCCGCCGGCAGATAGGTGTCGGGGGAGGCGGGATTGAGCGGATCGCTGCTCATGCGCAGTGCCACGGGTCGCGCCTCACCCGTATTGCTCGCCTCGGCCAGCGCGCCGGAGGTCGCCGCGATCTTGGCCGGATCGGTCATCGTCATGTCCAGACCGCTGGCAGCAAAGCGTGTCGGCTGGATCAGCCAGGAATCACCCGAGGCGGAACCTGCAATGGCTGTGGTATCGATGCGCAGACCATCGGCAAACCGGACATTGGGGTCGGCCGCATCCGGCACGAGGGTTACAGATGTGTTTTCGGGCAGCCGTGTCAATTGAAAGTTGGCGCCGTCGTAACGCAGCCGATAATCGCTGGGTGTAAGCTGGCTGACATCCGAGAACGTCACAGCCGGTTCAGCATTGATGCTATTGTTGAGCGCCGGATTGACCACGACTTCGGGCAGCTCGAAGATGTCGCCGCCGAGTTCACCGTCCAGATCGAGACCAAGCCGGTTCTGCTCGTTGAACCGATCTGCCAGATTCAGCGCCGTGAGACCGAGTTCGTTCTGCGCCTTGTCGAGCAGATTGGAACGGGTCTCCAGCAGGCCGCCGATCTCGCCGCCCGTCACGAAACGGGTGATGTTGATCGGCTCATTGCCTTGAGCCGCCCTCAGACCGATATCCCAATTGACGGGATCGCCGGACAGATTCGAGAAGGTCAGCTCACTGGCGTTGGTACCGACCACCAGTCCCTGACCACTGCCGATGAAGACATTGACCGCCCCATCGTCCTGCGTGCTGAGCGAGACATCGACCTTTTCGGAGAGCTTGCGCAGAATGGTGTCGCGCCGGTCGAGCAGATCGTTGGGCGGAGACCCCGCCGTGGATCGGGCAATGATCTGCTTGTTGAGATCGGCAACCGATTCGGCGTATTGATTGATTTCCTCGATCGAGGTCTCGATCTGGCCATTGGCCAAGCGCCGTTGTTCATCGAGCCGACCATTGATCGCTTCGAATCGGCCGGTCAGCGTCTCAGCCTCGTTGAGCAGCACCATGCGCGCCGGCAACGCCGTCGGGTCACTGGCGACGTCCTGCCCGGCGGCAAAGAAACTCTCCAGTGTCGGCGCCAGTCCGGTACTCTGATCGGCCAGCAGATTGTCGACGCGCTCGGCGAAGTCGGCGCGTGTCGTAGCGCTGGCATTGTCACTGAGGCTGGTGCGCAGCTGAGCATCGATCCAGTCGTTCTGGAGGCGCCGGATGCCATCGACGTTGACACCTTGCCCGATATAGCCGCTCCCGAGACGCTGTGGGATATTGGTCGCCAGATCGACACGCTGACGGCTGTAACCCTCGGTCGCCGCGTTGGAGATGTTGTGGCTGGTCGTCGCCAGGGCGCGCTGGAAGGCCAGCAGACCGGTGATCCCGGTACCCAAGACGCTCATGGCTGCACCCCGTTCGTCGTTGATTCATGATGGCCCGTCATGGTCTCGACACGCCGTGATCGGCACGAGCACCCGACTCAGCCCTTTGCCGGATTATCGGCTGGAGCGGCGGAAACTTGAGTGTCGCTCTTGGTTTGAGGCGTGGACTGTACGTCGACAGCGGCGCTGATCGCGAGAACCCGATCGCGAATACCCAAGACCTTGTTAGCATAGCGCGGATCCGTGGCATAGCCGGCTTTTTGCAGCCCGCGGATGAACTCTTCGCCAGTACGGCTCTTGAGTGCATCGCCATAACGTGGATTGCGGTTGAGAAAGGCGACATAATCGACGAAGGATTCGGCCGGAGTCTCGTAGGCACGAAAACGCGCCTGTTCGCGCTGTGCCACACCGTTGCGATATTCGAGCGTGCCCACACCGACGCTGTCGCCCGTCCAGCTGCGATCGGCCTTGATGCCGAAGAGGTTGAAGCTGCTGCGCCCATCGGCCCGGCGTGGGATGTGACGCCCCCAGCCGGTCTCCAGTGCGCTCTGCGCCAGCAGCACACTGGTGTCCATCCCCAGGATCTCGGCCGCCTGCTCGGCATAGGGCTTGAGATAGGCGACGAACTCTTCGGCATTGCGTGGCGGCCAGCGTCCCTGACGGCTGCCTGTGACTGCAAGGCCGGCGGTGCCCGAAGCACCGGATGTGACGGCTGAGCCACTGGCCGTGCTCTGCGGTTGACCGGGCAGAGCGCTCGCCGGCTTGGCGTCGGCGCTCTCCACCGCCGCTTCGACCTGGCGCTGTTTGAAGCTCTTGAGCAGCGGATTGCGCTCCGGGACCGCCAGAGTCGCGGGATCACGCCCGGCACGCCCTTCCTCGGTCAATTCGGGCGCCAGCTGACGCAGCAACGCCTTGCGGATGCCCAGCCCCTCGCCCTCGCTCAGCGCCGCCGCGATCTGTTGATCGTAGAGATCCTGATAGAGTTGGGTTTGGGCCGAGTCGAAGAGTCCGCCGCCAAAGGCGGTCGAGCGCATCTGCTTGAGCATCTGCCCGATCAGCAGTGACTCGAAGGCGCGCGCGGCGGCTTCCAGCCCCTCGGTGCCACTGTCGCGCGCAAGGCGCGACAGTCCCTTGATAGGCGGCCGGATCGACGACCAGCCCATTGGTCAGCGATTGACCCGCTCCCAGACCGGACATGGCGCCGCTGCCGATCATGCCCGCCTCAGATCACGACCAGTTCGGCGCGCAGGGCACCGGCCTCGCGCAGCGCTTCCAGGATGGCGACCAGATCGCCGGGCGCCGCCCCGACCTCGTTGACGGCCTCGACGATGTCGCCGAGTGCCGTCCCCGGCTCGAACAGGAACATGCGATTCTTGTCCTGCTCGATGGCGACATCGGTTTGCGGAACTACGGCGGTCTGGCCGCCGGCCAGCGCGCCGGGCTGCGAAACGGCTGGATTTTCGCTGATGGTGACCGTGAGATTGCCGTGCGAGATGGCTGCCGGACGCACGGTGACGCCGGCCCCCATCACGATGGTGCCCGTACGCGCATTGATGACGACCCGTGCCGGCGGCTCAGCCGCTTCGAGCGTGAGGTTCTCGAGCATGGAGACGAAGGCCACGCGCTGATTCGGATCGCGCGGCGCACGGACCTGCACCGATGAGCCATCGATCGACTGGGCGACATCATCGCCGAAGCGCGAATTGATGACATCGACCATGCGGTAGGCGGTGGTGAAGTCGGGTCGGCGCAGATTGAGTGTCAGGTGATCGCCCTGGGAAAAGCTGGTCGGCACCTCGCGCTCGACCGTGGCCCCATTCGGCACCCGCCCCACGCTCGGCACATTGACCGTGATCCGGCTGCCGTCGGCCCCGCCGGCCCCGAAGCCGCCCACGGTGAGATTGCCCTGGGCGATGGCATAGACCTGACCGTCGGCCCCCTTGAGCGGCGTCATCAGCAGAGTGCCGCCGCGCAGGCTCTTGGCGTTACCGAGCGAGGAGACGGTGATGTCCATGCGCTGCCCCGGCTTGGCGAAGGGCGGCAGATCGGCCGTGATCATGACCGCCGCCATGTTCTTGGTCTGGGGGTTGACGCCCTCGGGAATGGTTACACCCAGTTGACTGAGCATGTTCTTGAGACTCTGGGTGCTGAAGGGCGCCTGGGTCGTCTGATCGCCCGTACCGTCCAATCCCACCACCAGGCCATAGCCGATCAGCTGGTTGTCGCGCACACCGGCGATGGTGGCCAGATCCTTGATCCGTTCCGCACCACCGGCGTTCCAGTTGCCGAAACGACCGAGATCGGCCACATCGGCTTCGTTGCCGGCCAGTACCACGGCCGTGCCGAGTAGCGATCCAGCCACCACGAGGGCCAGGCCAGTGCACGTCAGGAGGCTGTTCATCGATATCTCCCGGTTGATTAAATGGGCAAGATCGGACTGTTGAAGAAGCGCGTCAGCCAGCCTTGAGCATTGCTGTCCTGCAGGGCGCCCGTGCCGCCATAGTAGAGTTGGGCATTGGCGATCTGAGTCGAATTGACCTTGTTGTCTTTCGTGATGTCGACCGGACGGACGATGCCGCGCAGGCGCACGAACTCGTTGCCCTGGTTGATACCGAGCCACTTCTCGCCCTGGATGACCAGATTGCCGTTGGGCAGCACCTCGGCGACCGTGACCGTGATCTCGCCGCTGAACTGGTTGCTCTGACTGGAATCTCCCGAGCCGTCGAAGGTACGTCCAGCTTTGGACGAGAGTCCGAGCAGCTGAGCGTCCGCCGCGAGCACGGTTCTGCCCGCGATCGTGACATTGCCGACATCCATCGTGGCGTTCGAATCCTTGGCGGTCGAAGTCGCTGACGATTTCTTGGCGTTTGTCTTCTCGTTGAGCATCACCGTCACCAGATCGCCGACGCGCAGAGCCTTGCGATCTTCGAACAGGGCCGCACCGAGCGCCGGCTGAAAGATCGCGCCATTGTTGGCGGACGCCGGACGCGGCTCGAGCGGCGCGACCGGGCGATATTCCGCTGAATCGCCTGGTTTGGGCGGATTGAGGGTAGCGCAGCCGGAGAGCGCGAAAGCGACCAGCAGGCTACTCAGTGTTTTCGAGTAAGGGTTCATGGGTTTCCAGCGACTCGTGTTGAACCTTGGGGCCCGATCATGATCGCGACGACAGTTGGTCAGCCGGATGATCGACACCAGACCGCGTCGATGATCCGACGCCTTGATGGCTGGCTCAGTATCAGACAAGCAGCAATCGCACCAATCAGCCAGGATCAACGCGCCAGATTGTTATTGACGAACTGGAGCATCGAGTCAGCGGCGGAGATCGCCTTGGAGTTGACCTCATAGGCGCGCTGGGTCTCGATCATATTGACCAGCTCTTCAGCCATGTTGACGTTGCTGGTCTCGAGCGAGCACTGCACCAGACTTCCGAAGCCATTCTCACCCGGGTTGGACTGTTGAGGAGCCCCGGAGGCCGTCGTTTCGCGAAAGAGGTTCTCGCCGATCGGTTGCAGGCCGGCCGGGTTGATGAAGTTGGCCAGCTGGATCTGGCCTATCTGAACCTCGCCGACCTGATTCGGCTGCTTGATCGAGACGGTGCCGTCCTTGCCGATCGTGATGCTCTCGGCATCTGCCGGGATAACGAGAGCCGGCTGCAAGGCATAGCCATTGGACATCACCACCTCGCCATCGGCATTGAGCTGAAAGCTCCCATCGCGGGTGTAACCAATCTCGCCACCCGGCATCAGGATCTGAAAGAAGCCTTGACCCTCGATGGCCATATCGAGCGAGTTGCCAGTCTGAATGTAATTGCCCTGTGCAAACAGCTTCTGAGTCGCCACGGTGCGCACGCCCGTGCCGATCGTCAACCCGGATGGAAGCTGCGTCTCCTGAGTGGCCTGGGCGCCATGCTGGCGGCAGCTGTGATAGATCAGATCCTCGAAGACGGCGCGCCCCTTCTTGAAACCTGTGGTGTTGACGTTGGCCAGATTGTTGGAGACCACGGACATCCGGGTCTGCTGAGCGTCGAGCCCGGTCTTGGCGATCCAAAGCGCTTGATTCATGATCTGCTCCCAAAGGCTCCGCCAGATTCAACTGATCGCCAGGAGGCGGTTGTGATTCTTCTCGTTGCTACTGGCGGTTTCCATCATCTTGATATGGGTCTCGAAGGCACGCGACAGCTCGATCATTCGGGTCAGCGAGGCTACGGTGTTGACATTGCTCGTCTCCAGCATGCCGCTGATGACGCGAACACCGGCGTCCGCCACGGCCGGCTCTCCATCTTGAGCACGGATCAGGCCATCTTCACCGCGCAGCAGATTCTGGGTATCCGGATTGACCAATCGCAACCGATCGACGGCCGCCAGCGCGTTGGGCGCGGCCCCTGCGGGCCGGATGGTGATGGTGCCATCCGTACCGATGCTCAGGCTCTCGTACTCCGGAATAGTGATCGGGCCGCCATCGCCGAGCACCGCCAGCCCGCGTTCATTGCGCAGCACCCCCGTAGCGTCGATCTGCAGATTGCCGGCTCGGGTATAGGCCTCGCCGCCATCCTCGGTCTGGACCACGAGAAAGCCCTCGCCCTGGATGGCGACATCGAGATCCCGTTCCGTCGACTGGAGCGTTCCCGGACAGAAATCGAGAACCTGATTGCCGACCTGCACATAGTCGCGCGAGTCGTAGACGGGACCGCGCACCGGTGCGGTGTAGGCGTAGGCCAGTGCCTGACGAAAACCCGTCGTGTTGGCATTGGCCAGGTTGTGGTTGTTGATCGACTGCGCATAGGCCGTCTCTTTGGCGCCGGACATTGCGAGATAGAGAAAACGGTCCATGGTTCAGCCTCCGCACGATCGCTATATCAACGGATATTGAGAATGGTCTGGGTCATCTGATCAGATGTCGAAATGGTTTTGGCGTTGGCTTCATAATTGCGCTGAGCCGTGATCATATTGACCAGTTCCTGACTGAGATCGACATTGGAATTTTCGAGCGCACAGGACTGGATGCTGCCCAACCGCCCGTCCCCAGCCGCCGCATAGATAGGCTCGCCAGAATTGTAGCTTTCGCCCCAATTGTTATCGCCGAGTTGCTGTAGACCCTGAGGGTTCTTGAAATTCGCCATCGCCACCTGCCCTAAAACATAGGACTTACCATTCGAGTAGCGAGAAAAGATGGCCCCGTCGGCATCGACATCGAATCCGCTGAGCGTGCCGCTGGTATAACCATCCTGAGTCACATCATTGAGGTTGTTCCTGGAATTGTGATATTGGGTCGAATTCGACATATCGATGGAGAACGCCAAAGCCCCAGCCCCATTGTCATCCGGTGGAGTCAAAAATGGCCCCACTGAGACAGCAATTGGATTTGGAGTCGAGGTGGCGGTATCAAATACACCGGCGGCCGTGAAGATAGCTGTATTTGTGCCGCCGCCTACGTCCTGCATGACGCCAGCCGAATCACGCATGCCAACATGGACCGCCCAGTTGTCTGGAGCGGTTTTGACAAAATACATAGTCACATCTCGGGGTTTGCCCAGAGAGTCGTAGACCTGATAAGTTGTCGACCAGTTATAACTCGTGGGATCAACATCAGTAGCCGGGGCCGTTGGAAATGCAAATGCCGGCCCTGGAGGAGTCGTTCCGGTTATAACTGTTTCATCGGAATTGAGATTGACCTGTAACTCGACCTCCGTCGTGGCCTTCGGCGCCATATTGTCCAACGGCAACTGAATGTCTTCCAGCTTTCCGGTATCGAATGCGGATACAGCGCTATTGGGCGTCGTCGGCGGATAGGCTTGCAAGCGCTGTCCTGAAGAGTTGACGACATAGCCATCTCGATCGACCTGAAAGGCGCCATTGCGCGTATACACCTTTCCATCCTGGCCAGCTTCACTGTTCAAAACGAAAAAACCTTCACCATTGATGGCTAGATCGAGTGTATTGTCAGTCAGCTCGACATTCCCCTGAGAAAACTGCTGAGTCACCGCATCCAATCGGACACCGACAGCCGATTTATTGACGCAGGTGTAGAAAGAAGAGGCGTAGATATCGGCAAACTCTGCGCGCGACTTTTTGAAACCAATGGTGCCGGAGTTGGCGACATTGTTGCCGGTGACTTCGAGATCTTTTGCAGCGGCTTGCAGGCCACTCAACCCGATACTAAAAGACATGAGATTATCTCCTGCTGTGATGCCTGAAGGACCAGATCACTAACCGACACGTTTGAGGCTTGAAAAACCAACTGAACCCAGACCCTGCACATCGAGCATGAGTGCGCCCGTACCGCTGTCCAGGGAGACACTCTTGACCTGACCATCGAGTAGTGTTTCGAGTGCTTCGGTCTGACCATTGCGCTGAGCGGTGACACTGAACGAATAGGTGCCAGCCGGCGCCGCCGAACCGTTCGCCAGCAACCCATCCCACTCGAAATCGATCAGACCGGCACTCTGGTTGCCCAGATCCAGGGTTTGAACCAGTTGGCCGGTCGCATCCTGGATGTTCACCGAAACCTGAGTCGCCGAAGCCGTCAGATCGACCGCTCCACTTACTTTCTGCCCCGCCGAAACGTCCGCTTTGCTTGCCGGAACCAGAACGCTTTGACCGACCAGTGTTGCCGCCTCAACGGTTTGACCCTGCAAGAGGGTCTTGGAAAGCGTTTCGAATGAACTCGTCAGCTCCTCGATGCCTGTCAGGGTCGAAAATTGCGCCATTTGAGAGGCGAAATCTTCGTTCTCGACCGGGTTGGTCGGATCCTGATTGGTCAATTGGGTGATCATCAATTTGAGAAAATCCGATTGACCCAGCGCGTTGTTGCCGCTCCCGGTGGAAGCCGTGCCAGCAGCGGTTCCGGTGGTCGAATTCGTGGTGTTATAGCCGGTCAACCCGAGGCTGTTCAAATAATCCGTGGTCAATGCAGTCATGGTGAAGGCTCCTGGGCCATCATTCGTGTGTTATCCCGATCAGCTCTGACCGACTTGCAGTGTGCGCTGCAACAGAGAGCGCGCAGTCGTCAGCACCTCGACATTGGCTTCGTAGCTACGCGAGGCCGACATCATGTTGGCCATCTCTTCGACCACGTTGATCGCAGGCCGAAAGACATAGCCTTCTTCATTGGCATGGGGGTGATTGGGTTCATAGGTCGGGATCGGCTCACATTCGTCATCGACGATGCCCGCGACCCGCACCGGCATGGCCACGCCATTGGGATCTTCCTGATCGATCACGGTCTGAAAAAGAACGTGTTTCGCACGATAGGTATCCTCGGCTGTCGACGCCGTCATGGCGGCATTCGCCATATTCGAGGCTACGGTATTGAGCCGCACGGACTGTGCCGTCAGTGCCGAGGCTGATGTATTGAAGATACGGAACAGATCGCTCATGACATCACTCCTTACTCAGCGCCTTGCGCAGACTCGACACGCGACGATCGAGGAATTCGAGCGTACTTTGATAGTGCGTGGTGTTTTCGGTGAAAGCAGCGCGTTCGAGCTGCGGATCGACGGTGTTACCGTCGAGCGAGGGTTGCGCCGGGATGCGATAGAGCAACTCCGGCTCCAGCGCCCTGGATTTGTCGATCTCGTTGGTCAAATGATTGGCGCGGGTCGTCGCCAGCTTCATCCGATTGCTCATTCCCTCGACTTCGGCGAGCACTTCGGTGAAATGGAAATCGCGCGACTTGTAATTCGGCGTGTCGACGTTGGCGAGATTGGAAGCCAACAGCTCTGCCCGACGGGCTTTGATGAGCACCGCCGAGGGCAGGACTCCAAAGGCTTTGTCGAGCGAGAGACTCATGGCACTGGCATCCGCAACGAGGGTTGTCTGCTGAATTGCAAACAACATGCCAGACAATGACAGTCAGGACGCCGGGACGGACATCCCGGAGGAGAGAGGCCGAACCTCCGGTAGGCTCGGCGCGAATCGTGGCACCCTGGAGTCTACGGCCGGCGCCGCAGCAGGCTGCCCTGAGGTGTGCGCACGATCTCGAAGGCCTCGGTGTAGGAACTCACCGACTCCGAGGCACCGACGAAGAGATAGCCACCCGGATCCATCTGCCGCGCCATACCGTCAAAGATCCGACGCTTGGTGTCGGCCGAGAAATAGATCAGGACATTGCGACAGAAGACGACATCGAACTTGCCCAGCAGGCTGAAGGAATCCATCAGATTGAGCTTCTGGAAGCGCACCCGGCGCTGGATGTCGGGCTTGATGCGATGGCCGTTCTCGAGCGTGTCGAAATATTTCTGACGCCGCTCCGGTGTCAGGCCACGCACGATGCTCAGCCCGTCATAGAGACCGCTGCGGGCCTCGGCCAGCACGCTCTCGGACAGATCCGTGGCCAGGATGCTGACCGGCGAGGATTTGGGCGGAAAGCTCGACTCCCACTCGGCGACCACCATGGCGATGCTGTAGGGCTCCTGGCCGCTGGAACAGGCCGCCGACCAGATGCGGATGGGTTTCTTGCGCGCCTCCAGCTCGGGCAGCACCACCTGTCGCAGGATCTCGAATGGATAGCCGTCGCGAAACCAGGAGGTCTCGTTGGTCGTCATGGCGTCGATGACGCGCGACTTGAGCGTCGGATTGCCCGACTGGCGCAGCGCCCGCAACAGATCCTCGACCTTCTGATAGCCGAACTCGCCGAGCAGACGCGACAGACGGCTGGCGACGAGATACTGACGGTTCTCGCCCAGCACCAGGCCGCAGCACTCTGACAGAAACCGAGCGAACTCGGCGTAATCCTGCGCGTCAATCACGAACCCGCCCCATATCAATCATGCCGCGCATACTTGAGCACGGTCGCCCCCAGTTCGTTCGGATCGAATTTGGCCAGAAAATCGTCGGCCCCGGCCCGCTTGACCATATCGACATTGAATTGACCGCTCAGCGAAGAATGCAGGATCACGCACAGATGCTTGAGCTTGGCATGTTCGCGGATCTTGCGTGTCAGGGTATAGCCATCCATGCGCGGCATCTCGATATCGGCGATCACCAGCTCGATCGAGGCATCGACCATATCGGCCTCCGCCAGTTCCTCCAGATACTCCAGCGCCGCCTTGCCGTCGGAGCGGCTCTCGGTGCGGAACCCCAGCGCCGTGATGGCGCGCTCGATCTGCTTGCGGGCCACCAGCGAGTCGTCGACGACCAGGATGCGCCTGTCGTGCGGAACCTCCTCGGCCAACTTCTGCACCTCGGCCGAGACGTCCGTCGAGAGATTGTTGATCTGGGCGAAGACACGCTCGACATCGATGATCTCGACCAGTTGACCATCGACCTCGGTGACGGCCACCAGATAGCTCTCGCGCTCGGTGCCGCGCGGGGGCGGCTTGACCGTCTCCCAGTTGACGTTGACGATACGGTCGACCGCCGAGACCCAGAAACCCTGTACCGAACGGTTGAACTCGGTCACGATCACCTTGGCGTCGTTGTTCTGATCGACCGGGAGCGGATCGAAACCGATGGCGCGCGCCAGATCGACCACCGAGACCGTGCGTCCGCGGATGTTGGCCACACCGCAGACCATGGGGCTGGAGCCTGGCAGATGTCTCAGGGTCGGCTTGGCGATGACCTCGCGGACCTTGAAGACATTGATGCCGAAGATCTGCCGACCACCGAGATAGAACAGCAGCAGTTCCATGCGGTTCTGTCCGACCAGGCGGGTTCGCTGATCGATATCCTCGATAAATTGACTCATCTCACCCACACCCTCATTGATGTCATTCGCTAAAGGCCCGCCTCACAACCACCGATGGCCAGTGTAGCAGCCACGAAGCGGCTCGACGCGCTCGACATCGACCGTTCGTCCGCCAAGCACCCGCTGTGAGCCGGCGCGGTTCATGCATGATTTCAGCCAAGTCAGCCACGCGAGGAGCCGCATCATGACAGTGACGACGACCCAGACGTTCCAGTCCCGCCTTCGAGCGCGCACCATCGGATGCGCCCTGATCGCGGCCGGACTGCTCCAGCCCGCCCTGGGGTCGGACATCGAACCCGTGGAACGCATCCTGAACACCGCGCGCGCCTTCGCCGCCGCAACGGCCGGCACGTCCCCCGATCAGGAGACCCTGATCGAGATCGGGCAACTCGACAGCCGATTGCAACTGACACGCTGCGCCCACCCACCGACCGCTCAACTCGCCCCAGGGGCACGCACCGATGGCCATACCACCATCAATGTTCGCTGCTCCGACCCTGTGAGCTGGTCACTGTTCGTCCCGGCACGCATCGAGCGTCATCTGCCGGTCGTGGTACTCGAACGTCCGATCAGTCGTCAACAGGTCATCGGTCCCGACGACATCCGAATCGAGCGTCAGGCCGTCTCGACCCTGACCAACGGCTACTTCACCGAGGCCAGTGACGTCGTCGGTCTGGCCTCGCGCCGTCGTCTGATGCCCGGCCAGGTGCTCACCAGCGCCCACGTCACCCAGCGTCGGATCGTCGAACGCGGCCAGGAGGTGACACTCTTCTCGGCACGCCCCGGTCTGGTCGTGCGGATGAAGGGAACCGCCCTGGAGAATGGCGTCGAAGGTGAGCGCATCCGGGTGCGCAACACGTCGTCGAAACGGATCGTCGAAGGCTATGTCGAACCTTCCGGTGCCGTGCGCGTCGCATTATGATGGTAAACCAGCGTCAATGAACGACGAAGATCCAATCATGCTCTACAGTTTTCCAACCCATCGCCGATATTCATAGGCGTACCCCAATCGACTCTGGACTCAGCCCATGGATATCAAGCTTCCCATTGGAAACAACCTGCGCACCGATGGACCGGCGGCAGGGGGCAAGCCGCGTGGCAGTCCCTTGCAAGCCGATCAAACTCCGGTCACGCCCAAGGAGGCGGCGGGCGAATCCGTCACACTCACAGATACGGCCAAGACCCTGAGTTCTTTACGTGGAGGCGCGCAGGATGCCCCCATCGACAAGACCCGCGTGGCCGAGATCAAGTCGGCCATCGCCGAGGGTCGTTACACGATCGACAATCAGCGTCTGGCCAAGAGCATTCTCGACTTTGAGGGCGTGTTCACTTGAACGCCCGGAACGATCCGAGTCAGGCATCAGGCGCGAATGATATGGGGGCATTCGTCGCGTCACTCGACAGGTCCATCGAGGACATGCGCCGACTCGCGGAACTGATGCTGGATGAACTGCGGGCGATCGAGTCCAGGGATCCCGATGGACTCCAGCAGATCGTCGATGCCAAGCGAGGTCTCCTGGCCCGCCTGGAGAACGAGACCGCGCAGCAGAAACGCTGGATCGAGGCCGCTGGTTTCGGCTTCACGCCCGATGGCCTGGAGCGATTCATCCAGGCCCACGATCAGGCCGACCAACTCGGAACCCGCTGGTCGACCCTGCTCGACCACACACGCCGCTGCGATCGGCTCAATAGTGACAACGCCCGTCTGATCGAGCGAGACCAGCGACGTGTCGCCATGACCCTGCGACTGCTCAAGGGCGAGGACACCGGCGCCACCTATGACCCACGGGGCCGGGCCGCTTCCAGCGGTCAGCGCGGACGCACCATCAGCCAGGCGTGAGGCGCTCGGAGCATCCATGAGCGAGCCGACGCGCCTCCCGCCCTCCGGCTCCGGCGCGAATCCTCCGATCGGAGGCCGGGCGCTCGACTCGACAGCGAACGCGCTGACCGGCCGACTCCAGGTCGGAATGCAGGTCGAACTCATGCCGGCCCGCTCGATCACTCCCGAACTGATCGAAACGCGACTGCGGCCAGTCGGAGGGACAGGCGGCTGGACGAACAGTGTCCGGGCGCAATTGACCACAGCCCTGCCGGCAAACGGACTTCAAGCCACAGCCAATGAACGCCCGGGATCGGGCGCGATGCCGACATTGCGCGCCGAGGTCGTCGCCACCAGTCCGACACTGGTGTTGAAGCTCGTTTCGGTAGCGGATCGCCCCATGCCCATGCCGGGTCCGCCAACCGCCTCGGGGGCCGGCTCGCGTGAGTGGCTGGGACAGCAGTTCCGGCAGCACTGGCCCGAGTCACGTCCGGTCGCGGCCACGCTGGATCGAATCGCGGTGCAACTGGCCGATGAGATCGCCGGCACGCCCATCACGGCCCCGACGAGCGCCACCAACACTGAGACCAACGGCCGTCTCCAGCTCCAACGCGCCGTCACCACATTGATCGCTCAACTCGCCACCGTCACCGAGCTGACGGACCCCGAGCAACTGGCAACCGCCGTCAGCCGCTCCGGAGTCTGGCTGGAATCGTTCTTGGCGCAAGCGGCGATCGACCCGGCCCACTCGAACGGACTGCGGCTCGATCTCAAGGCACAACTGCTCACGCTCGCACAACGCCTGCGGGTCCAGGAAACGCGCACTCCCGGCCTGCCGCCTCCCGGTGTGCCGGCGGCGGCTGGTCGCCGTCCCGATATGAGTGCTGCGCCTCAACCCAGCCCACCTCAAACCGGCGCACCGCCAACGCCCGTGGGCGCGCCCGCCGCCCCACGGCCGGGAGCGCCGCCGGAACCGGCTCCACCCGTGACGACCGGGGACAAGCCGACCGAGGCGGCGCATCGCCCCGCACAGGACACTCATCGCACCGCCAGTCTGGCGCGCGACGTGGAAGGCATGCTCAAACAGGTCGTCACCAAGCAGCTCCAGTCGCTCGACAACACCCCCGGACAAACCCAGTGGCTGCTGGAACTGCCCTTCAGAACCCCCTCAGGACTCCAGGCGCTGGAGGCCGACATCCGGCGTGAACAGGCGCGCGGGGACACGCAGCACGACACCTGGAGCATGCGCCTGCGGCTCGACCTGCCCAAGCTCGGTCCGCTGAATGTTGTGCTGACACTGTGCAATGAGCGACTCAATGCCAGCCTTCAAGCCGGGGACCCGGATGGCGCTGAGCAAATCAAGCAGCACCTGGGCGATTTGCGCGCTCGACTCGAAGCACGCGAGATCCAGGTCGCCAGCCTCCATGCCGGGCACCGTCCGCTCGAACGGCCGCCCCCGCCCTTCGCTGATCCGCTGGTGCGTGAGCAAGCGTGAGCGCCCCCCCTCAACGTCCCAAGACCACCAAGGCGGTCGCGCTCCACTGGGACCGCGAACACGCTCCCCGCATCACAGCCACCGGAACCGGCCTGACCGCCGAACAGATCCTCAAGATCGCCGAGGAGCACGACATCCCGCTGCGCGCCGATCCGGTGCTCGTGGAGGCTCTGGCGCAGATCCCGCTCGGGGCTGAGATCCCGCGCGCGCTCTATGTGGCCGTCGCCGAGGTGCTGGCGTTCGTGTTCATGCTGGAGGGGATCGATCCGCGTGTCCCGACACTCATTCCGGCCGAGCGGAACGAGCGGAACGAGCGGAACGAGCGGAACGAGCGGAACGAGCGGAACGAGCGAAGCGCGGAGTGATGCGCTGATCGGGACACGGCGCCTTGGTTCAGGTCGGCTCCAGCGCCAGATCGCCGGGGGATCTCCGGTCATCCTCGGCCTCCGACTCGACCCAGCGCGCGAGTTCGACCTCTCCCGCCCAGAGCCGTGCCATGAGGGCGTGCATCCTGGCCGGGGGCGCGCTGGTCCAGAAGCGCTCGCGTCCGGTCCGCTCTTCCGGGGCCAGTAGCTCGGCTTCGCTCAGTCGGCGGCGCACCTGACGCGCGACCCCGATGCCCGAGTCCAGAATGAGCACGTCCGGTCCGGCCAGTTCCTGGATCAAGGGGGTCAGCAGCGGATAGTGGGTGCAGCCCAGGACCAGGGTATCGGCCCCGCGCGCGAGCAACGGTTCCAGATAACCGCGCAGCAGTTCGCGTGTCCCCTCCCCTGCCAGATCACCAGCCTCGACCCGCTCGACCAGCCCCGGACAGGGTTGCAACAGGATCTCGGCGTCGGTTTCGAGCCGCCCGAGCAGCACCGAGAAGTTGTGACTGGCCAGCGTCCGGCGCGTGGCCAGCACCGCCACCACGCCCGAACGCGTGCGTTCGACCGCCGGCTTGACGGCCGGCTCCATGGCGATCAGGGGGACATTGTACTGAGTGCGCAACAGCTTCGCGGCGGCGCCGGTGGCGGTGTTGCAGGCCACCACGATCGCCTTGGCGCCGCGTTCGAGCAGGAATTCGGTGATGGCGATGGAGCGCGACTCGATGAAGGCCATGGACTTGTCGCCATAGGGCGCGTGGGCCGAGTCGGCCACATAGAGCAGATCTTCGCCCGGCAGCAGGCGGCGGATCTCGCGCAGTACGGTCAGTCCGCCCAGGCCTGAATCGAAGACGCCGATCGGATGATGAGGGTTCATGGTTGATCGTTTTGATCGTTGAGGGTTGATCTGCGGCCCGGTCGGGCCGACGGTGAGGGAGGCGCGACAGAAACCATGGCCTCGGCACGGAGGCAGGAAGGGTCACGAATGCGTCACAGTGTAGGAGTCGGGCGTCCGGCTGACAATCCATCGATATCAAGCGCGCCTTGACCGACTGCCCATCTTCACTCTAACGGCGACAAAGCCCAAACAATACACGAAATACGCCATCCCAGGTTTGGCGGAACGCCCGTCACTTCGTCTATGATCAGGACTCCTGATGACACGGAAAAGCGGAGTCCCGTCATGTTATCCAAGGACTATTGGCGTTATTGGGCGAAGGCAGATACGGGAGTCGAAGGGGCCAACAAATGGCATCCCTTCGCTTACCATTCCCTCGATGCAGCAGTAATTGCAGCAACGTTTTGGCGAGATTCGTCGGCAGTCCGCCGTACTCTCATGGCTGCCTTTGACGTGGAAGAGGCGGAAATTCAGCGGCTTCTGGCGTGGATCCTGTTTTTCGTCGCACTCCATGACATCGGAAAGCTGCACGCGCTGTTTCAGATCAAAGCCCCCCATATCCTGCCTCAGATCTGGCCCGATCTAGCCTCGACGAAGCTGATCGATACCTCGGGCGGACACTACGATCATGGCCGTGAAGGATACCGTCTGTCGATGGCCGAGCTTCGCGGTTGGTTCAAACCCGCAAGCCGTCACGCATTGAAAGCTTGGTCCTCGTGGCTTGCCGCCGTGACGGGGCATCACGGAGAGATCCCGGATAACGACGATCCTCTTCCTGCTTATGCCGAAGCGACTATATTGGAGCAAGACGCCAATGCGCGCCGTGCATGGATCCAGGAAGCGGCCGATCTCTTCCTCCACCCGGCTGGGTTGAGCCTCGAAGATCCACCACCGCCATGCGTAACCGAAGCCCGAAACCTGCTGGCGGGATTCTGTAGTCTGTGCGACTGGATAGGCTCCAATGTCGACGTCTTTGCCTACGCCCCGCCTGCACTCTCTCCAAACGACTATTTGCATTCACGCTTGGAGCAGATCAGACGCGACGATATCTTGAGGCACTTCGGGCTGATCGCCACGCCGCTGGCCTATCAGGGAATCCCGGCTCTGCTCAAAACCGACGAGCATCCGCGCGGCACTCAGGTCATGATCGACGATCTGCCGCTTGTTCCAGGACTGACGATCGTTGAAGCTCCCACGGGCAGCGGCAAGACCGAAGCGGCATTGGCCTACGCCTGGCGCCTGATCGATGCCGGACTGGCCGAGTCGATCGTCTTCGCGCTTCCCACTCAGGCCACGGCAAACGCGATGCTTGGACGTTGTGAAACCTTCTCCAAGAGCGCCTTTGGTCGCGCGAATCTGGTTCTGGCTCATGGGCATAGTCGGCTGAATCAGGCGTACCAACGGCTTATCGAGGCCGGATCCAAACGCACGGCTCAGGGCGAGACCGAGGCCGGCGTCCAGTGTGCCGCCTGGCTGGCCAGCAGCCGCAAGCGTGTCTTCCTGGGACAGATCGGCGTCTGCACGGTCGATCAGGTCTTGCTGTCCGTCCTGCCGGTCAGACACAATTTCGTCCGGGCTTTCGGGCTGCACCGCTCCGTTCTGATCGTCGACGAGGTGCATGCCTATGATGCCTACATGAATGGGCTGCTGATCGAGGTGCTCAAGCGCCAGAAGGCGGTTGGGGGAAGCGCCATCCTGCTGTCGGCGACCTTGCCCGCCAGCATTCGCGGCAAGCTTTTGGAATCATGGGGGCACGAACCAGTCGCGGATGTCGCCAATTATCCGGCCATCTGGAATACGGCCGCGCTATCCGAATCCGACTCACCCTTGAGCTTGCCGGACACCGAGCGCCCGGCCCAACGCACCATCGAAGTCAGCCTCTCCAAACTGGGCGGTGCTTGCCCCGACGAGCCGCTCATCCAACGTATCATCGACGCAGCCGAATCCGGTGCCCTGGTTGGCATCGTGATGAACACGGTCGACGATGCTCAGCAACTCTGGATTCAGCTCCACAAGAATGCCCAGGTGCCCGTCGATCTCTTCCATGCCCGCTTCAGGCTCCAGGACCGACAGCGTATCGAGCAGCGGGTGATCGAGCACTACGGACGTGACGCCGAACGGACTCAAGGACGCATCCTGGTCGCGACCCAGGTCATCGAGCAGAGCCTCGATCTGGACTTCGATTGGCTCATCACTCAGCTCTGCCCGGTCGACCTCCTATTCCAGCGTCTCGGACGCTTGCACAGACACTCGCGCAAACGTCCCGATGATTTCCAGGTTCCCACCTGCACCGTCCTGTCGGTCGAAACGGACGATTACGGTCTGCATGAACTGATCTACGGCGATGCACGCCTGCTGTGGCGAACCGAGTTCCTGCTGGCCCGGCACAAGCAGATCCATTTTCCAGCAGCCTATCGGGAATGGATCGAGCCTGTCTATGGAGAAGCTCCCTGGGATGATGAGCCTGGGACCGTCTATGGCAAACATCTGGCGTGGCGGGACGACCAAAGCGAGGCAGAAAAGAAAGCACATCGTCTCACGACCATGAACCTGAGCAAATTTCGCGACGACGAAGAGCGCCTGACCTCGCTCACACGAGATGGCGAAATGAGCTTATCCGTTCTGCTGACTCGAGAGGATGGTCGCCTGCTGGACGGCGAAGATCCTGACCAGATGGACGAATACACCCAAGCTGAAACGCTCATGTTGAACACGGTTCCCGCACCGCACAGTTGGGGCGACAGGCAGCTTGCGGGCCACGTCCGCGATGAGGATGGCCGCATTCGGCTCAAGATGCATGACGACGGCCAACAACGCTGGAGTAGCCTTGATGGAGGAGTCTGCTACACGACTGAGCTTGGCTTGGCCAAAGCAGAAACGGCGGGCCTCATGGACCCGCCGACGGAGGCACCCCGCTAATGCGGGGAACGAACCCAATTTCGATGTCACAGGACACTGTAACTTGGGTCATCCCAAGCTAAGCCGGGAATTCTGTCAAAGAATAGCACACGATGAGATTAACACTTTAACTCTTGCAAGTTGAAACGCGCCGACTATACTCAGCGACATTCGTACTCGATTTGGTGGAGCTCAGAATGTTTGAGACGATCAAAGCCTTGAAAGATCTGGTGGTCGAACTCGGCAAACTGGGCCCGGATGGGATAGTCGCACTCAAACTGATTGCGATGCTGATGTTGCTGATTTTCCTGTTCTTTATAGCAACACTGTTCCTGCTTCGACTCTAGAAAAACCAAGGCGTCTGCACCAACTGCGGCGCCAGTCGTGTTCAGGATGAGGATTATGGATCTGTTGAAGACACCCTGGATCCCGGTGCGAGCCCACGGCGGAAGTGGCACGTTTCGGTTGCTCACCTATCAGGAACTGCTCTGCGAAGACGAAGACTGGCAGATCAGTCTTCCCCGAGACGACCTGGAACTGGCCTGTCTGCAACTCCTGATCTGCATGACGCAGATCATGTTCCTGCCCCCGGAGGATGATGTCCTGCTGGACCGCATCGATATACCGCTCACACCAGACGAATTCACCGAGGGCATTTCGCCCTGCCTGGAATGGTTCGACCTGGATCACCCGACGCAGCCTTTCATGCAAACACGCGGAGTCGTTGCCAAAGACGTCACGCCCATCCAAAAACTCCTGATCGGCCTGCCGGAGGGGACCAATCATGCCTTTTTCAACGCGCCTGGTGAGGTCTCGGTGCTTTCAGCGCCGGTTGCCGCCATCGCGCTCTTCCATCAAGCGACCAATTGCCCCAGCTTCGGCGGCGGTTTTAAGGGCAGTCTGCGTGGTATCGCTCCTATCACGACACTCGTCGATGGCCGCAATCTGCGCAAACGGATCTGGTGCAATGTGCTGACCCCGGAGTTCATCCGCACGGATTTCCCGGATTGGCAGCACGACCTGAGTCAGGATCTGCCGACCTGGATCGAACCGATTCGGTCAAAAGAGACGATCCATGCTCACCAAATCGGACTCGCTCGCGGACTGTTCTGGCAGCCGGCCCATGTCGAGCTGGTTGGTAGCCGCGAATCCGGACCTTGCGACCTGCTCGGCATTGAGGCTGGCCCGCTCTACACAGGCTTTCGGAAGGAGAAATTCAACTTCACGCTGGAAGGCACTTGGCCGCATCCGCATGGCGTACTCCAGTCGAGCCTCAAGAAGGGTGCGTTGGAGATGAAATTTGCCTCCTTCACCACAGAGGCTCCGGCCTGGACACGCCTCACAGAGATGGTCCTACGCATCAATGGCCCGAAAGGAGAAGGCAGTCGGCCAGCGACTCCGGTCGCTCAAGCTAAATCAATGGCAGTAACAGCGCTCGAAAAGCCCCAACCACTTACTTTGATCATAGGCGGCTACCGCAATAACAAAGCATCGGTCACAGAGCGCCGTCATGAGATGCTTTCTCTGGCAGCGGGCTGGAGCGAAGAAGACGGCAGTCGATTAAAAGATTTGGTAGCGCTGGGCATAAAAGCCAAAGAGAGTCTAAAGGACAAGCTCTCTTTCGCGTCCAAAGGGCATAAGAAAAAATGCTTCCAGGAATTGGATCTCCTATACAGGACGTCGGAGAACGAATCTTCTACTCTCGGACCGAAGGCAAAATCATTGAAACTTTGTCCAGACCGACTACGTTCATGCAATGGAAAGAGAATCGCGCGGCTTATATCGATGCGCTTGCTGCTGACTGCCGCGATATCTTCGATGCTATGACCGAACCTTACACAATGAAACCTGAGTTGATCCCAATCATCGCTTGGGCACGCCGCAGCCTGAATGCTGATCTCAAGAAACTCAAGGAGAGCCAATGAGCACCGAAGCGCCGGATTTCGCCGAATACCATGCTCGCTTCGAACGGCTACCCAACGGAGCGAAGGCCGGACTGCGCCGAGCCGCCGAGCCGGACGACTTGAGGGATCTGCCTGGACTCTACCATCTGTTTCCAGGAAGCAGACCTTCGAATCAGGAAACACTGCTCGCGTTTTTTCTGCCCTGGTGCCCAGAACTGAACAGCAACACCGGCTTCATGACTCTATGCGCCAACAGCATTTCCGAAGAGCGGATCATGCAAATTGCCCGCGCCAATCCGCCGGACGATCTCATCGCCTTGAGACGGCTCGTGATGCAACTGCATCCAGCCGTCGGCTGGCTAGATCTGGCTCCGCTCCTTTGGTACTGGGGCAGTAAAAAGACAGGATCCAGCAAACGCCGCCTCGTCGAAGGCTACTACATCGCCCTCCACAAGATCGACCAGGGAGACAAGTGAATGAACACCAGGAATTTCGTCAATTTCCACGTCCTCATTTCACACAGTCCGTCCTGCCTCAACCGGGACGACATGAACATGCAGAAAACCGCCATCTTCGGCGGTAAGACTCGGGTGCGCATTTCCAGTCAATCACTCAAGCGCGCGATCAGATATAGCGACTATTACGCCAGGTACTTTATTAGTAAGTCGCAGCGCACGCGCCGGCTGTTCGATAAAATGGCCGACGAGTTGAGCGCATCGGCCGAATCGGCTGAGCAGACCACGGCCATCGAGAAGTGCGCGCTGTATGCGGCGGCTATTTTCGAGGGAAAGACCAAGATCGACGAGATTGGTAAGTATGAACGCGACAAGAAAAGCGATCATATCGAAACCCAGATCATTCCATTCAGTTGCGCTGAAATCGAGGGAATCAAACAGATCCTGCTCGAAGCCGCCGGCAAACCGGAGAAAGGCCGTATCGAGTACATGAAGGCCGAAATCCAGCGTCTGGAGCGCGAGCAACGCACCCGCATCGACCTGGATGTCGCGCTCTCCGGACGCATGGCCAATTCCGAACTCATCTATCCGGTCGATGGGGCGCTCGCTGTTGCTCACGCCATCACGACCCACACGGTGGAGCCTCAGGACATCGACTGGTTCACTGCTGTCGACGATCTGACCCTGGATGCCGGCGAAACCGGCGCCGGACACCTGAATACCCAGCAATTCTCGGCGGGCGTCTTCTACCGCTATGCCAGCCTCAATCTGCGTCAGCTTCAGTTTAATCTTGGCTTGCTGGCCAACATAAATGCCGAGCAAACGACGGAGTCGCGCGCGCGCGCGCTCGATATCGCTCGCCATGTCTTGCATCTGCTGGCCACCGTGGTGCCTTCCGCCAAGCAGCAGTCATTCGCGGCACACAACCTGGCTGACTTCGTGATCGTCAGCCTCGCCGATCAGCCCGTCTCTCTTGCCAACGCCTTCGAGGAACCCATCGAACGTGAGCGCAAGATTGGAGGTTTTCTCCAGCCATCCATCACCGCGCTCGCCGACTATTGGTCACGGGTCAACAGCGCCTACGGACTCGACGAACAGGCGCGCGCCTTTGCACTCCGGGGAGGAATCAAGCTGGGTGATCAAGAGGTTCTGACCTCGATCGCAGACCTCGAACAGTGGCTTGCCAACGATGGTCGGGCGTGAGGCGTACCGACATGCCGAGCTACCTGATCCTTCGACTCGATGGCCCCATGCAGGCTTGGGGCACACACACCTTCGAGGACTATCGTCCCAGCAACCCGTTTCCAACCCGTAGCGGTCTGCTTGGACTCCTGGGCGCCTGTCTCGGGCTGGACCGATCCGACACCCCGAGTCTCGATGCACTCGCCGAGAGCGTCGCATTCACAGTCCGCCTCGACACGGGCGCTCCGCGTCCCGGCGTCGATCGCCTGATGCCCAAGCGCCATACCAAGCTGTCTGACTATCACACCGTGCTCGATGCCCGGAAGGTCGACGGATCGACGAATAAATTCCCGATCCAGTCGCATAGGGAATATCTATTCGATGCCGCCTTCGCCGTGGCTATCGGCTCCAGACCAGACGCAAGTTTCAGTCTGGCGCGGATCGCCGAATCTCTGCGGCAACCGCGCTTCACGCCCGTTTTGGGACGACGCTCCTGCCCCCTGGGCCGCCCCCTGCTCGAACGCCCGGATTGCATTGAAGCCGATGACGCGAAAGCGGCATTAGCGCAGTTTCCGCCCCATGGCGGACTCATCTACAGCGAAGACGAACTCGTCTCGGATCAACCAACCTGGATTCGCGACGTTCCCCGCTACGGTCGCCATCGCCAATTTGCTACTCGCCGCCTCTATCTGCATCGCGAGGAGGAATCTTCATGATCCTGAGTCGCGCTGAGATTCCTTGGTCCGAGGCCCGCAACCCCTATGACATGCACCGCGCCATATGGCGACTCTTTCCCGGCGAAGCGGCGGAATCACGCCGAACGCCGGATCAGCCGCGTCGGGGATTCCTGTTCCGGGTGGAGGACCATCGGCCCGGCCGACCGGCCCAGGTTCTGATTCAATCCAGGTGTATGCCACAACCCGAGGCCACCCTGAACCTCATCGGTAGCCGAGAGATCAACCCGCAACCCTCGCAAGGCCAACGGCTCGCCTTTATCCTGACGGCGAACCCGATCAAGACCATCAAAGATCGACAGGCAGACACCAAACCACGGAAGACACGCGATACCTGCCGTGTTCCGCTGATCACTGAGGAAACCCAAAAATCCTGGCTGATACAGCGGCTCAAGGATGTCGCCGAAGTCGAGGCTGTCGCTGTCACACCGCATCCGCCTCTCTACTTTCGTAAGGCCAACCGAGGCGGAAAGATCCTGTGCGCTACCTTCGAGGGTCTCTTGACCGTCCTTGATCCGAATGCGCTAGTCGCATTACTGGAAAACGGCCTTGGTCCCGCTAAGGCGTTCGGCTGCGGACTGCTGCTGGTGCGTCGTGCTACCTCATGACCGGGCAAGTCGAGCGACGACTTGGCTCCAGGCACGGTGAGCAGTATTACAAACAAGCCGGTTGGAAATGAGGGCCGCGACAATGCGTTACGCCATCGTGATCGAACGAGCAGAGCATAACTACTCGGCCTATGTCCCCGATCTGCCAGGGTGCATCGCTACCGGGCGCACCCTGGAGGAGACCGAGCGGGAGATTCGGGAAGCGATCGCGTTTCATCTGGAAGGTCTGCGAGAAGATGGCTTGCCGGTGCCAACGCCGACCAGTCAGGTCGACTACATCGAGATCGCGGCCTGATCCTTTCTCCAGTCGAGCTACTCCATAACGCGAGAGGTACCAACACGGCCGAATGCCATGCTTCCACCACTCAAGCCCATTGCCATGAAGGAACGGATCAGCCTGATCTTCATCGAGTACGGCGAAATCGACGTGCTCGATGGGGCCTTCGTCGTGATCGACAAGACCGGCGTGCGCACCCACATTCCGATTGGCAGCATCGCCTGCATCATGCTGGAGCCGGGGACGCGCGTCTCGCACCGGGCGGCGGCGCTTGCGGCGCGGGTCGGCACCCTGCTGGTCTGGGTCGGTGAAGCGGGTGTGCGGCTCTATGCGTCCGGCCAGCCGGGTGGCGCGCGGTCGGATCGGCTGTTGTATCAGGCCAAACTGGCCCTTGACGATCAGGCCCGGCTCAAGGTGGTGCGCAAAATGTACGAGCTGCGCTTTGGGGAGAAACCGCCCGAACGACGCAGTGTCGAGCAGTTGCGCGGAATCGAAGGGGCGCGGGTCAAGAAAACTTACGAAAACCTCGCCAAGCGGTATGGCGTCCAGTGGCGCGGTCGGCGCTATGACCCCAGCGAATGGGACACCAGTGATGTTCCCAACACCTGTCTGTCGGCGGCGACGGCCTGTCTTTATGGCATTACCGAGGCGGCGATTCTGGCGGCCGGCTATGCGCCGGCGGTTGGGTTCATCCACACCGGCAAGCCGCAATCGTTCGTTTACGACATCGCCGATATCGTCAAATTCGAGACCGTGGTGCCGGTGGCGTTCCAGATCGCGGCCAAGAATCCGCCGCAATCGCACGCCGAGCGCCTGGTTCGGCTAGCCTGCCGAGATGTGTTCCGGGAGAGCAAGCTCCTGGGCAAAATCATCCCGATGATCGAAGACGTATTGTCCGCTGGCGAGATCGAACCGCCAAAGCCGGCCCCCGAGGCGGTCGCGCCGGCTATCGACGATGGGAAACCCTTGGGCGATGCTGGTCATCGTCACTGAGAACGTTCCGCCGCGTCTGCGCGGACGGCTTGCGGTCTGGCTGCTGGAGATCCGCGCCGGGGTCTATATCGGCAATCCGTCGAAGCGGCTGCGCGAGTTCATCTGGAATCAAGTGCTGGAGGGCGTCGAAGATGGCAATGCGGTCATGGCTTGGAACACCAACACGGAGTCGGGCTACGATTTTCTCACCGTCGGCAAGAACCGGCGTGTTCCAGTCGATTTCGACGGTTTGCGGTTGGTCAGTTTCAAGCCGCTCGATGAGCCAAACTGAGTTCTTTGACAATCAAAATCGTGCCCCTTTGAAAAGAGGCATTTTGTTGGTAGATTTCTCAGCGTCTGATTTCTTTTTCTAGATCAGGCAAGTATGGGAAGTCCGTTCCCCGCGCTCGCGGGGATGAACCGACAGGTTCCACCACAATTATTGGCAGAACTCCCCGTTCCCCGCGCTCGCGGGGATGAACCGTGCACGCCGAAGAGAGCCGGGGAAAAACACGCCCGTTCCCCGCGCTCGCGGGGATGAACCGTTGATTCGCATGTCCGGGGGCTTGTCGGTAAACCCGTTCCCCGCGCTCGCGGGGATGAACCGCTGACGCGGCCCAATCTACAGACGCCCGCCCCCCGTTCCCCGCGCTCGCGGGGATGAACCGAAAGCCAGGGAAAAACACGCCAAACCTGGGAACCGTTCCCCGCGCTCGCGGGGATGAACCGCGAGCGCTAGTGATGGTGGCTGGATTGTTGGCCCGTTCCCCGCGCTCGCGGGGATGAACCGGGGTGAGGAACTTCTGGCGGTGGTTTGGGGAGCCGTTCCCCGCGCTCGCGGGGATGAACCGATATTTGACGAGATCGATCGCACGCCCGGCGCCCGTTCCCCGCGCTCGCGGGGATGAACCGCCTGGACTAGCCATCGCGGAGCGGCTGACGCTCCGTTCCCCGCGCTCGCGGGGATGAACCGCGGCCTTATACGCTCCCTCGGGATGCTTTTAGCCGTTCCCCGCGCTCGCGGGGATGAACCGTTCAGAGTCCCGAGTCGCCGACATCAGGACAGCCGTTCCCCGCGCTCGCGGGGATGAACCGGTTCATTGGAACACCTACTCAGATAGATACAACCGTTCCCCGCGCTCGCGGGGATGAACCGCACAGCGCCACCAAGAGTCGCTGCGTCCGTACCCGTTCCCCGCGCTCGCGGGGATGAACCGCCGCTTGAGACCCATAAATGCGATGACAGCCGCCGTTCCCCGCGCTCGCGGGGATGAACCGTCTTGGGATCCTGGGGTCGTCGGGGATTCGGTCCGTTCCCCGCGCTCGCGGGGATGAACCGCTCGCCGTCGCGGCTACTGCGGCCTTGCTCCGCCGTTCCCCGCGCTCGCGGGGATGAACCGCTTTATGACTGCGCCGGGCGGGAGGAATGACACCGTTCCCCGCGCTCGCGGGGATGAACCGTGCGTCAGCTCGTCATAGCACAGCAGCGCCACCCCGTTCCCCGCGCTCGCGGGGATGAACCGACGCAGTTCCCGAACGCGCTGCGGTTGCTCGACCGTTCCCCGCGCTCGCGGGGATGAACCGAACGCTTTCGCGCGGGTCGCATCAGCCTTGTTCCGTTCCCCGCGCTCGCGGGGATGAACCGGTGCGCACCATCTCGTCGAGGAACTCGCTGCCCCGTTCCCCGCGCTCGCGGGGATGAACCGTAAACAGTCGGCAGTGAATCGAAAAAATCGCTCCGTTCCCCGCGCTCGCGGGGATGAACCGACGCCCCGTTGGATTCGCCCGAAATGGATTTCCCGTTCCCCGCGCTCGCGGGGATGAACCGCCGCCTAATTTCTTTCGTGCTCTGGACCTTGCCCGTTCCCCGCGCTCGCGGGGATGAACCGTCGGCGAGCGCAGCCAGGACTTGCAGTCCTCGCCGTTCCCCGCGCTCGCGGGGATGAACCGGTGCTGGAGGCAGATGTCTCGCTGCGTGCCGTCCGTTCCCCGCGCTCGCGGGGATGAACCGGTTCTTTAATGATAAAGACAGGATATCAAAGTCCGTTCCCCGCGCTCGCGGGGATGAACCGCATAATGGACTGCGAATTAGAGATATAAGACACCGTTCCCCGCGCTCGCGGGGATGAACCGCGGTTGGCGTCACTCGCATGATTACTCTGATCCCGTTCCCCGCGCTCGCGGGGATGAACCGGTCGATCCCGACGTTTTCCCGATTCCGGTGAACCGTTCCCCGCGCTCGCGGGGATGAACCGGCGACCCGAGCACGCCCAGAGCCGTTCGGCGTCCGTTCCCCGCGCTCGCGGGGATGAACCGGCGACCCGCGCCCCATCATCCGGGGATTCAGCCCGTTCCCCGCGCTCGCGGGGATGAACCGGCCGCCAGGAGCCTCCTGGACGGTCTGGGCGGCCGTTCCCCGCGCTCGCGGGGATGAACCGGTCTATCGCCAGCGTCCGACCGGATCCACGGTCCGTTCCCCGCGCTCGCGGGGATGAACCGGTGAATATGCCTACCCACTAAACCACGAACATCCGTTCCCCGCGCTCGCGGGGATGAACCGCGCGCCCTGATTTTCGCGCTTCCTATACGTGGCCGTTCCCCGCGCTCGCGGGGATGAACCGAAGGATCTGGGTCTCGACGACGAGACCTACCGCCGTTCCCCGCGCTCGCGGGGATGAACCGGTGCTGGAGGCAGATGTCTCGCTGCGTGCCGTCCGTTCCCCGCGCTCGCGGGGATGAACCGGCCATGAGCACCATTAACCCCGGCTCAGAGGTCCGTTCCCCGCGCTCGCGGGGATGAACCTTTATTGAATAGGTATTCGACCGCATCAAATACCCGTTCCCCGCGCTCGCGGGGATGAACCGTGTTATTGGCTCCACTACGTTTGAAGACCCGGCCGTTCCCCGCGCTCGCGGGGATGAACCGAATTTGCAGGATCTGACGACCGACATGGCTGACCGTTCCCCGCGCTCGCGGGGATGAACCGTGTTATTGGCTCCACTACGTTTGAAGACCCGGCCGTTCCCCGCGCTCGCGGGGATGAACCGATCCAGCGGTCGGTATCCGCGCCCTCGTTTGTCCGTTCCCCGCGCTCGCGGGGATGAACCGGCCTTACTCCAGGATCAGGAAGCGCAGGGTGACCGTTCCCCGCGCTCGCGGGGATGAACCGGTATCGAACAGCGCGAACAAGCGCTTTATCGCCCGTTCCCCGCGCTCGCGGGGATGAACCGATCTGCTCAAATGCGGTGTCAAGATCCCGGCTCCGTTCCCCGCGCTCGCGGGGATGAACCGCATGGCTGGACCGGCTGGACGGGCGAAGGCACCCGTTCCCCGCGCTCGCGGGGATGAACCGCCCTGCCCACCGTGATACGCAGGCAGGGCCTCCCGTTCCCCGCGCTCGCGGGGATGAACCGATCTCGTTCTGCCGCGCGAGCTGTAGGGCGTTCCGTTCCCCGCGCTCGCGGGGATGAACCGGCCACAGCCATCGCCAGCCACGAGGAACAGGACCGTTCCCCGCGCTCGCGGGGATGAACCGTTATCCTGTATCAATCCTTCGGCGGGCGGCTGCCGTTCCCCGCGCTCGCGGGGATGAACCGGGTGGGGGAATCGCAGAACCCGAGCAGGTGATCCGTTCCCCGCGCTCGCGGGGATGAACCGTAGGCATACGGCTGCATGGCCAGATCCGGGGCCCGTTCCCCGCGCTCGCGGGGATGAACCGGTCTCAGCCTCCTCTTGCGCCCGATCGCGAATCCGTTCCCCGCGCTCGCGGGGATGAACCGTCCGGCGACACCGTGACCCAATTTCCCGCTCACCGTTCCCCGCGCTCGCGGGGATGAACCGCCCCTGAGACCGCCCAGGCCCAGCAGACGGCTCCGTTCCCCGCGCTCGCGGGGATGAACCGTGGCTGCGCCGTGCGCTGTAATCCATGTCCGGCCGTTCCCCGCGCTCGCGGGGATGAACCGCAGGATGTTAGCGCCCTTCATGGCGATGTAGACCGTTCCCCGCGCTCGCGGGGATGAACCGTGGCCCGCATTCTTGAGCAGGGCCGCGAACAACCGTTCCCCGCGCTCGCGGGGATGAACCGATGCGTCACGAGGCGACCAATGAGCGAGAAAACCGTTCCCCGCGCTCGCGGGGATGAACCGGTCAGATCGATTCAAAAATGAATGAATACCTCCCGTTCCCCGCGCTCGCGGGGATGAACCGCGATTAGTCGTTGACTAGTGGCCTCACAGATACCGTTCCCCGCGCTCGCGGGGATGAACCGAATTGCGCAATCGAATTGCAAACGTAGAGTTGCCGTTCCCCGCGCTCGCGGGGATGAACCGGCGACCAAGACCGGCACCCGCGCACCGCTCGCCCGTTCCCCGCGCTCGCGGGGATGAACCGTAGCGTTCTCGTCTGTGCCGACGGCGCATGACCCGTTCCCCGCGCTCGCGGGGATGAACCGTCGGTGCCTGGCTCCGGAATCGGGCCAGGGCGCCCGTTCCCCGCGCTCGCGGGGATGAACCGCGGGGTCATTCTCCAGGATTAGACGCAGGTTGCCGTTCCCCGCGCTCGCGGGGATGAACCGCACCGGCATTTAGGCCTTGATTTCTGGCTCTTCCGTTCCCCGCGCTCGCGGGGATGAACCGCCTCTTGACCTTATCCCCAAATCCCAGTCCGACCGTTCCCCGCGCTCGCGGGGATGAACCGCTCGATGCCGTTGGAGCCACATCGCGCTATAACCGTTCCCCGCGCTCGCGGGGATGAACCGGCTGTGAGGATACGTCCAAGCCGCGTAAGGGGCCGTTCCCCGCGCTCGCGGGGATGAACCGGCGTCCGGCGTTGCGCGGTGCAAATTGGCGCGCCGTTCCCCGCGCTCGCGGGGATGAACCGTCCGCAGCGGGCCTCAAACCATTCGTCAGACCCCGTTCCCCGCGCTCGCGGGGATGAACCGCTCGACGGCACGCAGATCGGCGGCGTGATGTCCCGTTCCCCGCGCTCGCGGGGATGAACCGGCGCTGGAGGCCGGCTACGGCACCGATGCCGCCCGTTCCCCGCGCTCGCGGGGATGAACCGCGCGCGTATTTGGCCCTGCGCGGCTCTGACCTCCGTTCCCCGCGCTCGCGGGGATGAACCGTAAAATCAGGAATAAAAAACGACGCATCACAGCCGTTCCCCGCGCTCGCGGGGATGAACCGGACGAAATCGCGCATCGTACTATCCTGCCGTCCCGTTCCCCGCGCTCGCGGGGATGAACCGTCCTGCTGGAAGAGGAAGCGCTTGCTGTCGAGCCGTTCCCCGCGCTCGCGGGGATGAACCGGCTATGGTCTATTTCTGATGGGTCTGACAATACCGTTCCCCGCGCTCGCGGGGATGAACCGTGCTTGTTTTACTTAGAAAAGGTGGTGTACACCCGTTCCCCGCGCTCGCGGGGATGAACCGATCACATTCGAGGCGTTCAAGACCGCGCTGAACCGTTCCCCGCGCTCGCGGGGATGAACCGCCCTCTGTTCCAGAATCAGTGACCGCTCTGCACCGTTCCCCGCGCTCGCGGGGATGAACCGACCGCGCTGAATATTCCCGAGTCCAGCACCGACCGTTCCCCGCGCTCGCGGGGATGAACCGCCCCATCGATGTGGAGCCGAGTCCCGCGCCGGCCGTTCCCCGCGCTCGCGGGGATGAACCTTCGGGGTCCGCGTCACGGAGGATCTTGGTTCCCCGTTCCCCGCGCTCGCGGGGATGAACCGTTCCAGATGTGGCCGACCGTGGGCGCTTGGCGCCGTTCCCCGCGCTCGCGGGGATGAACCGGATTTTTCTCGATACATCCTCGGCTGGGTGCGCCGTTCCCCGCGCTCGCGGGGATGAACCGGACACCGAATGGCGCGATCGCGTCGACGCCCACCGTTCCCCGCGCTCGCGGGGATGAACCGATTGGGACCGAAACAAGGCTCATCCAGGAATCCCGTTCCCCGCGCTCGCGGGGACGAGCCGTTCTTATGCGCAGCGATTGCCGATACGCGGAAACTGCTAAGATTGCCTGAGTCCGCTTGGGCCTTGGGGTTCAACTGTCTGGAACGCCTTAGAGCGTAGGTTGCTATGGTTTCGATCCCCTTCAGTATCGACACGTTTGTCGGCCGCTGGCGACGCTCGCTCGCCGTCAGCGCGCTCTGCGCCGGCGTTGCGACCGGCGCCAACCTACGAGCCGCCGATGCCACCCTCACGCCTCAGGAAGACGACCAATCCGATCGACAACAGGCCGAGCTGCTGGCCATCCTGGATGAGGCCACGGAGCTGGCCACCAAAAACCGTATCAATGTCGACTATGTCCCCGGCATCATGACCGTGCTGGATCGCGCCGAGATGCTCGCGCTGGGAGTGCGCACGGTGGCGGATGCCCTGACGCTGATCCCCGGCGTCCTGGTCGAGCGAAACGGGACCGGGGAGATGACGCTGTCGATCAGAGGACAGGGAAACAGTACCGGCACTGTCAAGGTTCTGATCGACTCAGTGTCGATGAACACCAGCGACGGTGCCGTGCTCATATTCGATGAGATGCCGGTCGAACAGGTGGAGCGGATCGAGGTGATTCGCGGACCAGGCTCGGCGCTCTACGGCGAGTTTGCCTTCTCGGGCGTCGTGAACATCGTCACACTGCAACAGGCACGCCGCGTGCATGTGCGTTATGGTGACGCCAATACCACGCAGGTGGGTGGCGTGTATTCACTCGAAGACCCCGAGCGGAGCCTGTCGATGACGGTCAACTACCCCCGCCTGAAGGCGGGGGCTTGTGAGGCGACTCACGAGCCGGGTTGACCAGGGACAGCGGTGAACATCCGCTGCGTTTGCAACAGGTCGTTGAGACCCACTCCGGGATGCTTCCTCAGTCCCGGACCCTGGAAGGTCGGAGTCATGCAGGCGAAAGGCAAAGCGCCGAAGGTTCCGATCGCCGCCGCGAGGCGGGAGCCGGTTGCAGACATTCCCGAGGGGAGCGAGCCGCAAGGCTCCGTCACCAGGCCCGTAAGGGCAGACGTTTGGAACAGACCAATGGCGGTATTCGTACTCGACAAACAGAAACATCCGCTGATGCCGTGCACGGAGAAACGCGCGCGGCTGTTGCTGGAGCGCGGACGCGCGGTGGTGGTGCGTCTGGCCCCCTTCACGATTCGCCTGAAGGATCGGATCGGCGGGGCGCTTCAACCACTGCGCCTGAAGCTCGATCCGGGCAGTCGCGTCACGGGGCTGGCGCTGGTGCGCGAATCCGAGACCTGTGATGCGGACACGGGCGCGGTCGAGCGCCTGGAGCATGGACTGTGGTTCGGGGAACTGGCGCATCGCGGTCAGGCGATCCGGGAGACCCTGGGGCAACGGCGTCACTTGCGCCGGGCGCGTCGGTCTCGCAAGACCCGCTACCGAGCCGCGCGCTTCCTGAATCGCACCCGCCGCACGGGCTGGCTCCCACCCTCGGTACAGCATCGAGTCGAGAGCACCGTCAACTGGGTGAAGCGTCTGCGGCGGCTGGCGCCGATCACCGCCCTCAGTCAGGAATTGGTGCGGTTCGACACCCAAGCCCTGCAGAACCCGGAGATCAGCGGGGTCGAATATCAGCAGGGCGAACTGGCCGGTTACGAAGTGCGCGAATATCTGCTAGAGAAGTGGCACCGCACCTGTGCCTATTGCAGCGCAACGGGCGTACCGCTGGAGATCGAGCACATCGTGCCGCGCTCGCGTGGCGGCTCGGACCGGGTCTCGAATCTGACGCTCGCCTGCCGAGCCTGCAATCAGCGCAAGGGGAACCAGTCCATCGAGGACTTTCTGAAACGCCAACCGGCGCTCCTGCGCCAGATCCAGGCGCAGGCCCAAGCGCCGCTCCAGGACGCCGCCGCCGTCAATGCCACGCGCTGGGCGCTGTTCGCGGCCCTGAAAGCTCAGGGGCTTCCCGTCGAGACCGGCTCCGGCGGACGGACCAAGTTCAACCGCTCCCGCTTGAACCTCCCCAAGACCCACGCCTTGGATGCCAGCTGTGTTGGCGCCGTCGATCAGGTGCGCGACTGGAACCGCCCGGTCCTGGCCATCCGGGCCACCGGACGTGGCACCTACAGTCGCACGCGTCTCGATCGCTTCGGCTTTCCGCGCGGCTACCTCATCCGTGAAAAGCGCGTCCACGGCTTCCAGACCGGCGATTGGGTGCGTGCCGAAGTGCCCGCCGGGAAGAGGGCCGGCGTGCATGTCGGGCGCGTGGCGGTGCGCCGAACCGGAGCGTTCAACATTCAGACCCAGGACGCCACCGTTCAGGGGATTTCCTATCGCCATTGCCGCGTCCTTCAACGCGCTGACGGCTATGGTTACGCCTTTCAATCTAAACCAGACGCGGAGAAGGCGAGACGGGCGGCCTAGCCGCGCTACGCGCGGTGCGCTATCCCTCCCCGCCCTGAAGGACGGGGTTTCTCGCGCAAGACTGATGAATCTGGCCGGCTGGGACAGCCACGGCCTTGGCATCGAGGCCGGACCCGACAGTCTGTATCCGCTCGGTCTCGGCGCCTTCTCGAACGCACCCGGAACCGTCGATGACGGACAGAGCTATCGTTTCGGCCAACTGCGCTTCAACGCGGGCGACTTTTCCTTACTGGCCCAATATCACTGGATTTTGGACAAAAACACGCTCCTTCCCGACGCCCAGTAGGCTTTCTTGAAACGTGTCGTGGTATGCATCCGATCAAGCCGTCGCGGTGAGCCTCGGTTGGCGCTTGAAGACGATCGGGAGTCGTGCCCGTCTCTGGCCTGGCGTCCCTGTGACCCGGCCTGGGGAGATACCCCGGCGTTTGGTGGCGCGGGCCGGTGTGCCGATCTGACGAATAAGGCGTGCGAAGTCGCGCTGCACACGCGCGGGTGAGAGGCGGGTGTCGGCGAGCGGTTTGGGGAGGAAACGCTCCCAAGGTCTGGGCAGATCGCTGGCCAGCGGGGCGGCGAGCCATAACTGGACATAGGCCAGGCAGACGAGCGGCCACCAGTGCTCTTCGTGGGTGAGGTCGGGGGTTTGAAAGCGATCGAGGAGCAGGGGGTGTTTGCCGAAGCGGAAGAAGTGCTCCAGATCGAAGCGTTGGCGGTAGGCCTGTTCAATCTGTTGCAGGGACAGTTCGGCGCGGCGTTGGCCCATCACGATCAGCCAGAGTGGGCGCTTGAAGAGCGCGCGCCCGGTCTGGGCGTCGAAGACACGGCAACGGACCACATCGAAGGGGTGGTCCTGCATCGGGCTGTCACGATGTCCGCGCATCAACAGGTCGTCCCAGCGCTCCAGTGTGAGGCGAATGGCCCGTCCGGAGGCGGTCTGATCAGGCCATTCGGCGCTCTGGCAGGGACTCCCCCAGGTCTCGGGGTCGGCGAGGCGAAAGGCCTCGCCATACCAGATCGGATGCCCGCACGCGCCGTCGGTGGCGGGCGGGGCGCGAGAGTAGACGCGGTTGCCGGCGCTACGGGCGATGACGACATGATTGGAGAAGGCACTGAGCGCATGCAGATACGCCGCGTGGCTGTAGTGGGAGTCGGCCACCTGCACGCTCAACGCCGTCGCATAGGGTTGGGCGGGATCGGCCAGCACAGCGGCCATCTGTGAGGCCGCCACGGCGGTGGCGGTGGTGTTGCTGGCCACGCGCCGCGCCTGGAGCGGTACGACCCACGGAGGATGGCAGCGGGAGCGTTCCGGCAAGGCGGCCACCACCGAATAGTGATGCCCAACAGCGATCGGTTTGTTGCCCGGAGCCGGATTGGGCTGGTAGACCACCCCACGATCGGCCAAGGTCGCGGCGAACGGGCGTGGATTCGGCGTGGTGTCCACCCCCAACAGCCAGAATGGACGCGCTGGCGAAGGCGCCGGAATCTGTTCAGACACCAAGGCCGACAACCCCGTCGACGGGGACGGATCGCGCGCCGTCGGCTCCGGCGTGAACGCCTCGATCGCGGCGTAGAGGCTGGTGTAATCGCGCTCGAAGGCCGGGTTCAAACTCAGCTCGACCACCGAACGCGCCTGAGTGTTGGCGCACAGGCTATCGAGTAGATTGAGGCTGGCGTCACGGCGCGCGCCAAGGTGCTCGTAGAGGCGTTGACGGAAATGCTGGAGCGATTCCAGGCTATCTTTCAACATGGAAGTGGTCATCGTTCGCTCTCCTCTGCAGGGGACTTGTCTACTCCAACTGTATGTGAGCGAACGATTTTTGCTGGCTGGCAGGATGCTTTGTCCAAAGTCCAAAATATCAGACGACGCAAAAAGACCCCTTCTTCGGCGCGATCGATATCTTGCCCGGTCCCATGCAATGGGGAGACGAAGGAATCGCACAGACGAAGTCGGTCATTCAGGCCGGCTATGCGTTCTCGTTGAGCGATCAATCGCGTGCCGAGTTGAAGGTGCATTGGCATGAGGGTTGGCTGGATTCCGATCAGCGCCTGGCTCCGGCCGGTTTGCCGGCTCTGGGCATCGGTGCCATCATGCCGGAGGATTCGCGCCAAAAGCTCCATACCCATTCGAACCGCATCCAGCTGGACGCCGCGCTCGATTGGGAGGGCTGGACGGATCACCGGATGCGCTTCGAAGTCAGTGTCGCCGAAGACAAAATGCTCGATGCCTGGTGGGCTTTCAATATAGACCTGCTCACCCTGGAACCGCTGCCGTTCATGCGCCGTTACTCAGGCGAACTCGGCTTCATCGACCCGGAGGCGTCGCGCACCATCCGGAGTGTCGTTTTCCAGGATCAATGGTCTGCCCGCCCCGATCTCGACCTGACCCTGGGCGTGCGCTATGACGCCTATAGCGACGTGGGCGACAATGTCTCCCCCCGTCTGGCCGCCGTCTGGCGCGTAACGGATCAGCATGTGCTCAAGGCGCAAGTCGCGAGCGCCTTTTTCCCGCCCTCCCTGCTCCAGCGCCATATCCAGAGTTTTCTGCCTGTGATCGAGACGGCTCGCGATCCGGAAACCACCCGCACGGCGGAACTCGCCTACATCTTCCGGCGTGCCGATACGGTCGGGCGCGCTTCGGCCTACTACTCCAGGCTGTACGACCTGATCACCGCGAGCGGAAGCAGCTGGGTGAACCTCGGCGAAGCGCGCACGCAAGGCGTCGAGCTCGAGTGGCTACAAGCGTTTGGACGCCGGTTCAAGCTGCAAGCCAACCTGAGCTACGCCGACACCCTGAATTACGAGACCGGCGGACCGATTCCGGGGGCCGCGAACTGGCTGGGCAACCTGAGCCTGTTCTATTACCTGGCTCCTGACGTGTTGCTGGCCGGACGCTGGAATCATGTCGGGGACCGCGCGCGCGAGCGATGACTCCCGAAGCGATCTGGCCGGCTACGACACTGTGACGCTCACGCTCAGCTGGTTCAACGTCGGCGCCCAGGGGCTAGATCTGCGCCTCGGGTTGACCAATCTGCTGGGCGAGACGGTCCGATCGCCCGCGCCGGCGCTGACCTACGACGAGGACTACCCGCTGGTGGACGAGCGCACCCTGTGGGTGCAGCTCTCGTATGCGCTACCCTAACCGATCGCGCGCCGGCCCGGCACTCAGACCAACGCCTCAGGCGCGGCGATCAGCGCCATGCGCACCAGCTCGGCCAGCGACTCGGCGCGCATCTTCTCCATCACCCGCGCGCGATGCGCCTCGACCGTCTTGGCGCTCACCCCGAGCGCGGCGGCGATCTCCTTGTTCGACTTGCCGTCCGTGACCATGGCCATGACCTCGTGCTCGCGCGGCGTCAGCTCGGCCAGACGCATGGCGATGTCGGCACGCGCCAGACGATTGGCCCGCGTCTTCTGATCATGGTCGAGCGCGTTGCGGAGGCTGCGCAACAGATCCTCGTCATGGAAGGGCTTTTCGATGAAGTCCATGGCTCCGGCTTTCATGGCGCGCACCGCCATGGCCACGTCGCCATGCCCGGTGATGAG